>CAZAEQ010000001.1:0-148907 GCA_964484185.1 uncultured Phycisphaeraceae bacterium
TGAGCACCTTCTTGACCTTCTCCACCGGGTAGTCCATGCGCTCGGCGATCTCCTCGGGCGACGGGTCGCGGCCAAGCTCCTGCACCAGGTAGCGCGAGGTGCGGATAAGCTTGTTGATGGTCTCGATCATATGCACCGGGATGCGGATGGTGCGCGCCTGGTCCGCGATGGCGCGGGTGATGGCCTGGCGGATCCACCATGTGGCGTAGGTGCTGAACTTGTAGCCGCGTTTGTACTCGTATTTGTCGACCGCGCGCATGAGGCCGGTGTTACCTTCCTGAATCACATCCAGGAATGAAAGCCCGCGGTTGCGGTACTTCTTTGCGATTGAGACAACGAGGCGAAGGTTGCCGCCGGAGAGGTCGCGTTTGGCCTGTTCATATTCCCAGAAGACAACGTTGAGCTGTTTGACGTACTGGGAAAGACCTGCGGGTTCTTCCATGACCAGGGCGCGGAGACCATCAAGCTCTTCACGCATCACTGCGACATCGTCGGCGTCGTAACGCTTGGGATTTTTAGCTGCGCGGGCGAGTTCGTGCGTCAGCTCGTTCATTTTCTTATTGACGCTGCGGAGCTTGCGCATGAGCGGGATGATGCGGCCGGTGCGGATGCAGAGTTCTTCGGTGAGCGCTGCGATGTGGTGGCGGCGCGAGGCGATGGTGGCGCGGAAGCGATGCGCATCGGCTTCGCGGCCATCTTTACGGGCGGTTTCCATCGCTTCCCAATCCTGACGATTGAGGACAAGGAGCTTGTCGATGGTGGGGAGGTTGGATGGAATGCGGCGGGCGAGTTTTTCTTTGTGATTTGGTTCGGCGGTTGAAATCCGCATGGTGCGATCGAAGGGAAGTTCGCCGCTTTGGACCGAGCGGAGAATCTCGACAACCTGACTCACCACGTAGTCGTTTTCAAGACAGCGGCGGCGGAAGATCATCCGGCAGGTTTCGATTTTCTTGGCGAGGCGGACTTCTTCTTCGCGAGTCAAGAGCGGGATGGAACCCATCTGCGAGAGATACATCCGGACTGGGTCATCTATGCGGCGTGCGTGCGTTTCTTCAGCGACTTCGGCCAAGTCGCGCCTGAGTGCTTCTTCATCTTCATCGATCTCAATTGCGATTTCGATTTTCTCACCGTTCTCGCCCTTGCCATCGCTGAGGCCGTTCATGCGGTGGAAGGCTTTGGTGAGATCACCGTTGCGTTTTTCGCCACCGGCGACGCTCATGGCGCGGGATGGCTTGGGGAGAATCGCGAGCGTTGCTTCGATATCGATCGGGGGCGCGTTGAGAACGAGGGCCTGGCCGGCGGCGACGGTGAGATCAGCCGGCTGGGCGGGCAATTCAAGTTTGCGGAGGCGGGCACGGAATTCGAGTTCATCGACGAGGTCGAGGCCAACGCGATCGAGGGCGACGAGCAGTTCATGAATGCGGTCGGGGTCGACCATTTCATCCGGGAGTGTGTTGTTGAGCTCTTCGTAGCTGAGCCAGCCGCGCTCGCGCGCGTGGTCGAAGAGGTCTCGTAATGCCGGGTGAAGGTCTTGAATCACGTTCGACTCCTGAACTTTTGCAGTTCGCTGTTACAGACCATGCGAACCGTCCTTCAACTATTTGTGCCAGGCGATCCTGCCTGAGCAACCCAGAACGAGCCATCCGTGACTACCGGTATTGTTCCCACGCTCCGCGTGAGAAGCCATTTAATTTTCAGATCGTTTTTCAAGGTGCGGGGCGGTTTGATTTGGGGGAATGTGGTTTGTGTGTTGGGTTTGATTGTTGCACCCCTTCAGGGTGCGTTGGTTTTGTTGCTTTCCGGGGGTGTCGCGAGGCGCTCCACCCCCGGCTACTTACTTTCAGCCCTACGGGCTGGGGAAGTAAGCCGGAAGAAAATTCAGGTGGGGCGTGGTGTTCTCCTGGGGTCTCTGCCGGTTGTTTGGCGTTGTTGGCGGAGTTGTTTTATTTTTTCCATGGGGTCGTCGGAGATTTCGGCTGGAGTTTCGGCGGCGAGGCGTTTGCGGGTGTCTGCGAAAAGTGCGGCCAGGCGTTCGGCGTCGTTATCAGTCAGCATTTCTACGCGGCGGGCGAGTGAAACCGCCGCCTGCGCAGATTCGGTTTGCTGAAGGTGGGTGAGGACAGTCCCCAGAACTGGGTTGTCACCATCTTCGGCAAGGTCGCGGATTGCCTCGACGATGGGGCGGATGAACTGCGAGTTGTATTCGCGCTGGAGCAGGCCATCTTGTTCGAGGGGTTTGAGTTCAATCCACAACTTGCCGGAATTCAGGATGCAGCCGAGAACGTGTTCGGCGGCGGTGAAAGTTCTGGCATGATCGGAAATTTCGACTGGGCTCTCGGCGGTCTGGAAGCGCGATGCATCGCGGCCTTTGGGCATGGCGGCGAGGATTGCCTGCGTTGAAAGACCGGTCACCTCGGCGAGCTGCTTGAGGATGAGTTGCTTGCGGGTTGGGTGCGCATCGTTCCAGCCGAGTTCAGCGAGCTTGCCCAGGTCTTCGCGGAGTGCGCGTTCGAGTGCAGCGGGGCCGGCACCTTTGACGCGATCGCGAAGGCGCTGGTAGCGATACTTCAGGAGCGGAGTTGATTCGGCGAGAGCGCGAGTCAGGAGTTCTTTGCCGCCTTCGCGTTTCAGGAGTTCATCGGGGTCTTTGGCATCGGTGACGCGTGCGAGTGTGGCGATCGAGACATCGATGGATTCTTTGAAGAAGACATCGAATGCGCGGTCGGCGGCTTTCTGGCCCGCATCATCACCGTCAAAGAGCAGGACGATTTCATCGGCGATGAGGCGAAGTTCGCGGGCGTGTTGAATCGTGAGCGCGGTGCCGAGTGTGGCAACGACGTTGGTGAAACCGGCCTGGTGGCAGGCGATGACATCCATGTAGCCTTCAACCACAACAATGCGGCGGGATTTCATGGCGAGGGCGCGGGCCTGGGGGAGTGCGTAGAGCGTTGCGCCTTTGTTGAAGAGAGGAGATTCGGGGGAGTTGAGGTATTTGGGGGTGTCGTCGGGGTTGATGATGCGGCCGCCAAATGCGACGACTCGCGCGGTTTTGTCCTGAATCGGGAACATGAGGCGGTTGCGGAAGGAGTCGTAGTAGCCATCGCCGGTCTCGCGGCGTTTGAGCAGGCCCGCATCGACGAAGGGTTGAATCTCGAGCTTGGCGGCCTGAATCGCCAGGAGCAAACCATCCCAGCGATCGGGACCAGCGCCCACGGCGAAGCCGGAGACGGCAGCGGAAGAGATGCCACGTTTTTCGATGACTGCTCGGGCGGCAGCGCCGTGGTCGAGACTGAGGATTTTCTGGAAGAAGCTCGCGGCGAAGGCGTTGGCGAAGAGGAGGTCCTGGCGCGAGGTGCGTGGGCCATCTGAATCATGAGACTCGCTACCGCCGCCGCGCGGGCGGAAAGGAGTGAGTTTGATGTTGGCTTTTTCAGCGAGGTAGCGGATAGCTTCGCCGAAATCCATGGAGTGGTATTTCTGGACGAAGGTGTAGACGTTGCCGCCGGTGCCGCAGACAAAGCAGTGGAAGATGCCTTTTGCGGGGATGACGTTCATTGACGGTTTGTGGTCATCATGAAACGGGCAGAGGCCGACGAGTTCGCGGCCTTTGGATTTCAAGTTGACGACTTCGCCGACGACCCGTTCGATGGGGTTGGCTTCGCGCACGCGGAGGATGTCGTCATTTGGAGTTGTCATGGGCGGATACGGGCACTGGGCACTAGGCACTTGGCACTAGGGAAAGCAGAAGATTGCAGGAACGGCGAACGGTGTCATTTAACGCAGAGGGGGAAGAGGTCGGAAAGAGGACGCGGAGGAAGGCGGGAAACATTCTAAAAGGCAGGATTTGAGATTTCAGATTTGAGAGTTGGAGGGGAATGAGTCGTTTGGAGGAGGGGGCGGCGTTTTTGGGTCAGAATTGAAAGGTGATCATTTCATTTCAAAGGTGATCATTTGTTTTGATGATCATCTGATCATCTTTCGTTTTTAGGTCAAAAACGAAAGGTGCTCACTTTTTTCAAAGGTGCTCACTTTTTTGGTGAGCATCTGAGCATCTTTTGTTTTTGAGTCAAAAACGAGGGTGTCGATCCCAAGGGGTGAGAGAGTGGGGGACGAGCGCATGTGTGCGGCGGCGTGTCTTGACATGGGTGGGTTTTCCTATTCTGAAGGTATCATCTATATAGCTTGCGGCAAGGAAACTGAGTTTGCGCGGGCGGGACCTTTGGGAGTTATCTGGTTAGTGGACGGAGCAATAGATAATTGAAAATGGAGAATGGGAAATGGAAGCAAATAGCAGAGCGGGTGTTTGATTGTGTGATAGGTTCATATACGGTATGGTACCATACACGTAGCGGTTGTCAAGTATGGTGTTTGATCTTATTCGTTGCGCACATTTCGCGCTTTGTGGAAGAATTAGGCGGATCAAGTAATACGGGCTGTGGTTTTGGCTCGTATATATGGGTGTATGGTTAAGAGAATCATGCATCCGCGCGCGATGGCGGTGCGAATCTTGTGGGGTCCGGCTATAGAGCCCGGACGGGGTTCTGGGGCCTATGTTTTGGCCGCGGGGCTTGACGGGAAGGCGAAAAGCTGCTCTAGTATGCATGTCGGGCGGAAAGAAGCCCGGGCAATGCGGTACAGAGTTCGCTGCGAAGAGTTTTCGAAAGCTGCGTGTGTGTTGCAGCGATATGAAGATTCGGCGAAGTTTGAGCGCAGAGCTGTTCTGGCAACTGCGGGAGTTTGTGAAAGGCAATGGACGAACTAGACCTTGTGTGTGATGTGAATCATGCGTGGGTTATTGAAATGGTGATTGGGAATTTGGCCATAGAACTTTCAGGGAACTGGAAGAAGTCGAATACGAAAGGGAAAACATGTTTGGAATATTGAGGAAGCACGGTCGTTTGGAGCGAAGCAGTTCAGGGCGCGGCTTTACGCTGATTGAACTGCTGGTCGTCATTGCGATCATCGCATTGTTGATTTCGATTTTGCTTCCAGCCCTGGGCCGGGCACGCAAAGCAGCGTGGCAGACGATCAGCCTGCAGAACCTGAGCCAGATTGGCCGCGGCGTTGCTCAGTATCAGAATGAGTGGAAGAACTATCTTCCGTTCTTCGCGAATTTCGGCGCAGTCAATGGACGGTCGGTCTGGGGCGGCGGGACCACTCGCGTTCCATCTACCGCCAACGCGACCGGGATTGCAACATGGTTCTCGTTTGGCAAGAACTGCTCTGGTGATGGATTCTGGGGCGGCAACGCTGGCGGACTCTTTGATATTCCAGCATCTGAACGCCCGTTGAATCAGTATCTTGGCGCAGACAGCATTGAACCACCACCGACGTTGAACAACAAGTTTGCGCCAACAGGCGCTCGCCCGAAGTTTGAAATGGGTGTCTGCAAGGACCCCAGCGACAAGATTGGGCATCAGCGCAACTGGCCGCTGGCAAACAACACAGCGAATCCGCCTGTGAACCTTTCGTGCTATGACGATGTTGGCACCTCGTACCAGACTCAGCTCGCATTCTTCTTCCAGTCAATGGCTGGACCACCAGCGTTGCCATTCTCGAACGCATTCCGCGCGGGCATGGAAAAGATGCGCATTGGCGATACGTTCCAACCAGCAAAGATGGTGTATGCGCACGATGAGACCGCCGATCTCGTGATCAACGCTGGTGTGGCAGTCACTCCTGCGGAGCCTGTGATTGTCAACGGCTACGGCGATATCGAAAAATCAAACATGTTGTTCTACGATGGTCACGCTGTGTACATCAAGGTGTTGCGTGGTGGCCAGGGCGTGCTGTATGACACGAATGGTCGTCCAAAGCAGGCCTATGTGAACGATGCGTATCACATGATCTTTGCTCCATGATCTGATCAGGACCTGGAAAGCACATTGAGGGGCCGCAAGGCCCCTTTTTCTTTTTTGTTTATTTTAGAGTGCGTCGCTTCTGGTCTGTGGGTCCTGGCAAGCCAGATAAGGACGTTTGCTATTGTGCTCGAATTGTGGTCTAATAGACGAGAAGTGATTAAAGTGGTCGTCGCGGAAAGTAATAGACAGGCAGTGTTTGAAAAGGGGTATTTCATGGTTCTTAGACGTCAGAGCAATCGGCATCATGACCGCGGCTTCACATTGATCGAACTGCTTGTTGTAATCGCGATCATCGCGCTATTGATTTCAATTCTGTTACCCGCGATTGGCAAGGCCAGGAAGTCAGCGTGGCAGCTTGTGAGTTTGCAGAACTTGAGCCAGATTGGTCGCGGTGTGGCGCAGTATCAGAATGAGCATAAGAACTACATGCCATATTTTACAAACTGGGGAACATCTAACGGTTCTGAGCTGTGGGCTGGTGGGACAAAGCGCGTGCCGCGGAATCAGGGATCAAATGCCACGGCGACCTGGTTTGCATTTGGCAAGAACTGCGATGCGTACTGGGCGAACGGACCGTTTGATATTCCGGCCTCGGAGCGCCCGCTGAATCAGTACTTGGGCGCGGATTCGGTTGAAGTCCCCAATCAACTAAACAACCGATTAGGCCCAACATTCGATCGGTCAAAGTTCCAGATGATGGTGTGTAAGGATCCGAGCGACAAGATCACGCATCAGCGGTCATGGCCGCTGGCGGCAAATGATCCGGCGGTCCCTGCAGGCAGCCGAACCAACATGTCTGCCTATGAGGATTGTGGATCGTCGTATCAGTTCCAGATTGCGTGGATGCTGCAGGTTGCTTCCGGTGGATTTGGTCCGGCGTACAGGTTTGGGATGGAGCGCATGAGGGTTGCGGATACGTACAGGCCCAGTCAGATGGTGTATGCGAACGATGAGTATGCTGATATTGTCGTGAACCTCGCGAGCGCAACAGCGAATCCGATCAAGAACGGGTATGGCGATCCCAACAAGTCGAACATGCTTTTCTATGATGGCCATGCGAAGTATCTGACGGTGTATCCGGGCGGCGGCGGCTATAACCAGGGGATTTACAACCCGGATGGAACGGTGAAGCAGGCGTACGGGAATGACTCATATTGGCTGGTTTTTCCTGATCTGCGGCAATAAGCAGTTGTAGCGGCTGCGAACGAATTGCAAACCTGGTTTGAGGGAAGATTGCTGCGGCGGTCTGCAGTTGCTATTCGCGTTGAATTATGGTCTAATGTTGGGGTAGTGGTAAGACCGGCATTCGTCGGCGGCTGGATCGGTACGAAAATTCGAAAGGGGAGTTTCATGGCTCTTCGGAATACACGCACGCGGAACGGGTTCACACTCATTGAACTGCTGGTGGTAATTGCTGTCATTGCGTTGTTGATTGCGATTTTGCTGCCTGCGCTGGGCAAGGCGAGGAAGAGCGCGTGGCAGATGGTGAGCCTGCAGAATTTGAGTCAGATTGGGCGCGGCGTGGGGCAATATCAGAATGAATGGAAAAGCTACATGCCGCAGTTTGCGAACTGGGGGCAGGTGAACGGCAGGTATGTGTGGGCAGGAGCCGGGGAACGGTTGCCGCCAAACCAGTCGACAACGGGCTGGATATCGACGTGGCTTTCGTTTGGAAAGAACTGTGATCCCTATTGGGCGACTGCGCCGTACAACGAAATAGACATGCCAGCGGCATATCGGCCGCTGAATCCTTACATTGGATATGACAATTTAGAGGGACCGGGGACGCTGAATAATTCGTGGGGCGTGTCTCGGCCGAAGATCAAGATTGAGGTCTGCAAGGATCCGAGTGACAAGATTACATATCAGCGGCCGAGCGCTGGGACGTTCCCCGCGCCGACGCTGAATGTGAGCAGTTACGACGACGTGGGGACTTCGTATCACACGCAGATTGCGTGGTTGACACAGGTGAACCGCTCGGGCGTGACCGGCGGCAATTGGCGAAATGCATTCAGGTTCGGGATGGAACGTATGAAGGTTGCGGATACGTTCAGGCCATCACAGATGGTGTATGCGAATGATCAATATGCAGATGTGGTGATCAATGTTCCAGAGACCGGATTGACGGATGCGCAACGGCGTGCACAGATCAACGGGTATGGAGATGCACGCAGGGCATGCATGTTGTTCTTTGATGGGCACGCATCCTACTTAGAGGTGTATGGCGGCGGCGATGGCGGGAATATCTATAATCCCGATGGGACGATCAAGAGAGCGTTCCACAATGATCGGTATTCGATGGTGTTCCCGGATTTGCGGCAGCCGTGAAGTTCTGGGGCTTTTGCGGAATTGCAAGATAAAGGGGATGGATATGGCTCTTTTAAGTGCAGAAAAACGGCGCGGGTTCACACTTATTGAACTGCTGGTGGTGATTGCTGTCATTGCGTTGTTGATTGCGATTCTGCTGCCGGCGCTGGGGAAGGCCAGGAAGAGCGCGTGGCAGACGATCAGTCTGCAGAATTTGAGCCAGATCGGCCGTGGTCAGGCGCAGTATGTGAACGACTGGAAGAGTTTCCAGCCGTTTTTCATGACATGGTCGCTGCTGAATGGCCGGGAGATTTGGGGAGGCTGGCGGGATTCGTACAATAATGCGCCAGCGCGAATTCCTGCGAATCACACAGTGCGCGGGTATGCGACGTGGTTTGCATTTGGCAAGAATTGCGACGCACGGTGGGTGTCGGGCGGAAATGCGGCGGGGGGAATATTTGATGTTCCGGCATCGGAGCGGCCGCTGAATCCGGGGGTATGTAGTACACGCAACCCCTCCATGTCAAGGCTATTCAAGGTGAAAGCAACCCGGTAGTTGCTCGATCCACAACCACCGACAATATATCTTATGAAACCCTGTCGGTTGTGCGCGCCCATCTATGTTTGGGGTCTACACTGACGCGATAACAACGGAAGCGCGGCGAGTGTAGCCGCGAAAGTCTTCAATAAGTATAGCAGAAAAGCAGGGTTCGTGCAAATCTCGACAGAGTGCAGTCTCTCAAATATCCGCCCAACAAACGCCAAGAACACCTACGCCATTCTTGATGCGGTTCGCCGTTATCCCGGCAGGTCACTACTTTCCATCACTGACATCGTGGTAAAGGAAGCGGGTGGAGACAAGGATTTTCGGCGTCAGATTTACGCCACTGGGCAAGGACTCATTCGCCGCAATCGCATCATTCGGGATGCGATGACAGACGGGCTTACCACGACGTATACGGGCACCCAAGCAGAATCGAAAGGTGGCTGATGAGGATAGCGTGAAGGCGGACAGGCAAGATTTGGCCTGATTCGTCGCAGAAAGTGAATGGATTTGGTTGGTTACTACCCACCCAAATCCGAGAGTCCGGCCGCCGGAACGAATCCGGCTTCCTTCCCTAGATACCACTGTGGCGAAACTGGCAGACGCAGCTGACTTTAAATCAGCCCCTTGACCGGAATTGCGGGTTCAAGTCCCGCCAGTGGTACCTTTTTCATTGTATTCCAATCGGATACCGAATCGCAAGTCTTGAAAATGAGATTCGTTATTTTCCTGACAATCGTCTTGACAATGAGACTTGATTCAAGTATTATCATGGCATGGCAAAGCACACGGATCGCCCAGAATTGAAGCAGACAGAAACCATCGACGAATTGCCTTTGGCCTGTGCCAATGAACTTGCCGCTTGCGAGTTCCTTGAGGCTCGCCGTTGGCGTGGCACGCCATGCTGCATGCGCTGCGGTTCTACGAACGTCTACAAGATGATGGACGCTAAGACCGGACTTCGCAACAAACGGTTCCTGTGGCGTTGTCGTGACTGCGAGAAGCAATACACGGTTCGTCTTGGGACAATCATGGAAGATAGCCCGATTCCGCTTCGCCACTGGTGCCGCGCAATGTGGGAAGCTTCGACTTCAAAGACTGGCGTTAGCTCGCTTGAAATTAGCCGCAAGCTTCAAATCAGTTACAAGAGCGCGTTGTTTATGATGCACCGCATCCGCCACGCCATGACCGACAACAACCCCAATCCTCCCCGGTTCGATGGCGATATCGAAGTTGACGAAACTTACGTTGGCGGCAAGGTTCGCCACAAGAACGGAATAAAGCACGCCAAAGCCAAGGGAGCGATAAAGGCAGCGATGGCAAAGAAAACGCCGGTAATGGCAATGGTGAAGCGCGGCGGCGATGTTCGTACCCGCGTAGTTCCGAACGTCCGCGCTGACAACGTGTTTAGCTTCGTGAGCGAAAACGCCGACCCGTCCGCCATGCTCTACAGCGATGGTTTCACCGCTTACAAGATACTGGTTCCCGCTGGACTTGTTAGCGGCCATGAGTCGGTAAATCACTTCTCTGGCGAATACGTTCGCAAGGGTGATTCCCGCGTTCACTCCAATACCGTTGAGTCGTTCTTTAGCCGCGTGAAGCGCGGACTTAATGGCGTGTTCTTCGCCGTGTCAAAGGAACACTTGCACCGCTACATGCACAATTTTGAGTTCCTTCATAACACCCGCAAGATGACCGACGGGGCGCGTGTTGATACGCTGATTCTGATGGCTGATGGCAAGCGTTTGACCTACGATGAATCGAAGATAAGCGCATGAGGATCAATGGCTAAGAAACCACCGAAACCAAGTCAGGACGACAAGAGGCTCAAGATAGATATGTCTTTTGAGCAGGCGATAGATCGAGTGTTGGGCGGCGCGGGAAAGAACGCGCCAAGCCGAGAAGTAAAACCAAGAACTAAGAGGAAACCGCCGCAAAAGCGCGAAGGTTAAGAGTCCCCTACAGTTACCTGATTGCTATCGCCGATAGATCGTATCGGTCAGGAACTGATATGGTGGAAACTAACCAACTAGAAATCGACATCCTCGGCAAGACCGGGCTAGTTGTCTTTCCGTCCTATCAAATCGCCACAAGCGGGACCGTGGAAATGCTTTCGCATGTGGCACAAGCTTACACGGGGGCCTACACCAGAGACTGGCTGGTTTCCGACATGGCTCGCAAGAATTACGGATACTGCATGAAGTTGGGCGTGCCCCAAGTCATACAAGACTCAGGGCAAGAAGTTTTGACGGCGTTTATTTCTGGCGTCCACGGACTGGAAACGCCTTCTCCGTCTCCTCCCGACTACTTCACCCCCCCCGCATTACACGCGATTAGAAAAGTTCTGTCGCTGTACCAGGATGGAGTTGCGCAACTTCGCTTTAGAACCTCCACAGACGAAGTCGCTCCGACTAAGAGGGCGGCAGAAAACGCTAAAATTCTCCTAGAGGGCGGACGAGCGAGATGGACAACAATGCGCGGCCGTCTAGCCCGCGTTTTCGTTCCGGATCAGGCCAAAACCATCAGAATCCAGATTGAAGAGAGGCTGACAAGAAAGAAAATTGCCTGCATTGTTTCAAACGACCTGATTGGGGACGTTGGGAACTCTCTCGGAAAAGACGTTGCTGTTTCGGGCATGTGTACTTATCTGAAGACCGGGGAGCCCGTGAAGATCAAAGTAACGAAACTCCGCAGATTGTCGCCGATTTCTCTCGCAGATATGCCCCCGCTGAAACTTACTGACGACGACCACGACGACGCAGAGTTTATTCGGAGACTGCGCGATGCCGAGTAAGGACGGCCCAAAATACTGTTTTGACACCTGCACCCTTCTGGATGCACTGTCCAAGCGTTCTGTAAATCAGGCATCGTCTGCAGAAAGACTCTTGAAGGAAGCAGAGAGCGGGCAGGTGCAAGCCGTTATCTCTACCGTGACCATCGCCGAAATTCACCACATTAGGAACTTTGACGCCGCAAGATCTGAAGAGTTGATTACAGCCTTTTTTGACAACGATTACTTAGAAGTGTGGCATGTGGACGACGAAGTAGCTAAAAGCACCAGAGAGATTCGCAGGCACTGTCAGTTCGATAGAAGTCAACCAATCAAAATCGCTGACGCGATAGTGCTTGCTACCGCAGTAGTGTCGAAGTCGCAAATTCTCTTTACGCGCGACGGTACGGGGAAAGACAACAAATCACCATTGCTCGATCTTGATCGAGTCTTCGGCGACCCCAAGATTCGTATTGTGACGCCTTCTCAATTTGTGGCCGAGCTGGAAGAGAAAACGCGGTTGTATGCAGACGCCAAAACGCCCCTGTTTACACCACCTAATGTATAGCCAACAAACCGGGTGCAGGTCGCCGGATGGCTCTCACTTGCCTAGGGTTGCGTCAACGCCATACCCCCGGCTGAATCAGTACCTTGATTCCGACATTGAGATGGTTGGGACGCTGAACAACAAGCATCCGGCCAACGCAGCCCGCAAGTTTGAGATGGGTGTGTGCCGCGATCCGAGCGATAAGGCGTCATATCAGTTCTTGCCGCCGTTCCCGACGCCGGACAATACGAAATCGGCGTATGACTGTGTGGGGACGACGTATCAATTTCAGATGAAGTGGTTTGAGCAGATTCAGCAGTCGACTGGCGGGGCATGGCACAATATTTTCAGGCAGGGCATGCAGAAGATGCAGGTCGCGGACAATTACATGCCATCGCTGATGGTGTATGCGTATGACCAGTACGCGGATATCACGGTGTATTCAGCAGAGGGAACTCCGGCGATTCGAAATGGGTATGGAGATTACAACAGGTCGTGCCTGCTGTTTTTTGATGGACATGCAAAGTACATGGATGTGTATCAGGGCGGGCAGGGACAGATTTATGATCCAGGAACGGGCTTGCCGCGGCGGGCGTATTTGAACGACAAGTATTCGATGGTGTTTCCGCAGCGGCTGAACTGATGCAGTGATAGGGTGAGATTGGGAAGCGATTGCGGAAAAGTCAATTTGAGAGAGCACCGGCGTTGTCATGCCGGTGCTTTTTTTGGGGCGAAGGCACGCCGCCTCTGAGGTAGCGACACTTTAGAGGCCGAGGCGCTGGAGGATTGCATCCATGAGGGCGCGGGAGCGTTCTTCATCGCCGAAGGGTTGCTGGGTAATGCTGATTTCGACTGCGCCGGGGACCAGGGCGGCGGCGACGACGAGTTTTTCGAAGGATTTGAACTCGGGCTGGCGAGCGATGATCTTGCCTTCATCGGCGGTGGACTCGGTGGATTCGATTGTGTAGCCGCGAGAGCGGAGAGTTGCGTTGGCGGCGGCTATGACAGTCTGAATGCGGAGTGGTTCGGCGATGCGGACGGAGGCGCGGCCGAAGGAGTAGGTGCCGACGGTGCCGTTGGAACCTTGGGGGCGGTAGGAGGATTGGCAGGCGGGGAGGAAGAGGAGGGAGGTTGCGAGGGAGATGAGTATGGTTGTTTTGGTGGGAAACATGTCGGAAAGCATCGGCGGTTTGAGAGAGTTGGGTGTAGCAAATAGGTGTTCGCCCGCCCGTTTCACGGGCAACAGATTCGATTGATGCCGTTCCCAGATGCTCCGCATCTGGGAACCATCGCGGGCCCATTGCATGGGCGAAGAGGAGAATGTATGGGGAAGCGACTGAAGAGATCCAAGGGTGATGGCGGTGAGAGCACTGAAGCGGTGCGGATGCTGAAGTTGTTGAAAGTGTTGCGGGAAAAGCCGGGGTTGCTTGCCGCGGGATTGGCGGCGGAGATTGGGGTTGATCAGCGGTCGGTATTTCGGTATGTGGCGAAGTTGAGGCTGGCGGGGTTGCAGGTGGAGTCGGATCGGAAGCTTGGGTATCGGTTGAGTGGGGAGAGCTTTTTGCCGCCGCTGCAGTTGAGTACGGAGGAGGCGCTGGCGTTGCTTGCGCTTGGGCAATCGACGGGGGCGCGGGAGCAGATGGCGATGTTTGGGCCGCTGGAACGGGCGATGACGAAGGTGAGTGAGCAGTTGCCAGCGCAGATTCGCCAGGAGGCGAAGGGTGAGCTTGAGCACATGATGATTCAGAGTGCGGCGGGGTCAGATGCGAAGATTGTAATGGATGTGTATGCGCGGGTGAAGCGGGCGATTGGGGAGAAGAGGGTTTTGAAGTGTGAGTATGACCGGCGCGGGGGGAAGAGTTCGAAGTTTCACTTGCAGCCGTATGCGTTGTATTTTGGAGTGCGGGCGTGGTATGTGATTGGATGGCACATGGAGAAGCAGTCGGTGCGGACGCTAAGACTGAGTAGGTTTGGAAAGGTTGAGTTGTTGAAAGAGGAGTTTGAGGTGCCGCGGGATTTTTCGCTGGAGAAGCATTTTGGAAATGCATGGGTGATGGTGAAGGGAGAGCGGAGCTGGGCGGTGGAGCTGATGTTTTCGCCGGGACTTGCGGAGACGATTTCAGAGACGCGGTGGCACAAGACGCAGGAAGTGGAGATCGTGGAGAGTGGGGAGTTGAGGTTTACGTGTACGGTGGATGGGCTCGATGAAATTGTGTGGTGGGTGCTGTCGATGGGGGCGAGTTGTCGGGTGGTGAAGCCTCCCGCGCTGCAAAAGAGAGTGAGAGAGCAGGCCGCGAAGATTGCGGGGTTGTATGGGAAGGCTGGGGAAAAGGCGCTGCGCGATGAGGAGATGAGAGAGCCGGATGAGGGTGGGGAGGTTTGAGGATCGGCGCGAGACTGCGGTGAACTGTGTCTTTTAACGCAGAGGCCAGGAGGCGCAGAGACGCAGAGGAAGAAAAGAATAATTAACATGGATATACAGGATGGACAGGATAGGAAGAGGGAAAGGCATTGTTAACATCAGATAAACACGATGTTCACGATGGGAACAAGGCATTGGCCTTTATCGTGTGCATCGTGATTATCTGATGTTGAAAACTCTTCTTCTATTCCTCTGTATTTCCTCTGCGTCTCGGCGTCTCTAAAACTCTGCGTTAATGGCGGTGACGCTCAGAGACTCACGCTGATCAGATGCCAGCTTTGGCCATGCCCGATGCGCCGATGACTTGCTCTGCGTATTGGCTCATGGCGTCGCGGAGTTGTTCGAAGGATTCGAGCACGTAGTAGATGGGCTGGAAGTGGTCGATCTCGAAATCAGTTTCGCAGATGCGTTCGAGGTCGAAGGGGCGCCACTGGGCCACGGGGCGAGCGGTGCAGTCGGGGATCACTGAACCCTTTTCTTCCCACGCGCCGTTGAGAGCGTATTCGGATTCGCTGTGGCTTGAGACCAGGCCAGAGCCGTAGATCTTGACCTGGCCATTTTCGCGGATGAGCCCGAACTCGACGGTGAACCAGAAGAGGCGGCCGAGGCGCTTGATGTGATATTCGTCGTCACAGAGCAGAGCAGCTTTGCCGTAGGTTTGCAGGAAATCGGCGAAGACGCGCAGGGCGTGAAGTGGCACATGGCCGAAGACATCGTGGAAGATGTCGGGTTCGGGGAGGTAGTCCATGACTTCGCGCGGGCGGATGAGGACGGTGGTGGGGAATTCGCGCTGGGCGAGGCAAGCGAAGAAGGCTTTGGCGGGGAGGTAGCCGGGGACGCCGTAGCTGGCCCAGCTGCTGGTGGCGTGAAGGAACTTGTTGATGCCTTCGAGCTCGGTGCCGGCGCGGAGGGTGATGCCGCCGGCGATGGTGATATCGCGTTCGAGTGTCTGGTCGTCCAAGAGGGGGATGCGGTCGCGGGTGAGGCGGAGGATGTTCATGCCTTCGATGAATTGGGAGGAGACCTGCTTTTCGAGGACGGTCCAGCGGCGGTCGAAGAGGTCGCGCCAGACTTCATGATCTTCCTGGGTGTATTTGTGGTAGGCCTGGTGGATGTAGAAGCGGTCGGGGTCGATCTGGTCGGCGGGTGTTTCTGGAGCTTTGTCAGCGAAGGCCTGGGCGGTGACAGCTTCCTGAGAATCGATGATGTTGTTGTAGCGGATTTCTGAGCGCATGTTGAGACCTTTGAGGGTGGAGGAGAAGTATAGAGGAGCGGGAAGGCCTATGGGTAAAGTACCTTTCTGAGAAGAAACAAGAAACGAAATCGGCAAAGTCAAGTGAAGTTGTGCGGGGAAAGTGCAATTGTTGGTGCAGCAATGAGTTAAATGATGCCGATGAGAATGGTGACGGGAGTAGGGGGACGGCGTCTGGAGGGACCCGTTCGAGTCAATGAGATTGGAGCGAAGCGATGGAGTCACAGAGTCTGACGGCCTTGGGTTCAGAGGCGATGACGGTAGAAGGCTTAGATTGCCTGGTGACACTGGTGGAGCATGTGTGTGCGCTCCCTGCAGTAGCGACCCTAGATTGGTGCGATAGGGCGGCGAGTTCATTTGCCAATGAGATTCCGGGCGCAACGGCGATCGTGTTGTTGGCCAATGTCGCAGCGGATGGAACGATCCGCGAGATTGAGTCGATAGGCGTTGCCAAACAAGGTGGGGCCAGCGAGGCGGAACTGGGTGAGGTGCGTATTCGCACTGAGCGCATGTCGTCGCTGGAGCTATATCTTGGAAACTTGACGGCGGGCAAACCTCAGGTAGGTTTGATCTCGCGCGTGAATGGTGATCGACCCTGCGAACTTGTGAATTTGTTCAGCGGCATTTCGGCCGCCGGAGTGATTGCCGGAGTGTGTGCGCTGGGAGATCCGGCGGCGGGGCGAATTCTGTGCGTAATTGTGGGTACTTCGGCGGGTATGCCTGAATGGGTTCCTGGCGTGCTCAGCTCGATTCTGCCCTCGCTTTCCCGCAAGGTCATGGTTGCGATTGGTGCATCGACCTCGGCCAAGAGCGGTTGGATCAGTCCGCGCGAGCAGATGGTGCTTGAGCAATTGATTCTGGGTAAGAGTGTGAAGCAGATCGCAGATGACCTGGGACGCAGCCCGCACACAGTGCATGATCATGTGAAGGCGCTGCATCGCAAGCTGAATGCGTCAAGCCGTGGCGAGTTGGTGGCGCGAGCACTTGGACATCTGATGGAAGGCTCAAAGGTCCGGCATGCCGATGGCCATACACCTGGACAGGGTGATGGCCGTCAAGCTGCGTGAGATTAGAAGTGAAGTTGAAATTGCAAGACTCCCGTGGAAGCACGGGAGTTTTTCTTTGGCGCAGGATGCCGGGAGTCAATCAGCCCTTGGCGTCGAGCGTGCGGCCAAGGAGGACGCCGGTCGCGGCGGAGTTTTTTTCAGCTGGATTGCGGTACATGGGCAGAACATCGCGAGGCACGGAGGATTTCTGGGCTGTGCGACCGGAGATTTCGACAGAATCTGAGAATGCGACTTTGCCCTGGACCTGGCCGGCGACGAGCGTGTTGGCGGGCTTGTTTGTGGATTTGGCCTGCTGGGTTTTTGCACTCGGCTGAACGCCGTACGCAGCTTGAATTCTGAAGGGGAGTGTCGGTGGGATATTGCTCATGCGGGAGATTGAATCGGCGGCAAGGGGGAGAGTGGGTGCAGGATTGATTGTTGTAAATCGCCAGGTCGGCAAGAAACGCGGCGTAGTTCGGGGGCTGGCTGGAAATGGGGTAGCTTGGTGCGCTGAAGTGCGCAAGAACTTCGCAGAGATTGGAGCAAGGAACGCGAACGCTCCGCCGATAATGGGGATGAAGAATGGAGCAGCATGGCCCGCAAGAAGGTTTCAAAGCAAGTTAGAAAGAAGAGCGAGCCAAAGGTGTCGCTGGATGATCTGCGTCGGCGGATCAACGAAGTTGATCAGAAACTGATTGACGTGCTTAATGCTCGTGCACGCCTGGTGGTTGAGGTGGGTAAGGCGAAGCAGGCCGAGGGGTTGCCGATTTATGCGCCGCACCGTGAGGTGGAGGTGATTGATCGGGCGATTAAGACCAGCCGCGAAAGCGGGGGAGTTTTGCCCGATCGGGCGATTGAGGCGGTGTTTCGTGAGTTGATGTCGGGGAGCATGGCATTGCAGCAGCCGACGCGGGTGGGATTTCTGGGGCCAGCGGGGTCGTATTCGCATCAGGCGGCGGTGAAGCACTTTGGTTCGAGCATGGAGCTTGATGATCTGCATGCCATTGAAGGCGTGTTTGATGAAGTGGCGCGCGGGCATGTTTCGTATGGACTGGTGCCGATTGAAAACTCGCTGCACGGTGGCGTGGTTGAAACTCTCGATGCATTTCGTGCGATGAAGACTGGTATTACGATTTACGCGGAAGTGCAGATGCAGGTGCACCATGCGTTGTTGAGTAATTGTGCGCCTGCCGCGATTCGCAGAATTCACTCTAAGCCCGAGGTGTTTTCACAATGTCGGCATTGGCTGGCAACGCAGTATCCAAAGGCGGAACTCGTGGCTGAGGCGAGCTCGAGCCGGGCGGCGACGGTGGTCGCGGAATTGAGCGCCAAAGCGATGGCGGCGGGCAAAGAGCCGCAGTGCGCAGCTATTGCCTCGGAATTGTCAGGGCAGTTGTATGGTCTAAACATCCTGTTTGAGAAGATCGAGGATTCGACAGACAACCTGACCAGGTTTCTGGTGATATCGAAGCACCAGGCGATTCGCAGCGGCGATGACAAGACATCGATTATGTTTCACACGGCGGACAAGCCGGGTGCACTGGTGAGCGTCCTGAGCGTATTTCAGTCCCGCGGGATCAATTTGTCGCACATCGATAAGCGACCGAGCGGGCGGCGGAACTGGACCTATACCTTCTATATCGATGCGATTGGACACCGAGAAGACGCCAACCTGGCGGCGGCGGTGGTGGAGGCGAGGGCGCATTGCCGCGATTTAGAGGTACTAGGTAGCTATCCCAGATCGAAGCGGATTCTGGAATAATCTAGACCGATGGGTCTAGGGAAGAGCCGAAGAGTGGTAGATTGCGCAGAGTTGCCTGGAAATGCAACCGGAGCGGCGGGAGGTTCGTAGATACCTGTGGCCGCGGCTGAGCAAACGCGCCTGAAATCCGTACTAGGTATTTGTACGGTATAAAGAATTTGGGCGTCAAAGTTGTGCCGCGAACGAAAATCGGGTAGGCTATAGAGGCGAGAGTGACTTAGGGAACCTACTTTAGGATACTAACTTAGGGACACGGGTTGCTTGAGCGCAAGGCGGAGTTAGAGTTAACTCCGAGCACAGCGGAATACCTGCCAGTTCGCCGGATGCGAATGTAAGAGCAGATGACAGTCCGCCCCCTTGGGACATTTTGTGTTTGTTCATGGTCGGATTCGCGGGGTAAGATCGCTCACTCACGGGCGTATCAAACCGGGTGGCAGAATTGCCGCACGGTAGACAAATTGCAGGAGTCGGTAATGGGTCTTTGGAACCGGCTGGTAGCGAAACTTGGGACGGATCTGAACTCGAACCGCCGCAGCGGCAAGCGCCTCGAGCGCACGCGCGGAGGGCGCACAGCATCGGCGATAGCCGGGCTCGCGGGAAAGACCGGGGTTGAGAACCTTGAAGGGCGGCAGCTGCTCTCGTACACGATTACGCCAGCAGATGTCGATCCGGCCACCGGGCTGGGCACTCGCACGTTCGACGTTGTCACGTTCCTTCCATATCTTGGATTGACGAACGATATTGAAGATCAGGACCCAACGACTGAGCTTGAGAATCTTGACGATGAGGACCTGGTAAACATTCCCAACGGCGCACCCGGACTTCTGCTTGATGGCAGCAATTTCCGTATTACGTCTCTTGCCGACCAGACCGATCCACAGCCATATCTGAGTATTCGTGCAGCGGCCCAGAACAACCAGTTCATGAGAGTGACGCCGTTCCCGGTGTCGCGCGGGTATTCCGTTTCATTCCCTGATCAAACGACAGGTGATGCACGAGTCATCGATCAATTCTCGATGGACGTCGCGGCAGAACCTGGTCTTGCGACCGGGTGGAATCCGTTCAATACCACAGTCAATCTTCTGTACAACGGAACAGTCGTCAGAACGTTTACGGGTCTTGGCCTTGAAGCAACACGCCAGGCTCCTGGACCGCAGGGAACTGGCACGTATCTCTTCAGAGGTACCAACGTTCAGCCAGTGTTCGACGAAGTTCAGGTCATTACGATTGCAGCGGCCGGAAACATTCCGTATCGCGTTGACAATCTGCAGGCAGTCATTGCGCCCACAACATGGGCACAGTTCATTGACGCACGCTATCGCGCCGGCATTCACGGCACATTGACTGGCCCAGTCGGGGCATCGGTTACGCTCTTCGATCTTTACGGAAACGAACTGATCGACACAATCGCACTGGGAATTCCAGATGGCGGAACGATTCCGATCGGTGGCGGCGCTGCGACCGGCCGGCCCGACATCAACGTCGGCTTCGGTTCAATCCGAATCACTGGTTCGGATGAACGCACATCGCTCATTGTGAGCGGTACGCAGATTGTGACGACCACCACGCCGCCAGTGTTCTTCTTCCGCGGCGAGAACAATTTCTATGCTCTTCCAGTTGAGAACTGGGTCGGGCAGATGGATGCCATCGAAGGTTTGAACTTCGGATTTGACCGCAAGAATGATGAGCCGGGAACAATTCAAGGGCTTTCGGGTGGTCCCGGTACCTTTATCCTCGGGTCACCGTTCGTCCGCGACATTTCGACTGTTACCTCTTATGCCCCACGCGCAGATGCAGTGGCGGTTCCGATTCAGGGTGGCTTCACACGCGCCAATCAAGGACTCTTTGTTGAAGGTTCAATCGGCTCAGTCATTCTTGACGGAATGGTTTTTGGTTCGAGCCGTGTTGAAGGCTACATCAACAAATTGAACTTTGCGCAGTTGATGGGCAGCCTCACAGTTGATGGCGATGCGGGTTCAATCGTTCTCGGCGGCGACTCTGGTCGCTGGTCAGATGATGATGGCGCTCAGGGTCGTCAGTTCAAGACGGGCGGACAGATCATTGTTGGACGCACACTTGGTGACTTGAACATCGGCGGCCGTAACGGCCTCGATATCACCATTATCGGCGACATCAATTCCCCCAGCACTCGCCCTCCACGCAACATCGAAACATATCTAGAGAACGAAGTTCTCATGGGTATTGATCCGGGGACAGCAGACGGCGTTCGTCTGACTCAGAGAACAAATCACGACAACAACGGCCTTGCCTCCTTTACATTGGCCGATGACCTTTTCCAGACTGATCGTCAGAAGTTCTATTACGGCACAAGCGGCGTGCGCAACGATCAATTCCTGCATTCGGAATGGATCGGCAATGCAGGCAGCTCGGTCCGAGTCAAAGGCGTTTTGTCTGGAGCTGATCCGGTAGATGGCGAAGATACCAATGACATCTTTGCGTTCTATTCAGATGGTACAACTCCGATCAACATCGAAGCGATTTCGAACCGCGCACGATTCAACATGCTGGTTCGAATCATGGATGAAACCGGCCGCACATTGGCCGCGACGCAGTATTCACCCACCGATCAGATTGATTCCCGTCTGGCTTTCAAGCCCGATCGGCCTGGCGTGTATTACATCAACGTCACTGACCCAGCTGGCGCTGATGGCGGCTTCCAGCCAATCGGTTACACCATGCTCGTGACGGGTATGACCCCGTCAACAGTTGGTCTGTTCACAACCGCTGGCTCAAACGGTGGTGCACTACTTCCGACAACTCTGCGTACGAGCTTCAATGTTCTTTCCGGTTCAGTCGGCGCGGTCCGCATCGGCACAGGGCTTGGGGCTGGCGGCGGATTCCAGTCAATCGACGACATCGTCAATTATGTAGATAAGCCAGACCCGGCTACGCGCGCTCCGGAAGATGATCTCTACGACGTTCGCGGCAGCTCATACTCGATCGCCGGAAACCTTGGTGCATTCATCGCAGGCTCAGATATCTGGGACAATTCTGCGAACGCGACAAGCGCGGTTGAGTTGTTTGTCAACGGCGATCTTGGCGAGTTGATCACCGGTCTGAATCCGCTTGCAGGAGCGATCGGCCCCAACGAAGGCGATGTTAACTTCCTCAATCTGCGTGTGGGCGGCCGCATTGGTAACGTGAATATCCGCGGCGGTATCGGCATGGATCAGGACAACATTCCTGGGCCGCGCGACACTGTTCAGTTCGATCCGGCGCGCAATGCCGATGTGGTCATTCAGACCGGCATCAATGGCGGCGCGGGCGACATAGGTATTTTCCGCACAGGTTTCCACCTGATCTCCGGCGCTTTGAGCATTCGCACCAGCCCCGGCTCGGTCATTGGCGGACTGCTCTTCAGCCAGGATGTTTATAACGAAGTTGGTGTTCGCACCGGTCTTTACAACTACGGCTTCTTCACCGGCGATCGCGGCGTGTACCTTAACACCGGCGCTGGTTCGGATATTCGTTTCATCGACTTCCCCAAGTTGTCTCAGATTTCCGGCAACGATGTGTTCACCCCCATCCGCGCTGCGACACCGATCGAAGTTGTTGATGACAACGGCACCGTTCTGCGGATCTTCGTTGAAAACCCAGCAGGCGTCGGCGACACCGGCATCGTTGGTCAGATTCGATCCATCGCGGTCGATGGCGGACAAGGTTCGGCGATCGGTCAGATCTCGGTGAACCTGGCAGGTGGTCGAAAGTTGACTATCGAGGGCGTCGCTACCGGTGTGAATCCCAATGCGCAGATTTCGATTGGTCGACTGCTCGTTACAGGCTCAGATGTTGCATCGTCGATCTCGCTGACCGGCAGCATACAGGTCGATGTCTACCGCATTGATATCGCGGGCGACATGAACACGATTACCAATGACACACCTGGCGGCGATATTGTGTTCATTGATACCAATACGCTGAACTCGATCAATATTGAGCGCGGAAATCTTGGTAATACACAGCTCCCGGCATTTGGCCCACAAAACTGGGGTGCAAACCTTGGTCTTGCATACGGCACCGGCGCTGGCGGCGGTATCGGCGGTCCGATCACCGTTCCCAAGGACATCTTCTTCGATTCCATCAACGCATCGGCCGCGATTTATCGTCCGATCCGTGACGATGAGCTGTACGCGAACAACGCGGCCTATGCCGACGACCTTGGTATGCCGATTCACGATCGCGTCCGCGGTCTGGTCGTTCGTACTGGAAATCTCGGCGCTGTCACCGTCTCTGGCAACATCTATGACGTGTATGTGCCTGGCGGCAACATCGGAAACGTTCTTGCTAATTCAGATTCTGCAGGCGTTGCCGACCACACTCGCTTTGAGGGCATCAGCGGCGTGATCTACGCTGGCGGCGATATTGGAATCATTGATCCAGGTGACGGCATTGCCGCAAGCAGTGACACTCCTCTGGCCAATACCGGTATTCTGGCGCTTGACGATATTGGTCAGCTCAATGTTGGCCGCATCCGCGGCACAATTCTGACCGGCAACATTCTCGCGTTGAACGACGATTCAGCGGAGGATGTCGGAGCCCTGCTTACGGGTTTCGCATCGATTACGGTCGACAATGGCGTCATCAAGGATGCCTACTTTGGTTCTGACAACATCGACTCCTGGTGGCACAGCCCGGTCACCCGCGACGGCATTGCGCACGTCGGTGAAGTCGGACTCTTCAATCTCACACGCACGAACTTCTTCCGCAGCACAATCTCAGCGCTCAATATCGGCACGGTCCAGATCTCTGATGGCTCGTTCGACGCATCTCGCATTCTCGCGGGTAACGACATCGGCAGCGTGACCGCTGCTGGATATCGCAACTCCACACTGCTGGGTGATTCCAACGAAGTTCGCTACAACGAGATTCTCGCTGGACACAACATCGACAAGATCCTGGCGGGCGCTGTCGGCGGCGCCGGCGGCGGCATCGGCGCTCCACCGTCGGTGGACGCCGCGACATCAGATATTTCCGACCTCACCGTTGAAGCTGGCGGCAGCATCACCGGCGGCGTTGCGGCTCGCAACATCTCCCGCTCGAAGTTCAGCGTCGCGGTGGCGATGCCATCGTTCGCGGCGTCAGGCAGCATTCGTGCCAGCTTGATCAATGCGGGCTCGGTCACGACTATTACCGCTGGCAAAGACATCGTTTCCTCAGAAATCAATATCTCGGGCAACGCTGAGACTATCAGCGCGATCGATCGCATCTACAACAGCTCAATTGCAATCACCGGCCCCGCTGGTCGATTGAATGCCATTCAGGCCGGAACGCTCTTTGACGGTGAACTCACCGTCACCGGAACTATCAATCGCATCAGCTCTGGCGGCGATATCAAGTTGACACTTGTTACCAGCTCCAGCGTTGGCGATATCAACCTGATTCAGGCCGCTCGCGATGCGGATGTCCGCGGCGATATCGGCGGCAACCTTCAGCAGCTGATCGCAGGTCGCCACTTCGGCAGCTTCGCGAATCCTGGTTCACTTGTGGTTCGTGGCGACATTCTGGGCGAAGTGACCACTTCAACCGGCGTGATCTATAACGAAATCCGCGTTGGTGGCGCTATTCGCGGGACAATCACCTCTGGTGGTAATATCTCAACGAAGCCAACCGCGAATCTCACGCCAACCGGCTCGATCGTTGCCGCGGGGACGATTAATGCAGTCACCTTCAACAGCGACTTTGGTGGCGACATCATCTCTTACTCAGGTGGTATTGCCAGCATCGTGATTAATTCTGGTTCACTGGTTGGTGGCCGCACAATCGCGGCATATGACGGCTCAATCGGTAACCTTGTGATTAACAACGGTCACCTGTTGAGCAATGTCTATGCTGAAGTCGATGTTTCGAACCTCAGCGTGCTCAGGTCTGGCGATGGCATCTTTGGTTCAGTCGGTGTCGATGAAAATCGATCGGCGGTAGCCAGCTATGACGCCTTCCGCAATCAGCTGCCACAGGGATATTTTGCGACAACACAGAATCAGGGCGTGAAGATTGAGGCTGGTCGCGACGTCGTCAATGTGACAGTCGCTGGCGGCTTCTACGAGTCCAGCGTGGTCGCGGGCCAGAGAATCTTGAACGTTGCAATCGCAGGCGCAGTTGCCAACGACTTCATTACTACAGGTACTGGCAGCACGTTTGTCGCTGGCGATTCGATCGATGGCGTTCGCGTCAACGGTGCAGTCAGCAATGCTCTGTTCCTCGCAGGCGCGACTTTGCTTGGCAAAGACAACCGCGCTGGCGGCACTGGCTTGTCAGCTGATACGCTCAAGCCCGGAAACATTACGAGTGTGACAATCGGCGGCAACGCCACCAACGTCAACTTCTCCGCAGGCCTGATCGCGGGCAGCGATGGCATCTACAACACAACCGATGACAAAGTGATCAATGGTCTTTCGAGCATCCGTGGAATTACGGTTGCAGGCACAGTGACCAATTCCAAGATTTACGGCGACATCGTTGATATTGGTTTGATTCTCGATCCGCGGTTCCAGATTGGTGGCATCGCATTCCAGAATTCCAACGCTGCGGTTGACAATGGTCTGGGAGTTCCAGGAGTGGCGCTGGGAGCCAGTTCAACATTTGGAACGCTGACGTTCAACTTCACCGGCGATGGTCAGGCGTTCTACAACGCAGGCACTCAGCGCGTTGTGCTACGCAATACTACCGGCAACTCACAGCTGATCATCAGCAGCACGGCGACAATCCCCGCGCTCAATATCGTAACGAACGATGATGCATCACTGGGTCTTCTCAGATATGCCAACGACACGGTCACTGGTGGAACTGTCTATATTGACGGCAATCTGGGCGCGCTGCAGACCTTGACCTTTGGAGCTTCGCTGACCGTTGGCGGCAATATCGGCACCGTGACAACTGGACACTTCCGGGCAGGTCTGATTTCCGCACAAGCCATTGGCGATATCTCTATCATTGGTGATTTTGGAAACGCCAACAGGAACATCACTGGCGAAGTCCGCATTCAGGCCCTTTCGGCTGGTGCGATTCGCGTTGACGGTGGAACTCGCGGTTTGATCTCGATCGATCGCGATGCAACCAGCTTCACATCAGTCGGTGCGGTTGAGAAGGCACTGCTCCGCTTCGGCGGCAGCATCGGCGCAATCAACGCTCCATCTATCCGTGAAACGTTTATCTCAGCCCGTGAAAACATCGGCCCTGTTGCAATCACCGGCGATGTGTTCGACACCGCGATCATGGCTGGCCTTGATCTTGGTACCGATGGCACATTCGGCGGCTCGGGAACCGCAGCAGATTACCTCTCTGCTGGCACGATCGGCGCCGTGACCATCGCTGGTAATTTCCGTGAATCTGATCTAACTGCGGGTCTGAACCGCGGTGGAGACGGGTTCTTTGGCACCAGCGACGACGTTGTTGCAGCTGGCCGGTCCAGCATCAGCACTGTCGCGATAACGGGAACGCAAACGGGTTCAACCCGCAACTCTGAAACGTATCGCATCGCGGCATCGGGCCCTGTGGGCGCGGTGACTGTCGGCAACCTGCCCTTCTTGAGCGTTGGCAATTTCGCGGTTAACTCCGTCGCGCTGCCGCCACTTGCAATTCAGGTTACCAAGATCGAGACGTCTACGGCTGCTCAGATCTACATCACCAAGATCTTCTTCAATCAGGCAATGGATGCAAGCTCGTTCAACGGTGCAATCGGTGTGTATGAAGTTCGTGGTTCTGGCGACGTGGAAATTCGCCTCATCAACGGCGTCGACTACACACTCGCTTACAACACCAGTGACAAGTCAGTGTCTGTTATCTTCTCTCGCGCGGTCACTGAACGAAACCTTCCACAGCTTACGGGCCAACCGGGCCCTGGTGTCTTCCGCTTCAAGATCAACGCAACCCAGATTCGTGCAACTGAAGATCGCGCCAAGCTCGATGGCGATGGCAATGGCCTTGCGAAGATTGCCGAGAACTTCTCGCAGGATGATTTCGTGGGCGATGCTGGCGACAAGATCAATGGTCAGATCGTCATCACTGGTGCAACCAATCACCGGATCGACTTCTACCCCGCGACTGATCTCAACATTGTTCTCGACAACAACTACACACCAGATGGTCTCCCGGATGTCAATAAGGCGTTCACGATTCGCGGCTCAATTGGCGACCATCAGGACAACGACACCAACTTCTTCCGCTTCAGCGGCGATATCGATGTCTACCGCGTCACACTCAAGGCCGGACAGGTCCTGCGTATTGGACGCATGGAAGGCACAGCGCGCAATGCTGATGCACGCCTCTTTGAAGTGAACGGGAACACGCTCACAGCACTTGATCGCGATTCAAATTCGGCGAATGCCGAAGGCTTGCCGGTCAAGCTTGCCGATCGCGACGATTTCGAAACCAATCAGACCTACCTGATCAAGTCGACTGGGACATACTACATACTTGTCGCGGCAGATGAGAGCCTGTTCACTGGTGCATCGCCGAACAATGTTCCCAACCCCAATCCAGTTGCTGGCGCGACCGGTGACTACCGGTTCAACGTCTCGGTCTTCGATGATCTTGACACCGGCTTCACGTCGCTTGTTGATTCAGGCGATGGCAACCAGATTCAGAACGCTCCAGCACCGATCGCATTTGCAGGACCCGACCAGAACTTTGCAACAGTGGCCGACAACGCCACATCGCTGGTTGTTGGCGGCTATGTCTTCACCCTGAATGTCGGACCTGATGGACTGCCCAACACATCTGACGATGTTGTCAGCGGTTCGACGGTTCCCAATGCTGGCGGATCTGTGACAAGCGTGCGCAATGGCAATGGCGTTATGACGACGACAATCTCTTCGGCGATTGGCGAAGTTGGACACCGCGGACTTCCATCCAGCGCAGTCACTGCTGATGCAGATGTTTATCACCTCAATAATCGCCAGACGATCGCCGCGGGAACGCGGATGAAGATCACTGTGAAGATGGCCGAGAGCGGCGCCGATCTGGGCAGCCGACTGCTCGACCGCGACAATGCCAACGCAGATTTCGCCGATTATCGCGGCCAGGTCCAGTTCGCATTCTTCGATACTTCAAACTCCACCGGCATTTCCGATGCCAACCTGGTCTTCAGCCCCAGCGATCTCAAGTCGTTTGTTGGACCGGTGAACTCGGTGATCGCAACCGACGGGACTACTACGTACGGCTACGACGCGAACGGCGACTTCTACATCGACTTCCTCGTGCCAGAACGTCAGGGTGCGGCCTCGGGTACCGCGGGTACATTCGCGATTTATCTCCAGGGCGCGTTCAACAGCGATTATCAGCTTGAAGTTGTTACTCAACCCACAGTTGAAAATCTGGCCCCAGCCAAGTCGCAGAACTTCCTCATCGAGACACAGGGCGGATCAGTCAACTGGCTCGAAACCGGCGGCATCACGACCAATCTTGGCGCTGTTCGCTTCAGCGACCTTGGCATCCTTGGTGGATTGCCCGGTGGTCAGCAGACCGCCGATTACATCCTCGCTCAGACTGTGGCCGCACTCAATGCTCTCTATCAGTCAGCCGGATTTGATGTCAACTTCTCAACCAACCCCGCGGACTTTGAATTCGAAGACTTCTCAACGGTCTATCTCACATCGACTGTTGATCCGCTCAACAACGTGCTCGATCAGTTCAATCAGAGCCTCTTCGGTGTCCGCAACTTTGGTGCAAACCTGTTTGCTCAAGGCAGCGGTTTGAACTCGGTTCAGACGTACGGATACGCCCAGCATGTCGATCCCTTCAACACGAATTCGCTGGACGAAGCAGTCGTCTTCCTGCCCAGCTTCTCAATCCTCGGATACAACTCTGCTCAGGCAAGCGTTGACCTCCTTGTGCAGTCCCTCACCGCTTCGATCGGCCGCAAGGCTGGCGAACTGATGGGTCTGAAGGGCACAACCTCCAACGCAATCGGCGCAGCGGTGGTTGACCCGCTCGCTGACAACGCAGTTGCTGATGTTCCGGGAACTGGCCGCCTCTACACGCTTAACAGCGGCAGCCGCGAACTGTCGAACCAGTTCGACAACAACATCCGCACCGACTTCTACCTCGGTCGCGAAAATGCGGTCAGCCTGCTCGATCGCTACATGTTGAACTCATAAGACAACTTCAATTCATTCAAAGGCTCGGAACACTTGTTCCGGGCCTTTTTATTGACGCTATCACTTTTTGAAGTTGATCAGGTGATTGCCCGCTGATATGTTCTCGAGCTTCTGAATCGCTCCATCAGGCCATGTAATCGTGATCTGGTCAAAGGCGGAAGAATTGCCCAGACCAAAGTGAGCGATGAAATCGTGCTGCTTGCCGCCGCAGCCGCCGATGCCCGTGAGCACGTGTGTCTGCGTCACCAGCTTGCCAGCGATGGTGGATGTGGCCGCGACAACTGCTCCCAAGCCTGCGAGGTTTCCCGCGCGATCATCGCGCAATCTGAGGACAACACTTTTGCCGCCATCCTGGTGCGATTGATTCAAAAACAGCTTCACCTGCGGCGAGCGACCTTTGGTTTGCTCAGCTGTCAGGCGATTGAAAGTCTGGCCTGCGAGTATGTCCAGGTCACCATCGCTGTCGACATCGGCAAGAGCGATCTGCGCTGAGCCTTCGTGGTCAATTCCGCTCGTTGCAGTCGAGTCCTTGAACGAGCCATCAGCTTGTTGCTGGTAGATTCGGAGTTGCTGTTTGTCGGGATACTCGCCGCTGGAAAGAAGCAGGTCAATCCGGCCGTCATCATCAACGTCGGCGAGTTCGCAGAAAATGTCACCTTGATTCCAGCGAGTTGCTGGATCTTTTGGAATGCGATCGACGTTCATTGATGCGGGCGATTCGAAGTACGTATCTCGGTTGATGAGGAAACGCGAGCGATCGGAAGCTTCGCCGGCCCACCAGTGAGTGATTTCTGAAACGAACAGATCGAGCCTGCCGTCATGGTTTACATCAGCAACCGCGGCATCGAATGTGTTTCCATTTGATCGGTAGGGCAATTCAGTTTCCCGCCTAGCCTCGGGCGGGTATGCGCCGTGGCGAATGTCATCACCATCGAGTTTGAGTGCGGGGGCTAAATCAGTCCAGTCGTGGGAGCTGTTCTGGACCCAGAGGCGGTTCCAGCGGCGGCCGTATGACAGTTCAAAGAGGGCTGGGAATGTTGTTACAGGCTCGAGCCGCGGCAGAATCATCAGCCCATAGGTGGGGCGGCCAGCGAGGTCTGTATCTTCGTTAAATGTCTCGCGATCGCTGGGCATGGTGATACGCGTGAAAGTGGGGGGATTCTTGCCATCAGAGATTAGAAGGTCATTGCAATAGGCTTCATTGCTCTTCCCGTAATTCTTGTACCACAAACCCAGAAGCAGATCGAGGTGACCATCGCGGTTCACATCGCCAACTGCGATTGTTGAAGTTGTGCCGCGTGTCGCGGCGGAAAGCAAGGTGGGCGGGCCAAAAGTCCCATCGCCATTACCCTTCATCCAGCAACTGCCCTCAGGTGAAGGCGGCAGAACAAACTTGGGATTGTTAAGATCGAGCGATCTCGTCAATATCGCATCGGGGATTGAATCGCCATCAAGATCAGCACAGACAATGCAATCTCCGGTCGCGGCTGGCGGGAGATTTGGAGTTGCTAATTCAACGAACTTTGGTTGATCTTCGGAACTGCGAAGAAAAACGCGATGCTTTGGAGAGGTATCGGTCAAAACGATATCAGCGCGGTTGTCGCCATTGAGGTCGACGAATTTGACGCGAGCAGCGTTGATGCCGCCAAGCCCGGCGGGTTCGGTGGCATCGATGAAACGAGGGGTTGCGGCCAGGAGCGAGCACGCAGTGCCGGCGATGAGTGAGATCAGCATCGCAGTAGTTTACCGCGCTGTGGGAAAGAGCGTACTGGCGGAAACTCCGCTTTGTGCGGTTCGAGCGGGAATTCTGACTTCCAACGACTCTGTGCGGCGAATCATGCTCTCAAGTCTTTGCGCTGCAGCTTGAGATTGAGCGAGTAGCGGAGAGATCGAGTCTCTGATCTGCCGATCGAGTTGGTCTTTGGCGGCGAGAATGTGCTGGGCTGCGGCGGACTGTTCTTGCCGCGCAGCTTCAATGCTCGAGAGTGACTGTGCGGTCGTTGCCTGAAGTTCGACGCCAAGTTCGTTTCCACGTTGAATCGCGGCTCCAAGCCGGTCGTAGCGCTCCGCAAGAGAGATGTCGGCTATGTCCAGCAGTTCACCGGTGCGCCGCAAGTCGGTCTCCAGTTGGGCTTTCTTTACTTCGAGAGCTTCGATGTGTTCGCCAAGGCGTGCGGCGGCCGATTCAACATCGTTCGATCGTGCGGTCAAATTGCCAGCGATCTCGGCAAGTTGCTCAGCGCGGGCAGTCTCAACGATAAGGGTTTGCAGGACTTCGCCGCACTGGTGTGTCCGGGCGATGACCTCATCGGAGCGAGAGAGGATCAGATCTGCGCCGGATGCAGCTTCAACAAGAGCTTGACCCAGGTTCGTTCGAGCGAGGTCTGCCTGCTTGCGGATTTCATCAAACTGGCGAGCGGCGAAATCGCTGTCGGCCCGCACAGTTTCAAGCCGCGATGCAAGCTGGCGGATCTCGCGAATGGCCCCGCCACCCTGATCAGATTCAATGAAATCGCGGGCGGTGGCAAGGAGTACACCAAGCCGGTCTGCCGCCCCATCAGCCTGAAACTGAGCTTTTTCAAGCACTGGCACTGACGTATCGCGAAGCGAAGTGAGTGCCGCAGTCACGGTCTGTGAAGTTGCAGCGGCCTGCCTGAGGTTCTTGTCTAGAGATTCCTGCAGATCGGCAACTTGGGCGGATGCATCCGCGACAACCGTGTTTGTTCTCCGCTCGACGGCTGCGGCCTGTTCAATAACAGCAGCGATGGCGGCCTGGGCCTGCCTTTCGCTGGTGGCCGCAACCATCGTATCAAATTGCATGATGCGCGATTCAAGTTGGCTTAGTTTGGCATCGATGATCCGTTCAGCGGTGATCGCCTGTGCACGCATCTTGGCTTCAAGCTCTTCGCCGCGACGGGTGAGCCGATCGTCGTATATACGAGCCTGTGTATCGAGGATTCCGTGGTACTCAACCGCTTGCCGGGCAAAGTCATCAAGTCGAGCTTGCAGGCGAGTTTCGAATGTTGTTGCCAGAGATGCCGCAGATGTGTGCAGTTCACTAGAGCGCGCAATAAGCGCATCGGTATGCAGACGCGATTGCTCAAGCGCGGCGGTCAGAACGTCGGCGATCTGAGTTTGGAATTCCTGCAATGCGCCAAATGTAACTCTTGAAGACTCGAGCCGCATCGCTCGGAGTCGCTCCATAGGTTCTACGTTCAGCGTCTGATGAGCTTCCGAGACAAGTTTCTCAGCCTTGGCAACCCGTACATCGATTCCCGGGAGCGCCTTGACCGCATGGTCGAGTTTTCGCTGCAGGTCTGCCATCGCATCTCGCATGCTTTGATGAAGCGACTGCATGTCGGTGGACACGGCGTGAAGTGAGGTCTGATGGCCGGCTGCTTCTTTGAGCAGGTCTTGAAGGGTCGTTGAATACTCAGAGAAGGCCCGCGCATCCAGGACTCGGGGCGTGAGGAAGACCTGATCTATCACAGTTGCGGGTGTCCCGTCCATAGGAAGTCCTTCAAGAGGCCCTTTGCCGCGCAATTTTGTGCAGCGAGAGTCTAGAACCTTCAATAATCGGTTATCTGGGACCTGAATCTGCAATTTGTTGGGGTCAAGGGCTGGCCCGCTTACAATACCCAATGGCATTCATCCCACCCAGCAAACCCGGCGAAGAGTTCAAGAGCCCCAGCCGCGGGGAGCGGCTTCAGCGTTTCATGGCTGACCAGGGGATCGCCTCGCGTCGCGCCTGCGAAGACCTGATTCGCGAGGGTCGGGTGAGTGTCAATGGAATCAAGGTTCAGAACCTGCCGATCTTCGTAGATACCGAGAACGACCACGTTGAAATCGATGGCCGCGGCCTGGGCAAGACCGAAGACAAAGGTCGTCCCCGCCACGAGTATGTGTTGCTCTATAAACCGGCACGGACGATCTGTGCTGTCAAAGACGAGCCGGGTTTGGAACGTACAACCGTCATGGAACTGGTGCGGCACCACAGCGGCAAGCGGTTGTTTCCGGTTGGTCGCCTGGATTACGACACGACGGGCCTGCTTCTGCTGACTGACGATGGCGAACTTACGAACCGATTGACACACCCGAAATACAACATCCCCAAGGTCTATGAGATTGTTGTCAAAGGCTCGCTTTCACACGGAGACCTAGAGAACCTCAAGAAAGACCTGCGAAAGTTCGAAAAGCAGGCGACGCGGCGCGAAAAGGGCAAAGCACCTGCCGAAGTTGTTCCGGTTGAGATCGAACTGATCGCCAAAGATGCAGACAAGACGCTCCTTCGCGTCACGATTCGCGAAAGTCGCAATCGCGAGATACGCCAGATGATTGCGGCGGCGGGCCTGACTGTTCGCAGAGTTGAACGGGTGGCGCTGGGCCCGCTGGAACTTACCGGCGTGCGAATGGGTTCCTGGCGCGATCTGGAACCGGGTGAAGTGAAGGCGCTCTACAAGGCGAGCGAGCACGGGATGCCGCAGAAGACGCCGCGACAGGTTGCCAAGGCCGGCCGGCCAATCGGCAGCTTTAAGCTCGGAAGCCGTGGCCGCGACTCGCGCCCTATGAACCTCGAAGGTGCGCAGGACAGGCCACAAACGAAAGATCGCGATGTCTCCCCGCGCAAGACTGACTCCGCACCGGCAAAAACACCTGTTTCGGTCAAGGTTTTGCCACCAAAACCAAAGCCCCAGGAACCGGTGTTCGATGTACCAAAGAAGAAGGGCCCACGCGTTATTGGACCACGTCAGTACTGAGATATTCTTATGTGGTGGAAGCGATCCAGTTCTGACCTTCTTTTTCCTACGACATTTGATGTCGCAGTGCGGACACTCGAGAATGTCGCGAAGCACAAGTTCGCGCCATACCAGATTGTTCACGTCATAGTTTTGGCAGCCCGCGGCGCCGCGAGTACTCAGATCGACCGCACCGCGGCGGCGCTGACGTATCGAACGCTCTTCAGTCTGGTTCCTGTGCTGGTCATCGGACTTGCAATCATGGGCGCGTTTGCCACAGCCGAGCAGATGAATCTGTGGATCCGGCAGATTCTGGATTTTGCCGGACTCAATCAGATCAGCATCGAGCAATCGCCGGTTTCAAGCGACCTGCGGGACTTCAATATTCCAGGCACTACTGAGCCTGCCACGATGCAACTCGACGCGTGGATATCAAGCGCTGTGAGCCGTGTGAAGGGACTGCCGTTTAAGACTATCGGTTGGATCGGAACCGGCGTGCTCTTCTACGCAGCGCTCTCAGTACTTGTAGAAATCGAACGTGCATTCAACGAAATATATCGTGCGCCTTCCGGTCGCAGCTGGCTGCGACGTCTTGTCCTCTACTGGACACTTTTGACTCTTGGCCCTGTGTTTCTGCTAGGTGGTTTTTTTGTTCGAGCGTGGCTCGCCAACATGTTTGATGTGTTATGGCCGGGCTCAAAAACCTCGATTGTTCTGACATCCATCGTGCCGCTGGCGACGACAACTACGATTTCGACACTTCTATTTCTGGTTGTGTTCGCGATCGTGCCAAATACGAAAGTGCGGTTTTTCCCGGCATTTATCGGAGCGTTCTTCGCAGCGATTCTCTGGGAATCCGGCAAGCTTCTCTTTGCCGCGTACTTGCGGTATACAGCTGGCTACGCGACTTTCTACGGATCGCTCGCGGTTCTGCCGCTTTTCATGCTCTGGGTCTATCTTACCTGGATCATCGTGCTCATTGGCCTCCAGCTCGCACACACGCTGCAGAGCTATAGCCAGGCCGTCAGCCTTGCGCGGCAGGGTGGTCATCGCGGACTTCGCACTGCAGCGGCTCTCCTGGGGCTCGCGCCTGATTCGCGCACGCCAACGCTTGTCTTTGACCCGGCACTTCTGCTTTCCGTGATGACATCGATCGGGCGTCGCTTCTCTCAAGGAAACGTCACCTCACTGACTGATCTCTCTCGCGAAACCGCAATTGATGAACGCATTCTTGAGGATGTCATGCGTCGACTTCTGGCGGCAAAACTGCTTGTCAAGCTTGACGATCACGAGCGAGATTCTTTTAATCCTGCTCGTCCTCTCGACAGCATCAGCGCGTTGGAAGTGCTGCAGATCGGCGACCAGATGTGCACAGAGCCGGGCCGCGATGGCGACCGGGCGTTGATGACACAGCTTCGGGAGTCAAGAACCAGTACGCTTGCTGGCAAGTCCATCGCCGATCTCATGCGAATGTCTGACCCAGTCAAGACGCAGGTCGATTCGGAACAAGCAACCGTGTCCGCAGCGGTTCCCGCAGCACCTCTGGCCGATATTCGCTAGGCCGAGCGAACAGCAATCAAGGCGCAGCTACAATCGGCCGATTCACACGTAGTTTTTGGAGGTTTTCATGGCTGGTACTTCACCTCTCGCAGGAAAGCGAGTCATTGTTACAGGCGGAGCGGGCTTTCTTGGTTCCGTTGTCTGCAAAAAACTCCGCGAACGCGGCGTCAAAGACATCTTCATTCCACGCCGCAAAGACCTCGATCTCACCAGTGAACATGATGTAGCGGCGATGTACCGGACGGCATTCGCACCTCACAAGGCAGATGCGGTGATTCACCTCGCCGCAGAAGTAGGTGGGATCGGCGCAAACTTGAAGAATCCCGGTCGCTACTTCTTCGCCAACATGGCGATGGCGTTGCACCTGATCGAACAGGGACGACTCGATGGTCTCTGCGACCGCGGCGGCACGTTCGTGCAGGTAGGCACTATCTGTGCGTATCCGAAGTTCACGCCAGTTCCATTTGTGGAATCGAATCTGTGGGAAGGCTACCCGGAAGAAACCAATGCTCCGTACGGCGTTGCAAAGAAAGCCGCATGGCAGATGCTCGATGCATACAAACTTCAGTACGGCTTCCGCAGCGCATATCTCCTGCCTGTGAACCTCTACGGACCCAACGACAACTTCGATCTCGAGTCTTCGCATGTCATCCCCGCGCTCATACGCAAGTGTGTGGAAGCACAGAACCGCAACGCGAAGGAAATCGTCTGCTGGGGAACCGGCAGCGCATCGCGCGAGTTTCTGTATGTTGACGATGCCGCCGAGGGAATTGTGCGAGCCGCCGAATCACTCGACAACCCGACGCCGGTCAACCTTGGCGCGGGATTTGAGATCACGATTAAGAACCTGGTTGAACTCATAGTGAAACTGACTGGATTCAAAGGCGCAGTCACCTGGGACACAACCAAGCCTGATGGTCAGCCGCGGCGGTGTCTTGATACGCAAAAGGCCGAGAAACTTCTTGGCTGGAAGGCGCAGGTCGGTTTCGAAGGAGGGCTGAAGCAGACCATTGATTGGTATCGCGCCAGCATTAAGAACTAGAGCTCCGAAACCTGAGGCTCACTTTGTGGGGGGTGGCAGAGGCACCGGTTCATCAACCGCGATTTCGTACTTCGCGCGAATCGCAGCTGCATCAGCAGTTCTCTTGTCTTTTTCCAGTTCGAAGACCAGCTTCTTCGCACAATTGACCACTCGCTTATCCCTTGCGCCATAGGTTGCTGTCATAGCGTCCAGGGCATCGTTGATCAATGCATAGGCCTCTTCGCGCTTTCCATTGGCAAAAAGGCGTCTGGCGAAATTGTTCTTGAACAGTGCAATCGAAAAATGTCCCGGTGACATCGCCTTGACTGCTCGTTCTACTACTTCTCGATACATCGTTTCAGCGTTGTCACCCTGGTTCAGGTCGTCATACGTCTTCGCGATGTTGTTCATGCAGATAAGTGCTGAGAAGTGATCTGGACCGATGGTCCTTTTCTGAACCTCCAGTATCTTCAGATTCATCTCAAGCGCCTTCTCTGGCTGTTTTTTCATCGCATAAAGAACAGCAATATTCGCGGCCGAAATCAGCGATTGCGGATGCTCCTCGCCAAGCGTCTGAACCTGTCCGGCATAGGCACGTTCGAATAGCGACGATGCCTCATCGAGATCCCCTGCATCCTGTACAGCTTTTGCCAGATTACCGATTGCAAGAAGCGTGTTCATGGCTAATGGGCCATTCTTCCGCTCCATTTTCGCCACCACGTCACGCAGCAGTTCAATCGCACCGCCCGGACCTTTGAGCTTGTCCTGCTCGATCAGCGCAGTCGAGAGATCGCTCATCGAAAGCAGTGTTGATGGGTGATCTTCACCATACACCTGCGAGCGAATCGCGATAGTTTCGCGATAGCGATCAACAGCGTCATCGAGCCTCCCCTGGTCCTGCAACGCGCTCGCCATATTGTGCACGATGTCGCTGTAAGCTGCGGGCTTCTTTGTCTTGTCTACAAGCTTGAGGACATCCAGGTACATGAGTTCAGCGTCTTTGGGGCGAGATGTCTGTCGATACAAGATCGCCACGCTCTGGCGCGTGTCCAGCGTCTCAGGATGTGCCGGACCCAGAATTCGTATCTGTGCCGATGCGGTCGCCTCAAGCTCGGTCAGTGATTCGTTTAGCCTCCCCGCGTTGTAAAGCGTCTCCCCGTATCGGCGATGCAAAACAAGAGTTTTGGGCGACTCTTTCCCAAAGAGCTGTTCGCCTTCTTTCCAGGAAGTCAGTGCAAGTTGCAGGCCTTCATCAACTTTGCCCTGTCGTGACAGAAGCAGAGCCAGATTCGAGCGAATGTCCTGCCAATCCCATGTCGCTGCTCCATTCGGCTGCGCTTCCATGAGCTTCAACGAAGCGCGCAAATGCGTTTCGCCTTTCTCTGAATCGCCGAGCGCACTGTACGAAGAGCCGAGCGTGCCATGAACTACCGCTTCAACCCGCGGGGGTAAGGTCGAATCTCCTGCGGCAAGATCTGCGGCGACTTTGTCAAGGACATCAACAACCTTGGCGTTGCGCCCGCTTTGCGACGGATCTGCACTCTGCAGCATCTGCTGCAGAAATAAGACCGTCCGCTCCTTCTGATCACTTTCGCTTGTGGCCGCATCGCGAGCTAATTCGGCCTGACGTTGCGCCCGCACGGCCCATGCAAGCCCGGCACCCAGGGCAAGCATCACGGCAACGCTGGCTCCAATCAACATGCGATTGCGATGTGCTGATTTTTGCAGTGTGTAAACGAGACTGTCGCGCCGAGCCCTGATCGGTTCGCCAGCAAGATAGAGCCGAATGTCATCAGCAAGTTCACCCGCGGTTTGATAGCGCCTTTGCGGATCTTTGGCGAGGCAGCGCTTCACAATCGTTCGCAAATCAGCATCGGTACCCGCAGGAAGCGCTGCCGGTTCGGATCTCTGAATGTGTTCAAGTGTCTGGCGCATGCTTCCCGTAACGTCATACGGAAACATGCCGCTCAATGCGTGATGCAGCATCACTCCGATTGAATAGATATCGCTGCGCACATCTATCCGGCTCTGATCGCCCTCGGCTTGTTCAGGACTTGCCCAGGGCAGCGAACCCAGAAACATCCCAGTATCGCCGGTCACTGTCGCGCCACTGTGGGCAGCTCCAAAAACTTTTGCAAGTCCGAAATCCAGTACGCGGGGCTGGCCCCCCTCTACCCGGATATTTGAGGGTTTGAGATCGCGATGTATCACGCCTCGCTGGTGCGCGTAGTTCACCGCATCAGCCATCGTCGCGAATATCTCGCAGATCGCTTTGGTGCCTTTATCCGTTCCTGTGCGCAATGCACGAATCGCCTCATCCAGCGGCACACCATCCACGAACTCCATGACGTAATACGGGAAACCTCCCGCCGTGCCCACAGTTCGTCCGCTGTCATACACCCGCACAATATTGGGGTGCGTCAGTCCGGCGACAACCTCGATCTCTCGTTCAAACCGACGGCGAGTTGAAGTTGATGCAAGTGAGCCCTCCAGCAGTATCTTCAGTGCCACTCGCCGCCTGGTTGAGTCCTGCGTCGCTGAATACACAATGCCCTGACCGCCGCGACGAAGCTCGCGCAAATTGCTGTAGCCCGCAATCGTGGGAATTCCACCGCCGCCTTCGGCACGCACCGCGCGAAGCTCATTGAAAAGCGATGTTTCATCAGCGAACCACGCACTCTTGCTTTCTACAGCGCTTGGATCAGAGTGTAACTTGTCGTTCCCCGTATCCAATGGCCATCCTCCGAAATCTCAATCATCCTTCTTCAAGAACCTGCTGCTTGACCAGTTCAGTGATCCGCCTCGTGATGCGGCTTTTGACCTGGTATACCAGATCGACACTGATGCCAAGAAGCCCCGCGACAGATTCCGGCTCTTGCCCTTCAACTGCATATCGCTCAAAGACCTCTCTGTCACGTTCGGTAAACTCAGCCGCGATGGTTCGCATCGCTAACTCGATGTGATAGCGTCGCCACTGAGATTCCCAGATGGCATCAACATCAGGCGCCTCAGATGCGGCACGCGTCATCGAATCAATCTCTCCTAGCGCAATTGCCCCGGAGTTCTGACACGATTTTCGAAAGATCGCGTGAAGCACAACTGTCTTGAGGTAGCTTCGAAACAGGCCCTTCGCTGGATCGTATTTGAAACCCGGCATCGACTTACTGAGATTGACCAGGACATCCTGAAGAATGTCTTCCGCATCAGCTTCCTGCAGGCCGCGACGACGCGCAAACCCTTTGATGAGACCGCTGTATCGGGAACAAAACTCAGACCACGCAGAGGCGCTATCAGTGCCACCCAATCGTGCCAATAAGGTAATGTGTGTTGCAATACTTGCAGTCATTTGGTTGCCACAGGATACCATACATGTGCAAGCCCCGATAATCTGCCCTCGAAGGTGAATAAGGGAGTTCTTCAAATTAGTCAGGAGATTGTGTCAGAAGTCCTCGTTCTGCGAACTAGGAACAGGTATCGGGCAGCCACTCAGTGTGGCATAGCCCACCGGAGGAAGAATTCCATGTTATCTGCCCATATTCATCGTCGCGCCATCTTGGTCGCCATTGCGGGTTCAGCAATTTCTGGCGCCGCCGCCAATGCTCAATTCACCTGGGCCAATCCGGGGACGGACGGAAGCTGGAACCTCAATACGAACTGGAATCCCCTCGGCATTCCCAACGCTGCAGCGGCATCTGCCGTTGTTCCCGCCGGCGGTGCCTATGCCGTCTACATTAACAGCAACGTCGCTGTTAACACGATTGGCATAGCACCGCTGGCAACCGTATCGCTTACCAACGGTGTCCAACTCACCTTCAACAACCTAAATGCTGGCATAACCAACGATGGCACGTTTATCGTAAACGGACCAGGTGCAGCCAATGGAACCAACATCCTCCTTCAGAATACTGGCGCGACACTCACTGGCTCGGGAAGCATGGTCTTCAACGCTGAGGCTTCTTCACTCGACAGCGCATCGGTTACCTGGTGGGGCGGTGGCGAGCGACTCACCAACGGTCCACTTCACACGATTCGCGGCACAGGGCGAATTCGCACTCTTTTGACCAATGATGGCCTGCTCAATGCCAATGTAAACGGGGCAACCTTCTGGCTTACAGATTTGAATAAGGTCAACAACGGAACGGTGAAGGCTTCAGGTGGGGGCACTTTGTTGCTCAACGCCCGCATGGATCAGGATCCCTCGGCAGTGCTTGTCGCAGAATCAGGAAGCACGGTCTCGATCGGGGGCTCAATCTACGGTGGATCGGTCGGCTCCACAGGTTCTGGCGTAGCGCAATTTGTTTCAGGCTCCAGCATGGGCTCAAACACATACTTTGGAACTGTCAACATCATCAACGGTGTCACGGTCTACATTGAGAATGCGAATATGGTGAACAACGGGAGTTTCACCATCAATCCTGCGGGAGTCGCTGCTGGCACTGTTCTCAACCTGCGCAATGGTAATACTGAACTCTCCGGGACGGGCACGCTCCGTCTGAATGCGGAACCTGCGACCCTTGATAGCGCTCAGATCGCCTGGTGGGGCGGTGGCGAGCGACTTACGAACATGTCTGGACATTCTATTCGCGGAACAGGTCGTATTCGTACACTTGTAACGAACAACAGTCTGATTGCTGCGGATGTCATTGGCGGCACGCTCTGGCTCTCTGACGTCACCAAGACAAACAATTCAATTATTGAAGCTACCGGCGGCGGACTGCTCTATATCTCAGCGAACACTGTTCAGGATTCTGCAGGGGTCATCCGCTGTGATTCTGCGAGTGCCATTCAGTTCCAGGCATGTAATCTCAATGGCGGTACGGTCACTACCGCTCCAGGCGGCACTACAACATTCACTGGTTCGGCCGCAGTGTCAAACAACCCGGTCTTCAATGGCTCCGTGCGTGTTCCCGCGAACAACACCATGTACTTTGAAGGCACAGGCATGACAAACAACGGGACTCTGACCGTGAACTCCACTGGAGACAACTTTGGCACCGCCCTCGCGCTGCGAAACGGAAACGGGCTGTTCACCGGGCCTGGCGCTGTCGTTCTCAATGCGAACGCAGCCTCGCTTGATACCGCACAAATCACATGGTGGGGCAGCGGTGAGGTGCTTACCAATGGTCCAGCGCACACATTCCGTGGCACTGGCCGATTCCGCCCCTATCTGGTAAACGACGGGACCATATCTGCAGATGTCAATGGAGCAACCTTCTGGCTCTCTGATCAAACCAAGACCAACAACAGCCTGATCCGCGCCACTGGCGGCGGTATTCTGACTGCGACTTCGGGCATTACTCAAAGTCCTGCTGGCCGCATTGTTGCGGAAAACGGATCTACGGTGATCTTCAGTGGAAACACTGTTTCCGGCGGCGAACTTCGCTCGGTCGGTACCGGACGCATCCACGCACAAAGCAGCAACCACTTTGGAACGCTGATAAACAACGCCGATGTGCGAGTGCTTCCTGGCAGTTCCACATATGTTGATGGTGGTTCAACAATCACGAACAATGGCACAATTACCGTTGGCGATATCCCCAGTGCAGGAAACGCCTTCATGACCGCAATCAATGGACCAATTACGTTCATGGGCACAGGCGCAATTGCGCTCGCGGCGTCCGGTGGCAATCATGATGCAGCTCAGATCACGTGGTGGGGCGGCGGCGAAGTCGTCATCAATGGTCCCACCCACTCGATTCGCGGGGTCGGGCGTATCCGAACTCACCTCACCAACGATGGGACGATCTCGGCCGATGTCGCAGGAACTGACCTTTGGTTCAGCGACTTGCCGAAAGTCAACAACAATCTCATCCGGGCCGTCAACGGTGCTGCAATCCTCACTACTTGTGACATCAATCAGAGCGCAACTGGTCGAATTCAGATATTCGATGGATCAGTTATGACCTTCTCCGGCGGGTCGCTCAACGGTGGCACGCTTGAGAGCGGCGGCAACGGTAACTATGTAACTTCCGGGTCGGCGTATCTGCGTACCTTCACAAACAACTCGAAGATTAACTTGCTGGCTGGCCACACAACGTACACCGACGGCAACAACATCATCACGAACAACGGGATCATGAAAGTCGGCGATGCTGCGGCCGCGACAGCTTCGATATACACAATGCAGAATGGCAACCCCGCGCTGATTGGAACTGGCTCTCTGATACTTGACGCGAACCCTGCAAATCTCGATCTCGCTCAGATCGGCTTCTGGGGCGGCGGCGAAGTACTGAACAACGGGGCTGGCCACACACTTGGGGGCACTGGAAGGATTCGCTGCCTGCTTACCAACAATGGCAATTTGACTCCAGGTCCGCTTGGCGGCGGCATCGGTAACATCTGGAAGACAGACACCCGTCTGACTTTTGCTGCTGGCGGGCGTCTCAACATCGAAGTTGCTTCTCCCACCAGCTTCGACAAGATATCAGGCAGCGCACCTCTGACGCTCGGCGGCGATCTGCAGGTCAACCTCATAAACGGTTACACCGGCGGCGTCGGCACCACCTATGAAATCGTCCGCGGCTCATCTATCACCGGCACGTTTAATGTCCTGGATATCCCCGATCATCCAACCGCCGGATTGAAGTACGGCGTGCAATACACTGGCAATTCTGTTCTGCTTCGTGTCACTTGCAACGCCGACTTCAATTCGGATGGCGTAATCGACCTCTTCGACTATCTCGACTTCGTCGATGTCTTCTCAACCGGAGTCCCCGATTCAGATTACAACGCCGATGGCGTGGTCGACTTCTTTGATTACCTCGACTATGTCGATCAATTTGCAGCTGGTTGCGACTAAGCTGCAAGAGCTGGCAGTTCATTCTTCCATGGGCCAGGCGCGAAAGCGTCTGGCTCTTTTTTGCCTGAAATCACCGCGCCAGGACTCTTGAGGTATGTGTTATACTGCGACAAAGGGCTGGTCTCAGAGACTGCGAAACAGGAGAACGACATGAAGAATGCAATGAACCGATCTGTACATTCCGCGTTGCTCGTTGGGCTTGGTGTTGCTCTTGCAATCATTGGAGCTGGCGTGCTTGGTTTCGCGCAGCCTGCAAGCTCGCCGCGGCCAGTTCAGATTCAGTATGCGGTATTGACAAAGTTTGGCAACGATGCCTCCCTTCCGTGCCGTAACGTGACATTTGATTTCGCTGACAGAAACAACCACTATGCCGGAGACAACCTGAGACAGTTGCTCAAAAGTCGACTTCCGGTGGCAGGCGATGATGCGGCGATCGTGAACGCGATAAGCGACCTTGGATGGGAACTTGTCTCCCACAGTCAGGTCGCGGCGGCCACCAATCCTGCTATTCACTCAGGAACCACAGCTGGAACATCCGAGGTATTCGTAAACGAAACCTGGTGGTTCAAACGCCGCTAATCCGCAGCGGATTCAAGTGCGATCAGCGCGTACGCGGTAATCAGCACGCTGTTGTCTTCCATCCAGCGCGGGTCGATGGATTTGAAACTTCCATCGGGTTGTTGCAGCTCCGCCATGCGATTCACCAGATCGGTGCGCCAGTTTCGGCTCTGAGGCGTCCCGTTCTCACTCAAAGTTTCAAAGTCTGATTCGCCGGTGGCTTTCATCGCGCGGCCAAACATCAGGATGTAGTAGTAGAAACCATCGTTCCCCACGCCGGGATTTTCTTCAAGTGTGTAGTTGCGACGCATCCAGCCAGTGACCGCCTTCACACGCTCATCTTCGCGTGAAAGGCCGGCATAGAGATAGCTCTTCAGGCCCGCATAACTCATGGTGCCATACGCACGCAGATGTGATTCCCCGCGCCACGCGCTCACGGTGAGAGTCTCAACCTTGCTCGATTCGGCAAGCTGGTCCTTCATCGCTTCCGTGACGGCGGCTTTCAGCAAATCTGGATCGGTCATGCCGCTGCGGACGGTAATGTCAAACGACGAAACTCCATCCGAACTTGCGCCAAGCAACACCTGTAGTTCCGCCGCGTGGTCCTTGATGCTCGATTCTGGCGAAGCGGCAAATGCCTTGCTCAAGAGGTCGGCAATCGCAGTCTTCTTAAGTGACGGCTTGCCATCTTTGTCTTTATTAAGCGAGAAAGTTGCAATTGTCCCAGGCGGACCAGAAAGCGATTCACTGATCTCGCCCGCGAAACTCTGTCCGCCGCCAGGATTGTCTTTGTTCACGCTCGTCGCGTAAATGAACCCGCCTTGCGCGGAGCCCTTTGCAAACGCGGAGTCATTGAAGCGATCATCCATCTGACAACGCTGCAGGAAAGACTGTGCTCTTTTGTATGCCGCATCAGACGATTCCAATCCTGATGCATGAAGGGCTTCAATTGCGAACGCTGTGTTTGACAAATCAGGCCGCCCGCGATTGCCATATCCCCAGCCGCCATAGAACGGATCTTCCTTCTTCACCGGCTTGGCCGATTCAGAATTGCCATCGAGCACGCGTGTGTCTTCAAAGTATTGCAAGTTCTTCAAGAAATCCTGGGCCGGCTTGATTGCTCTGCGTGCTTCAGGCGTGTTTGCCCGCGCCAGAGCTGTCAGCGAAATTGCAGTGTTGTACACCGGCAGGATCGTGTCGTAGATTCCTCCATCGGGCTGCTGCTTTGAAAGCAACCAGGCGATTCCCTTCGCGGCCGCGGGATCTGTCGCGTCCAAGCCATCGTGCATGAGCATGCCCTGAAGCACCAGGCCGGTAATTGCCGGGTACGTGGGCCCGCGTGTTGGCACAGACCAGCCGCCACTCACATCCTGTTTCGACTTCAGATACGCGATAGCTTTGGAGGCCATCAAATTCGCCCGCTCGTTTGTGCTGGCAGTTGCGGCGAGTTCAGGCGAAGCGCTGTCGTCTCCAAACGCGGCCGGAACAGCGGCGATTCCCGCACAAACGACCAGGCTCGCGATAATTCTTCCAAACGCAGGAGTCGTAAAAGCCATGTGTTTCATCTCCAGAATAATCCCCGGCCGCAGAAGCATATGTGCATTTCCCCGCCGCGGGAGTCGCTAGTATTTTGCGTGAATCCCGATGATCAAGTCTGCCTGTGCTTCCATGTCTCTCTTCGCAAGATCAGAACTTATTTATCACGTGAGAATCCGCCCGTTGCTTCACTGATTTCCGAATGTCTTTCCGCCGGGACTGGCTGCCAGTGGTGTGTCCCGTTTCTGAAATATCTGCATACCTGCCACATAGAAGGGCGAGAACCCGACCTGCGTGTGTCGCCAGAGGAATACGCCAGAGCTCGTCTCAGCTTCCACAAGACCGAGGTGCGAGATGAAGCAGTGGTGAGGCAGGCCACAGCCGACGCTGAAAAACAAAACAGGCCCGTCGATGAAGACGAGCCTGCTTGAAATTCTGTTTAGCGTAGATTACTTGACGATGTCGTCGTTGGTCGTTGGAGTCCGCGGCGCGAGCTCTTTGCGAGTGCTCGGAGTGGTCTCTGTTCCAAGCAGATCAGTGGTCTTTGGACGCTGCAGGAAAATCTCAACGCGACGATTTTCACGAGTGTTGCCATTGGAATTGTTTGCAACGGCTGGGCGGAATTCGCCCCAGCCAGCGGCCTCTACCTTATTTGGTGCAACGCCATCGTTCACCAGTTCCTGCCGCACACTGATGGCGCGGCCGCAGGAAAGGTGCATGTTGGTTGCGAAACGCTTGGACGTGTTCGAACTGATGCGCTGCGAGTCGGTGTGACCAGTCACAACAACTTCATATCCGCTTGCCGCAGGTGTCCGCAGAATGTCAGAGAGGCGTGAAAGCGACTGCTTTGCATCGCTCTTCACGACATCGGAGCCCGAATCAAAAGTGAGATCTGAAGCGAACTTCAGCACGCCACGACTTGCGTCATATGTGATGAGGTCGGGGTACTGATCAGCGAGCTGCTGCAGCAGCTTGTCAGTCTCTGGATCAAGCGAAGACAAGGTCAAACCGCCCATGCGATCCTGCAGGCTTTTGAGATCTGCGCCATATCCCACAAGCTGATCGCGAAGCATTCCATTTTCCTGCTGCAGCTTGGCAATCAGCGCTTCAGAGCGCGATGACTGTCCACGCAGCGCATCAAGTGTCGCCAGAGCCTCATCGCGCTCGGCCTTCATCGTTTCATATTGTTCTTTGTACGTGCGGTTGGTTTCGTACAACCGATCCCAATCTCCCTGAGCGACGCAGCCACCCATGGTTGAAACCAGGCCCATGCCAATAACAGCAAGAATCGGTAGCGCAGCGCGGACAGACTTCATACAATCGCTCCTTCGATCACCTCGCATGACCGCCACGATTTCCCTTTCGTAGCGCACCAGTACTGACGTTGTCATGCGTCGCAAGATGCTATTCTGCCAATGCCGCTTGTGCGGCAAGAATCGACACAAAAACTGTCGCTTCTGCATATTGCGCCGAGCTCGATTCCCGCACCCATGAAGACGTCAATATCGCCCATTCTGGTGAAAGCTGGAACGCTCGTCGACGGCGAGAATATCAACGTCTCTCCCGGCGGCGTGTTATTGGAGCGCGCCAAGCCAGACGCTGTCGGTTACACAATTCTCGCCGCCGATTCGCTTCGTGAGATTGAGTCCCATCCACAAGCCCGTCAGGCTCAAGTCATCGATCGACTTGATTCTGTCGTGTGTCCCGCGCTCGTCAACGCCCATACCCATCTCGACCTCACCCACATTGGTCCGTGGCGGCTGCCCCTAATGGGTGGTCAAACTGGAGGAATGGACAGCTTCGTCGCCAAGGTTCGCTCGGAACGAAGGGTGGATGAAACCGGAATTCGCGCCAGCGTGAAACTGGGAATCGAAGCCTCAAAACGCGGCGGAGTAGTCGCCGTCGGCGATATCGCAGGTGCTGCCAACGGCATTCCGCAGATTACGCCGTTCCTGGAAATGCAGTTAAATCGTTTCCTGGGAACGAGTTACGTTGAGTTCTTTGCGATTGGAAGTGGTGAGGCCTCGGGCATCCAACGAATCCAGTCCACGGTCGCCAGCCTGCAAAATGCGTCGACAGACCTCTGCAAAGTGGGGATCCATCCCCACGCTCCATACTCCGTTTCACTTCAAGGCTACCGAGCAGCGCTCAAATTACACTTAGCTCACGGCATCCCCATCTGTTCGCACATCGCCGAATCACGAGCCGAGCGAGAATTCATCGCGGCTGGAACCGGACCATTTCGGACACTGCTCGAGACCATTGGTCTTTGGAACGGTTTTCCCGAAGGAATAGGTGCGGGGCGATCACCCGTCGCTCACATTTCCTCGCTTCCAGGAATATCCGCTATTCGATTGGTACACCTCAACGACCTTTCCGACCGCGATATTGAATCTCTCGCCCCAGACACAGTTGCGATCTATTGCCCAAGGTCGAGCGAGTATTTCAAATCCGAAGGTGCCTTTGGATCACACCGGTACCGCGAACTCCTCCGCCGCGGCATCAAAGTTGCCTTGGGCACCGACTCATTGATAAATCTCCTGGATCAACCCGTTGAGAACCCCAGAATCTCGACTTGGGAGGAAATGCAACTTCTACATCGCCGCGATGGTGTTGATCCAAGACAACTCCTTACAATGGCAACAACGTGGGGGGCTGAGGCAATCGGGATGTCGGCACTTCATTTTCAGTTCAAGCCGGGCTTGTCCGTTATAGATTTGATAGGTATAATGACCTCCGGGCGTGACGGAAGTCTTGCCGCGGCACTCAAGGGAACAGCTTTGCCGGAATTATTGTTGGATAGGAACTAGTACGGTTTCACAGTAATTCGTCTCTTTTCACTCGTTCTAAACATCGAACTGCTGAGGATATTGAATGGGTCTGAAGTGGGAGAAAACCAAAGCCTGGGACCGTGAAAACCTGACCGGGTTGTGGACGCCGCTGCGCATCGTCCTTCGGCTCTTTAGTTCGGTCTGGCTCGGGGTTGGTCTGCTGCTCCTGATTTCACTCTATGGAGTTCTTGCCAGCGTCCCGATCGGCATGCTCGCACTCATCCCAACTTATCTGATCTATGGCGCAACCGCGATGGCGGCTCTTTTTGTTATTGCGGTCGGGCCGTCATGGTTGCTGAATCGCCAGTTAGCAAAATCGAAGCTTGGCGCAAAAGCAACTCGATTTGTCATTGTCTTCTTTGTCGCCGCCGTTCTCGGTGTCGGATCGCTTTGGCTCTGGTATCACTTCGCTTGGCCCCGCCTGATGTGGGATCCTGCCAAACACACTGGCCTCCGACTGTTTGTCGATTTCGTCGAAGCCAACAAACTCATCACTATGCGGCGTATGCCCGCATTCGAAATGTCAGAGATCGAGTTCTACGCCTGGTGGCCGCTCAAGCTGATGCTTGGCCTGTTCGTCGTCAACATGACAGTCGCGACAGTTCGCCGAATCGAGTTCGATTTCAAACACATCGGCGTTCTCACCGTTCACTCCGGGATCATCCTGCTGGCCCTGGGCAGTTTCATGTATGGCAGCGGCAAGATCGAGGGCGACACACTGCTCATGGCCGGTCCGCTCGGCAGCGATGGCAACCCTGAACCCGGCGATATCCAGGACTCTTTCTACGACTACCAGAAATCAGCTTTGTATGTTGCTCAGAATGGTTACTGGGAGCAACGTGCCATTGACGACTTGCCGCGGTATAACGACTACAACATCGGCGTGGTTGGTCCGCCCGGCGCAGTTGCGATTCGAGAGGCGGCGGCACAAACTCCTCCGTACTCATCAAGCGTCAACGCAAGTACCGATGGCATCGGCGCCGGAACGCTCGAGATCGCCGTTCCCGCGCCAATACACGATGAATCCTCCGCCGCGCTGCACGACAAAAGGATTGATAAAGACCTTCAGTTCAAGATCGTGGGGTACGCAAGTTACGCAACTGCAACCGATGATTTCGTTGAAAAAAAAATAGATCAGACAAAGGTCAGCCCGCTACCAGAAACGCTTCAGCCCTTGCGTGTTGCCTACCTCCTTGGACAAGTCCGCAATGCCGCCGGCGGACTTACCAACGAGCGAGTTTTCTCGTTCGTCATGCTCCCGCACGATCCTTCACAGCGCATCCGCGACAGCCTTGACCTGGGAATCGAATACACCCGCGGCGTAGTTCGCCCCTCAGAAAAGGCCACGCTTGAAACCGGTATGTCTGCCCAGCGATGGGCAGATCTGTCGCAAACTCTGCCGCCAAAAACTCGACACGCTCTCATAGTCGAAGTTGCCGCAAAGGGTGACAAGCCCGCCACACGCACAGTCATGTCGGTCGCGCCCGGAACAAAGTTCAAAGTCGGCGACAGCGGTTACGAAATCGAAGTCAAAGACCTCGCCGATCAGCCGCCGTTTCCAATCATCACCGAAGGCTACAAGGGCGCAACCTCAAGCATCGCAATCGTTCGCGTGACTCAGCCCGATGCCAAGAGCTTTGACCGCTACATCTATCACCGCTTCCCGGAAATCAATCAAGACCTGCTTGATGAACTCTCTGACCAGGGCCGCCCACTGCGCCGTGATGCCGATCCCGCCATTCGCATCTCGTACATCGACGCCAGCAAACTCCAGATCTATGTCGACGAAATCGCCGGCGCCAGTGGCGACACCACCCGAGTACTCATCAGGCAGCCTGCTGGCGACGTCCGCATCATCAACGAAGTCGGCTCAACCAACATCGTCAGCGATATCTTCACTGATCCTGCAATCGGTCTTGAAATAGGAACACGCTGGGCCGACAGTCGAAAAGTCCAGCGTCCCCTTGTCGTCGCCGATGGAGATCGCGAGCGCGATCGCATTGGAACCCATCAGAGCGCCATGATCGGTGTCGAAGTCTCAAGCGTTGATCCCGCTCGACCCGAAGCAGCCAAGTTCCGTGAAGTTGTCTGGGTCCCATTCTCCGCGTTCGTGCGCGAAATGCCCCAATCAAAAGCAATCGTGCTTGAAGATGGCCGCGAAATCGAGCTGGTGTTCGGCCGTCGCCGCTACGGCCTCCCCGGATTTGAGCTGCAACTCCTCGATTTCCACATGATTCCCAACGAAAATCGCGGCCCACCGAAGGATTATCAATCACTCATCCGCGTGATCCCCAGTTGGCGTGCCACCAAAAAAATCGAACCTTTCACCGCGATGGCAAGTCTCAACGAGCCGCTTCGCGCTCCTTTCCACTGGGATGACAACAAGCCATACATCAAAAATGCCGCCGCGAAAATGCTCGCAGGTCTCGATCCCGCGCAGCTCAAGTTCAGTCAGGCCGGCTGGGACGCCGCGGGCTGGGAGCGCACACAGAAAGAAGCTGATGCAGGCGTCGTCCCGCGTCCATATGTGCAGTTCACGCGCCTGCAAGTCGGCAACAATCCCGGTATTCACATCATCGCTCTCGGCGGAATTCTCATGGGCGTCGGAATTCCCTGGGCGTTCTACATCAAGCCCTGGCTCGTGCAGCGCGAGAAAAAGAAAATCCAGCAACAGCTCAAAGACGGAACCTACATCAAGCCCACGCGGCCAAACTCAGTCGTACAAGGAAGTGCCTCATGAATTCATTCGCTCGACTCTTAACTGCCATCCTCTGCTGCATCCTGCCAGCCGCAGTCTACGCCCAGACCGCGCCCGATGGCAACGATCGCCAGAAAACTCAGATGATTGCCGCCGATTCAGAGCGCATTGAGTCTCCGTTCGGTCGGCCGGACATGAAGTCCGATGGCAACATGCAGGCCAAGTACGATTTCTCCAAAGCTCTCAATCTCGCCGCCTTCCGCGAGCTCTCGGTGTTTCATAACGGTCGTGTCAAAGTCCTCGACACACTCGCGCGCGAATCAGTGGGCACGCTCTGCGGCCGCAAAGATTATTTCGATGTCACTGACAAAGGCGACAAGCTCAAATTCGATCCCATGTTCACCATGCTCGATCTCATGATCGACCCTGCCTATTACGCCGATCGACCTGTGCTCGGCATCGGCTACCTCCCGCTCCGTCGCTCCATCCTGGAACTCGAGTTCCCCAAAGACCCAGCGAAGCTGGAATACTGGCTCAAATCCACCCGCGTTTCCCCGGTCATGTTCCGCAAGCACTCTCCGCTTGTCGCCCAGAAACACGGCATGGAAGCCCCATACAACGACGCCCTCATGCGTGCCGATTCCGCCGTCCGACTCTGGGATTCTGGTTGGGCCAACCTCATTGTCATCCCGCCCGTCACCGCCGACAAACCCTGGCAACACATTTCTACCGTCGCAAGCGACTCTCCAGTGCGCTCCGCCGCTCTGAAACTCGGCACTGCCTGGCGCGCAAAAGATGCCAGCGCCGCGCAAGCCGCACTCGATGAAATCTCGGCGCTCTTGCCCGCATTCAAAACCGATTCCTACCCCGGTTCCAGCCGCCATCTGGAAGTTGTCTACAACCAGTCTCGCCCATTTGAATGGGGCTGGGTCGCCTACGGCATCTCCTTCGTCCTCCTTCTCCTTGCTTTCGGCACCGCGCGCAAATCAATCCTCAACCTCGGCCTCGCGATGCTTCTGGTCGCAATGGCGATTCACATCGCTGGCTTCGTCATCCGCTCGTACCTCGCGCAGCGTTACGCGATCCAAAATCAGTTCGAAAGCATGACCGGCATCTCTCTCTTCGGCGCGATCGTCGGCCTGGTCATCATGCTCATCACCCGCCGCCCGCTCTTTGGAGCCGCCGCCGCCGGACTCGGATTTATCGCCCTCATCGGTGCCACGCAAACTTCAATCCCCGGTTACGCCATCGAACGCGAAGCAGCCATTCTCAACACCAGCGTCCTGCTCAAATACCACGTCACCACTGTCCTGGTGTCCTATGCCCTCATCACTCTGGGCATGCTCATCAGCTGCTTCTACCTCGTCGCCCACTACTCCGCCAAATCTAAAGGCACCCTCCCCGCAATGGCCCTCGCCGGCGGCACAATGGGAGATTCAACTGAACCTTCCGACGACGAACCCGCTACTGCAGGCACCATCGCTCGCTCACTCTCCGACCTCGACAAAGCCCAGATGATCGTCCTCCAGCTCGCGTTCTGGACTCTCGGCGTCGGCATTCTCCTGGGCGGCTGGTGGGCCGACCATTCCTGGGGTCGCTGGTGGGCATTTGATCCCAAAGAAACCTGGGCTCTCATCACCTGGATCATCTACCTCATCCTCATCCATGTGCGTATCACCACCGGCAAGAACCGAGCCCTCCTGACCGCCTGGCTCTCCCTGGCCGGTTTCATCACCATGCTCTGGTGCTATTTCGGCGTCAACCTCATCCTCCCGGGCCTCCACGCATACGCCTGAAGTCCTACCGCCGCCATCTCAACTCCTAGCCGACAGGTAAAGGTCACCGCGCGCGCATTTCCTCAAAGAAACGCAAGCGTTCCTTCTCCAAAATACGATATCTGGAAACAGCGTTGTACCAAACGTCTTCCTAGAATCCCCATCCAGTGACTTGATCCGCGGCGACCTCGCCGCTTGGAGCTATAGCAAGTGGCATCAAATCCCAGTCCCAAGTCCAAACAGTCCAGCAAGCCCGTTGAAGTCGGTGCCGAAGCTGCATTGCTCAAAAGCCGCCGCGATTGGCACACAATTCAGAGCAAGTGGGGGGCCTATTCACCCCAGGCCTACAACTTCGTCCGCGAAGGCCTCCAGCACACCTGTGCCGCGATTCACGGCAAGGAAGAAATCGTTCAATCCACTCCTGAGATGCGTCACGTAAACGGCGGTCAACTCTGCGCTGGCCTCCGCGATTTCGCCATCCTCCGATACGGCCTTCTCGCCCGCACCGTTTTGAACTCCTGGAAAATCAACACCACCGAAGATTTCGGTCGCATCGTCTTTTCACTCATCGACCTGGGCATGCTGCGCCGCAACGACGATGACTGTGTCGAAGACTTCATCGATGTCTATGGCTTCAACGAGTCGTTTGCCGACTTGGCTGCTCTCGCCGCTCACGGCGATTGAATCTGATCGCCCGCGATGACCCCTCCCGAACCGCCAACTCCGCCATCTGCGCCGCTGGTAAACATCACAGGTGTGAATGTTCCTTCGCCCACCGCCCCAGCCGATCGCCCCAAAGCGACCGATTGGCGCGTATTGCATCTCTGGCAGATCCAACCGCTGCGCGATCTTCTCGTCATCGCTGTAGTCGTTGGCACCATCTACCTTGGTGCACGCCTCAGCATTGTCACCGTCCCCATGATGCTGGCAATCCTGCTCGCCTACCTCTTTGAGCCGCTGGTAGCCTGGGGCGAAATCAAACTCAAACTTTCCCGCCCTTTTGCGGCACTGATGCTGATCCTGGTCGGTCTCATCGTCGTCATCGTTCCTCTCAGCCTTGGCGCTGCGATCGGCATCGCTCAAGGCGCCGACTACGCCCGCACACTTTCTTCCAATGTCGACCTGCTCATGCGCTCAGTCGACGATCCCGAAAACGGCGCATTGCGCAACGGCCTGCCCGGCCAATCCTGGAAAGACATTCGCGACAAGCTTGTCGATGAAGAGCGCAAGGCTAAGTTCTCTAGCGCCCTCCGCGATGCAAAATCCGCAGCACGCGATGCCCTGCGCGGCACGCCAAAGCCTGCGACAACTCCATCCAACCCTGTCGCCGATCCCCCGGTAAAAAATCCGGGCGCAACTGACGCGACTCCAATCGACCCCGCTGTCCCAGCAATCGATATCTCAAAACCAGTTTCCGAAGCCGACAAAGTCAGTCCGATCTACGAAGTCGTCCGCTGGACAATCACCTGGCTTCGAACCAATGCAGACTCACTGGGTAAACAAGCCCTCTCCAGCGGCTGGGATGCAATCGGTGGCGCAATCCGCACCATCACCTCCGTCGGCATGTTCCTCTTCCAGGCCTTCCTCACCATCTTCTTCTTCTACTTCTTCTGCTCTAGCTGGGGCCGCTTTAAATCCTTCATCCGCGGCATCATTCCCAAAGGCCAGCGCAGCACCACCGTAGACCTCGTCGCAAAAATGGACCGCGCCATCGCCGCCTTCATCCGCGGCCGCCTCACCATCTGCGCCATCCTCATGGTCCTCTACACCGTCGGCTACTGGTTCATCGGCGTTCCTGCACCGCTCATCCTCGGCCCCATCATCGCCATCTTCGCGCTCTTCCCCTACATCTCAGGCATCGGCGTGCCCATCGCAATCTTGCTCTTGTGGCTCGAACCCAACCTGGGCGTGCGCGATGAATGGTGGTGGACTCTCCTCATGCCCTGCATCATCTTCATGTTGGCCCAGCTCCTCGACGACTACGTCCTCACCCCCGCCATTCAGGGCAAGGGCACCGACATGTCCACCCCCGTCATCCTCTTCGCTTCCATCGCCGGCGGCGTTCTCGGCGGCTTCTACGGCCTGCTCCTGGCCATCCCCGTCGCAGCATGCCTGAAAATCCTCGTCACCGATGTCCTGCTCCCTCGCATCCGCGCCTGGTCAGAGGGCAGGGCGTCAGACGTCCTGCCGATCGATCGATAATCCGCTAAAAGAGCGATAATGAAAAAATGCTGAGGCCACTAAGAAACGATCGTTTCTTAGTGACGCTCGCTAAGTAAAGATCGTTACTTAGCAGGCTCTCAACTAATCGTCAATCCCACCGGCTGCGGCTTGGGCGAATACGTCGGCTGAAGCACCATTCCCAGCGGCTTTCGCTTCCCACCTGGCGGCGGCAATCCCTGCTCATCAATCATCCGCTGGATCGCCATCACACCCTCAATCAACTGCTCTGGCCGCGGCGGGCACCCGGGCACATACACATCCACCGGAATGAACTGATCACACCCCTGCACAACCGCGTACGTATCAAAAACGCCGCCGGTCGATGCACATGCGCCCATCGAAATCACCCACTTGGGTTCAGGCATCTGTGCATAGGTGTGCTGCAAAACCGGCATCATCTTCGCGCTGATCCGTCCCGCCACAATCAGCAAATCTGCCTGCCGCGGGCTGAACCGCATAACTTCTGCGCCAAATCGAGCCAGGTCATAGCGGCTGCAAGCGGTTGCCATCAACTCAATGCCGCAACATGCCGTCGCAAACGGCATCGGCCAAAGCGAATTCGCTCGCGACCAGTTAATCACGCGACGCAGCTGCGTCGTGATAAATCCATCAACAGGAAGGGCAGCTTCAAGACCCATTGCGCTCTCCAGATCAAAGCAAAAAGATCGCTTTGCAGGGACTTCGTTCGGTACAGATCGGCGGATTCTAGGAAGTCTCCTTTCGCCAAATGCGTTCATTGCGCGGCATTCCAGATTCGCTTCCCCCGTATGGATTGCGTCAGGGCTATTTGCTCAGACGGCCGCCCACTCTGGACCGATAGATATGGAGAAATGTCCCCAGCACCCACCAATTCGTCCCACGCCTCCGCCGCCAAAGTGCTCTCTTTTGACGCTCTCCGCGCTGCACGAGAATCTGCGCGAGCTGCTGGTCGGAAAGTTGTCCAGTGCCACGGCTGCTTCGACATCGTCCACCCCGGCCACATCCGCCACCTTCGCCAGGCCAAGAGCCTGGGCCACATCTTGTTCGTCTCGCTCACCGGCGATGCGGCGATCAACAAAGGCACCGGTCGTCCGCTCATCCCCGAAGAACTTCGCGCAGAGAGTCTTGCCGCGCTCGACTTCGTCGACTGGGTCTACATCGAACCGCGTCCAACCGCGCTCGAGCTCCTCAACGAAGTTCAGCCCGATGTCTACGTCAAGGGCCGCGAATACGAATTCAACGAAGACCCGCGCTTCAAAGCCGAACGTGCTGCGGTCGAGTCACACGGCGGCCGCGTCGTTTTCTCTTCTGGCGATGTCGTCTTCAGTTCCTCAGCGCTCATTGCCGCGATGGAACAATCTGTCGATCCATTCCATCAGCGCCTCACGTCGCTTGTGCAGGATGAACGCCTCGCGGGTTCAACACTTCACAACCTGATCGCCTCAATCCGCGGCCGCCGCGTAGTCGTTGCGGGCGAAACCATCCTCGATACCTACATCTTCTGCGATCGCCCCGATGTCGCCGGCGAAAGTCCGATCTTGACGCTCCGCCCATTGCAGCGAAAAGGGTACGACGCCGGCGCAGCGATCCTCGCTCGTCACGCCGCCGCCCTGGGCGCTCGACCCATCCTCGTCACCGTCCTACCCGACACTCAGGAAGCCCGCGAATTCGAACAGCGCATGACCGCCGAAGGTGTCGAAGTCCGCGCAGTCAGAAGTGCGGCCAAGATCCCCGAAAAACAGCGATTCCTGGTCGGTCAGCAAAAGATCATGAAGGTCGATCTCATCGAGCCATACGCACTCGATGCCCAGCAGCAGGATCTTTTCATCTCGCTCGCCCGCGAAGCAGTCGCCGAAGGTGGTGGGGCCGATGTCGGCATCATCACCGATTTCGGCCTCGGCCTCTACTCGCCAGTTCTTGTCGCCAAACTCTGCGACGCCATGCGTCCAAAGACCAAGGTCCTCGTGGGCGATGTCAGCGGCAGAAAATCCAGCCTCCGCGCCTTCCGCCGCATGGACCTGCTCTCTCCCAGCGAAAGCGAGCTCCGCGATGCCATGCAGACTCACACCGATGGCTTGCCCGCGGTCGTCTGGCGCATGCTCGAAGAAACTTGGTCCAACGCAAGTCTCGTAACGCTCGGCGCCGATGGCCTCATTGCCTTCGATCGCCTGTCGATCCAGGAACCTTCCACCGGCTGGGCCACTCGCCTCCGCGCTGAACACATTCCCGCGCTGTGTCCAGTCGCAGTCGATCCCCTCGGCTGCGGCGATTCACTGCTCACGGTCGCCGCACTGGGCCTCGCCAGCGGCGGATCGATGCTCGCCAGCGCGTTCCTTGGCGCGTGTGCCGCGGCGACGCAAGTCCAGCGCCTTGGCAACATCCCCATCACCTCCACCGACCTCCGCCATCAAATCGTCCGCGTTCACTCCGCCCATCTCACCTTTGCCGCGAGCGACCTCGAAGCGCGCCAACCCAAGCGGCAAGATTCCTCATTCACCGCCCGCGCGGTCTAGTGGTCTCTGCCTTTCCCTAATGCCTAGTGCCTAGTGCCTAATGCCTGTTGGATCCGCAGCGATACGAAAGATACAAATGATTTCCTACATCATTCCAACTCGAAATCGCCACGACATGCTCGCCGCAACACTCCAGCATCTCGGCGCTCTGCCGCGCCACCGGGCTGAAGTCATTGTCATCGACAACGCCAGCACCCGACACGTCGCCGCCGATGCACTGCTTCCCAATGGAATCCCGGTACAACTGCTGCACCGCAAAACCAACGAAGGCACCGCGGCACGCAACGTCGGCGCTCGCGCCAGCGATCCTTCCAGCTCCTGGCTCATCATGCTCGATGATGATTCCTATCCGCTCAACACATCCTTCCTTGCCAATCTCGCAACCCGCACACCCTCAGTCGCCGCCGTCATGGCCGACATTCACCTGCCCCGCCTCAAAAAACGCGAGGATGGCGGCTTGCCCGAAGTCTTCATTGGCTGCGGCGTAGCAATCCGCCGCGATGCCTTCCTCCGTTGCAACGGCTACGACGCCGCGTTTGGCTACTACGCTGAGGAATACGACCTTGCCGCCAAGCTCATCCTCAAAAACTACCACATCGAATTTGATCCAAACTTCCAGGTCCATCATCTCAAAGACAATCTCAATCGCGATATGAACCTCATCTGCGAGCGACTCGTCCGCAACAACGGCTGGGTCATGCAGCGATACTCACCTGAAGAAGTCCGCCGCTCGCAGCTTCGTGAAATCCGCACTCGCTATCGCCGCATCGCCAGCAAAGAAAACGCAATCGCGGGCTTCTCCCGCGGCCTCATCGAGCTTCGCAACACGATTCAATCGCAAACTCGCAGGCCCATGACAACCCGTCAATTCGAACGGTTCATCGGTCTTTCTGCGGCCAGAGAAGGCCTTTCTGCCGCACTCGCGCGCTCGTCATTCCGCTCTGCGACCCTTGTAAACGAGGGCAAAAACGCAAGTGTCATTCGCGCTGCCATGTACGATCTTGGAATCACCGAATCGGCCGATGGCGAAGCCCGCATCATCGGCACCATGTCGCCCGGCCCCATGCTCGACGCCGCCATGGCTCACCCCGATTGGATCGCACCATGGACTATGGCGAGGTCTCGAACACGTTCTATCGCCGCATAAAATTATATCATAATCTTAGAAACGGCTCCGCAAGAGAAGCAGGGATAATGTCCTGGACTATCTCACCAATGCACTCCCGCTGACCAGGCCACATGAAGTGTCTTTCAAGATCCTGCGCCCCGACCCATCGAAGTGCTGAGTTCTCGCTGTTGAGCACAGGCTCCCACGAATCACTCACTTCTATCGCAAACCGCGGCGACATCATGATCGCATCTTTCCGCGCCAGGTAATAGGGATACACGCCTTCAAGTGCCCACGCATCTTTAAAGTGCGGCGATTGCCGCGTGAGTCCGACTTCTTCTTCGAGCTCTCGCCACATCGCGACCTGCGTTGGCTCGCCGGGTTCAACATGTCCCATGATCGGTTGCCACGTATTCAGCAGCGGCTCTTCGGCCCGCTTCAACTGCAAAAACGCCGCAGGCGATCTCCTGAAAATGTACACATCAAACACATCAGTTCGGATCAATGGTCCAATGCTCATGGTTCATCCTGAATAGTCGAAACTTTTCGCAGCATCCATGCTTTATCCAGCGTCTCCCGCCATTCCTGCTCTGGCACAGAATCCGCAACGATCCCCGCGCCCGCAGAATAATCAACGACCGCAGAATCAAACACTCCCGGCGCTGGCCCGCGCCCGGTAATGCACAACGTGCGAATGCCAATGTTGAAAACAGCGTTTCTCTGCGAATCAATCATGCCGATTGCCCCGCAATATGGCCCACGCAGGCTCGGCTCCAGCTCCTCAATAATCTGCATCGCCCGGATCTTCGGTGTACCAGTGACGGAGCCACCCGGCATCAGTTGCTTCAAGATATCCGGCATGCCAATATTGTCGCGCAGCTTTCCACGAATCGTCCCGGTTGCCTGCGCCACACCATCGCTCCCAGTCCCATGCAATTCAATCTCGCGTGCATGTTCCACACGCACGCTTCCAAGATCACACACACGCCCCAGGTCATTCCGCATCAGATCCACAATCATCGCCAGCTCCGCCTGATCCTTCCGCGAGCCCGCCAACTCATGCGCATTCTCAATCGCGCGCGTCCCTTTCATGGGTGAAGTAGTAATCACTCGTGACTCGTGGTCGACATTGAAGAACAACTCCGGACTCAAGCTGATGATCGCGCGTTGCATTCCGCTCGCATCATCAAACTCAAGATAGCTCCCAAACTTTGGATCCGTGATTTCAAATAACTGCGCTGCCAGTTCTCGCGCTGAGCCTCGAAACGATGCGCTCAACCGATGCGCCAGGTTCACCTGATAGATATCCCCAGCGCGAATGTACTCAATAGCTTTCGCGACCGAATCGCAATACGCCATCTTCCCCAGGTTGCTGGCAAAGTCGCCAAGCACAAAGGTCTGCCCAGTTCCATCCACGCCACCTGGCATCGGCTTAAGTTTCCCCCATTTTGCCAGCGGCCAATTTCGTTCATCAATCCGTTCCCTTGCCGCCGCCCGGGGCTCTATCACTCTCCCGGATTCATACGAAACCCAGCCCACCCAACCTGTACCGTCGGGGCAGAGTTCCCCCGACTTTTGCTCCGGTGCCCAATCGACCCAACCACTTACCACAGGAACCGACCCAAATCGCACCATTCCAAGCGAAAACGCCCTGTTTGCCCGCCGCAGCGTCTCCGCGGCAGAAAAGGTCGTAATCACGGCTTGTGGGGCCACAGGCGGCTTCAGCACCCTCGATTGTTCGCTCCCATTCGCCCTCATACCGGAATTCAGACGAAAACGTCCCAAACTCGTTTCCTGCATGGATTTGGGTCAATTAGTCGTCATTCGCAAAGTGCACTTCTATAATCACTTCCCCGCGCCCAGTTTTGAACGAGGTGCGGGATCGCCCTGCAACGCTTGCCCTTAGTTGGGCATGCCGAACACAGAGCAAACGAATTCATACGCGGCGGTCGCCGGGCCTGAGTGCTTGGTTGCCGCTAACGCCCTTTGAGAGGTCAGGTTTCAGAAATGCCCAAGGCACCAGCAAAGTCCAATCCCAAGATCGATGTGATGTCAAACGGTGATGGCACCGGCGCAGGCGGCCGCAACGCTCCGAGCGGCGTGCACCTCCGCAACAAGCCAGGTCGCATGGTTTACTTCTTTGGTAAGTCCAAAGTCGAAGGCGATGCCACCATGAAGGCGTCGCTCGGTGGCAAAGGCGCCAACCTCGCCGACATGACCACGATTGGTCTGCCAGTGCCTCCCGGATTCACCATCACCACCGAAACCTGCGCAGCCTACTACAAGGCCGGTCAGCGCCTGCCGCACGGTCTGATGAACGAAGTTCACAAAAACATCTCGATGCTTGAAAAAGACACCGACAAAAAGTTCGGTGACAATTCCAATCCGCTGCTTGTCTCGGTTCGCTCTGGCGCAGCAGTCTCAATGCCCGGCATGATGGACACCATCTTGAACCTGGGCCTCAACGATCTCGCCGCCGATGGCCTGGGTCGCCTCACCAACAACATGCGTTTCGCATACGACGCATACCGCCGCCTCATCAACATGTTCGGCGATGTCGTCCGTGGCGTCGATCACCACCACTTTGAAGAAGCCTTTAACAAGGTCAAGACAAAGTACAAGGCCACGATTGATACCGATGTGCCCGCCGAAGGCATGAAGGAACTCTGCGAAGAATACAAGAAGGTCTACAAGAAGTACACGTCAGAAGAATTCCCCCAGAACCCGTTCAAGCAGCTCGAACTTGCAATCGAAGCAGTCTTTAAGAGCTGGAACAGCACCCGTGCAGTTGAGTACCGCCGCATTCAGGGCATTCAGGGTCTCACAGGCACCGCCGTCAATATCCAGACCATGGTCAACGGCAACATGGGTGAAGACTCCGGCACCGGCGTCGCGTTCACACGCAACCCCGCCACCGGCGAGAACGAGTTCTACGGCGAATTCCTGATCAATGCTCAGGGTGAAGACGTCGTCGCTGGTATCCGCACACCCCAGCCCGTCATTGGCATGGATAAGTGGAACAAGAAGGCCTACGCCCAATTGCTCAAAATCCGCGGCATCCTTGAGAAGCACTACAAGGACATGCAGGACATCGAATTCACAGTCGAACGCGGCGAACTCTACATGCTCCAGACCCGCAACGGCAAGCGCACCGGCCCAGCCGCTGTCCGTATGGCATGTGACATGGTCAAGGAACGCCTCATCGACGAGAAGCAGGCCCTGGTCCGCATTCCCGCCTCAGATCTGCGTCAGCTTCTGCTGCCGACATTTGATCAGACCAAGAAGAAACTCGTCGAAGTCATTGCTCGCGGTCTTCCCGCCTCATTCGGCGCGGCCGTCGGTTACCCCGCGTTCACCGCTGAAGAAGCAGTGGAACGCACCCAGAAGGGCGAACACATCATTCTGGTCCGCAAGGAAACCAGTCCTGAAGACGTTGCCGGCATGCACACTGCAGCAGGCATCCTGACTTCCACCGGTGGCGCAACCAGCCACGCGGCAGTCGTTGCACTAGGCTGGGGCAAGTGCTGCGTCGTCGGCGCTGGCGAACTGCACATCGATGCCAAGGCTGGCACGATCAAGTGCGGCAAGCACGTCATCACCCGCAAGGACCTCATCTCCATCGATGGTGGCACCGGCGAAATCATGCTCGGTTCAGTCCCAACCTCCGAGCCCAAGCTCTCTGGCGACTTCTCCACGATCATGAAGTGGTCTGACAAATACCGCACTCTGGGTATTCGCACCAACGCCGATTCGCCAGCCGATGCACAGCGTGCACGCGACTTCGGCGCTGAAGGCATTGGACTCTGCCGCACAGAGCACATGTTCTTTGAAGGCGATCGCATCCGCTCGATGCGTCAGATGATTCTGGCTGAGACCCGCGAAGATCGCGAAAAGGCTCTGAAGAAGCTGCTGCCCGTGCAGCGCGATGACTTCATCGGCATCTTTAAGGCGATGAAGGGCCTCCCGGTCACTATCCGCCTCATCGATCCGCCACTGCACGAGTTCCTGCCGCACGATGAGAAGGGTCAGAAGGAAATGGCTCAGTTGCTCAATATGAGCCTCGATAAGGTCAAGCAGCGCGTCAGCCAGTTGCATGAGGCCAACCCCATGCTCGGCCACCGCGGATGCCGCCTCTGCATCACCTATCCCGAAATCCTCGAGATGCAGGTTCGCGCGATTGTTGAAGCGGCGATTGAATGTCTCCGCAGCAACATCAAGTGCTTCCCTGAGATCATGATCCCCCTCATCGGCTTCAAGAAGGAACTCGAAGTCCTTCGCCTCGCCGTTGAAGAGACGATCGCCAAGACCAAGGAAGAAGAAGACTACAAGCCCAAGCTTGATATCAAGATCGGCACCATGATCGAAATTCCTCGCGCTGCCGTCACCGCGAACGAAATCGCCGAGCACGCCGACTTCTTCAGCTTTGGAACAAACGATCTCACGCAGCTCACCTTCGGCTACTCGCGTGACGATGTCGGCACGTTCCTGCCTGAGTACATCCGCCGCGAACTGCTCGCGGTTGACCCCTTCCAGTCACTCGACACCACCGGTGTCGGCCAGCTGGTTGAGATGGGCATCACCAAGGGCCGCTCCAACAAGCGCGACCTCAAGATCGGCATCTGCGGCGAGCACGGTGGTGATCCCAAGTCGATCTACTTCTGCCACAACGTCGGCATGGACTACGTCTCCTGCTCACCATTCCGCGTCCCGATCGCACGTCTGGCGGCAGCCCAGGCAGCAATCCTCGCCGAAGGCAAGTAAGTTCACGCTTCGGTAATTTGATCCTTCAGCACCCCATGTCTCTGCCATGGGGTGTTTCTTTTGGTTCCCCTTGCAGCATCTGGTATCATGCCAATCTCCTGCAAGGAAAGGGACGTTGATGCTACATCGGAGACTCTTCGTACTGGGCCTCGCTGCCGCCGCGACGTTGACCACAGTTGCCATCGGCCAGCCCGTCTATTCCACCACACCCCAGTGGCAATCCACCGACATGCAGGTTTCCACCGGCGCAGCTCTAATCGATCTCAATCGCGATGGCTGGCTTGATCTTGTCATTTCGAACGGCAATGACATCTCTCTGCAGCGCGTCGTCGTCTATTACAACAACGGCAGCGGCACATTGCAGACTTCTCCGGGTTGGCAATCTGCTACAACCGCATATCACGGACACCTCGATGTTGCTGATGTCAATGGCGACGGCTGGCCCGATGTTGCCGTTGCGATCCTGCTCGCCCAGGGCGGCACCAGCGCCAAACTCTATTTGAACAACGCGGGCACACTCTCAGCCAACCCCGTCTGGACCGCATCGGTCTCGGGCGATTCGTTCGGCATCGCCTTTGGCGACATGAACGCCGATGGCCGCCCCGATCTGGCGGTCGCCAGCGGCGAAGCTTACAACAACGTGCCCAAAATCAACGCGGTGTATCTCAACACCGGCGGCACGCTCGCCAGTTCTCCATCGTGGCAAACGCCAACGCCTCGCAACTTCGGCAACTGCCTCTGGCTTGATGCTGATCGTGATGGCCACCTCGATCTTGCGTACGCAGGCACCAACACCGACTCGTTCATCTTTCGCAATCTGGGTTCAACTTTAGAATCGATTCCCACTTGGCGCACCAACGACAGCCGCTTCCAGTTTGGGCTCATGTTCGCGTATGGCGATGTCAATGGCGATAGCTTTCCCGATCTCCTGCTCGCCGACAACAATCAGATTGCCCAGGGATCGGGCCGTTTCCGTCAATACTCCGGTCTGAACACATCGTTCTTCAATCCTGTTGCCAACTGGACATACAGCGACGGCTACACCTCGGCCGTGACGCTTGGGGATATCAACAACGATGGCCGCCTCGATCTCGTCACTGGCGAATGGTTTGGTCGAGCCAGGTATTTCCTCAACACCGGAACCGGGACTGGGTTCGCCGCGCTTCCTTCCTGGACCAGCGCTGGCAACACCACCACAGTCGAAAAGCTTGTGTTGGGAGACATTAACAACTCCGCCCGCAAGATCTATGTACAGACTTTCACCAGTAATACTCGCCGCCTTCTGCAACTGCCGCGTCAGCCAATCGAGAGCATCATCGCGGTCAGTGCGGATGGTGTCAATCTGACTCCAGCCCAGTACACACACTGCCGCGAACTCGGGTGGATTTCAATCGGTGTCGATGCTGCAAACGTCAGCATTGCGTACATCGCTTCGCGCTCTCTTGATCTTGCGGTATCAAACTGGGATGACAATCGCCCCAATCAGGTCTATCTGAATCAGCGGACGCCGCCGTGTCGGGCGGATTTCAATGAGGATGGAACGATCGATTTCTTTGACTATCTCGATTTCGTCGATGCATTGTCTGCCCAATCCTGGTCCGCAGATTTTAACATCGATGGCGTGATCGATTTCTTCGACTACCTCGACTTCGTAGATTCATTTTCCGCTGGGTGCTGACCAACCATCCAGAATCGCGCGCATCTCATCCGCCAGGTGAATCATTGCGGTGCTGGGCGTGTGTGCCAACGGATCATCGATCAACGCAACCCGCTTTGAACGAATTGCCGGCACATCAAGTTTCGCGATCGGTCCCAGCATTGCAACCAGCTCTGCAAACGATGGCGCTGGGGGGGCCATTACGCCGCGGCCCCGCGGCAAGACCAGCACAATCGCATCGGGCTTGATTTTCAAGATGTCCTCAGCATCCATCGTGATGAAGGGCGCACCGCTCGCAACTGCAGGAGTCCCCCCCATCCGCTCAAGGATCTGATAGTGGAACGAGCCGGGTCCTAACACTCCCGGCGGATCGGTCGCTCCCAACAGCAGGACCTTTCCCACGTTGCCAAAGCCTTCGCCGCGTTTTGACCACGCTCGATCAAACTCTGCATCGATTGTGAGTCCATCTACTGAAAAACGCTTTGCGATTTCCTGGGCATTGGTTCGCACAGCCTCAAGAGTGAGCAACTGGAAATTTGTGACTTCAAAACCCCGGTCCTTCCCGAGTGTAAACAGCCGCGGCGGCACATCGCCCGAGTCGTACTGCGTAAACACCTGGGTTGGAGCAACTTTGGAGATCGCTTCGTAATCCAGTCCCGCCTGATCGCCGCAGACTGGGAGCGAATCGTCGAGTACCAAGTCATATCCGTGGCGACCAACGATGTATTTCGAAAGCCCAAGATCCCGCATCGTGATTGCAATCGCCGGACTGAGCACGATAACACATGGCTGCGCAGTTGCCGGCGCAGGCGGCGGAGCTTTCTTGCAACCCGCAAGTGCAAGAGCGAGCACAACGAGTATGACGCGGCGGCTCATCATGGCGTTTCAAACTGTGCCCGGATGCGATCGCGCAGGTCGGATATCACCGCGCGGCTGTGCAATGGAAACGGCCATGTTCGATCGGTTGCGATCTTGGACTCCGAAGCCTGGAGGGCTGTTTGCGCCGCTTCCGCCATCAAACGATCAATAAGAACTTTGTTGTCGGCGCGATAGGTTTCAAGATCCGCCTGCATCTTCAGGTACAACCCGCGTCGTGGCAGTTTCGCTTCTTTGGCTGCTGCAAGAGCCTGCAAATGTTTCTGTAAAGTCGCAGCGGCAGCGTGATCCCCAAGCACCGATGGATCATGCCGAGCCTTGTGAGCCTTCGCCCACGCTCGATTGACATCTTGTTCAGTCGGTACTGGCTTGTCGGCGAGTGGCAAGAGCACCGTTGCCGATGCGATGACCTTTGGACAGAGGGTCAATCCAAGCCAGTTCTTGAACCACGCCTCCGCGGCGGAGTCGTATTTCCTGCCGCCTGCGCCGTGGATAAAGAGGTCGCACGCAAACGCGCGGACGATGCCCGTCATCAGAATGGCGCGGGGAGCAAGTCGCTCCCATTGGTCCTTTGGAAGCGCGGCGAGTTCATCGCTGAAGATTCGCTTACGTGGCTCGCCGGGAGTCAGCAGCCAGAGCGGCAACTCATATCGGTTGCGGGCAGTGTTGATTTGCAGAGGTCGCAGGTCGGCTTGGTCGGCCACGGTGATCGACTGGTTGTAATGCGAGACGCACGCGGCGGGATCAGTGATCATCTTTTCGATGATTGACTTGAACGCGGCAGTACGGGCAAGGTCGCTGGCCATCAGGAGTTCAGTGGGCTGTGAACCCTCAAGTTCATACCAGCGACAGAACTGGGCCGCGCAGAGCGCGAGTTGCTCGGCTGCGCTGCGGGTCGTTTTGAATGCGGTAAGCGCCTGCCCGATTCGTTCGATCCCCGACATCGTGTCGCCATCGGCGGGCGGCGGCGTGCTTTTCCAAGTTGGCTGATCTGCCGGAATCAGCGGCGGGCGATCGGCAGTGGGGGTGCCGGGTGCGACGAGCGTCGGCGAAGCGAGTTTCCAGGTTGCTTCGCCCAGCACGCGGCCGTTGTGTGTTGGATATCGAATTGCCACAGGGTCGTTGTCATCTTGATCGACGACGAGCCAGACAGATTCAGATGCGAGGTCCACTCTCCGTGCTGTTTCCGCGGCGGCCGTCATCGCGATCCACTTTGCCAGAATGCCCGCGTGCCAGAGTTCGGCTTGATGACCGGACATAATGACAAGGCCATCGGAGAGAAGATCGAGGGTGGCACGAAAGTCGCGAGCTTCTGCTGTGCGAGTCTTTGAGAAAGTTGTAGCCAAGCTCAACCAAGAGCTCGCATCCGGGCTGAGCGTCACTGACTGAATCATGGACTGGGTCGGGGGTTTCACCACGCTTGCAGAGTATGAGGCCTAAAGGGTAGAACAACAGTCGTGCCGCCCAGCGCCTGCAAGTGCTGCCAGTGGCAAGCGGCAGCTGCAGCGGCGAATTTCGCGGTTGATGACATGACGGTAATGGGCCAGGCGCACTTCTGGATTATCGAGCGTCGCGCCAAACGAGCGATTGGGGTCGTTGTAGATCAGCGCCGTCGGCAATTCGCCAATATTGAGATTGGCCGCGACCGCCTGCACCCAGAGTTGCATCGGGAATGCGTAGCCACTTTCTGAAAGTCGAAGTCGGCGCATCGCGCTCACGCGGTGCGCTTTGTAGCCACAGAACGAATCTGTAAGCGAAAGCCCCAGGCGTTGATTAAGTTCCTGCGTAATCGTGTAATTAATCTTGCGGCGTTCAATCGGCACGAAAGTGTCGGAGGGACTGCTCGCGAGATAACGCGAACCGGAAACGATGTCGAGATCGTTCACCGCTGCGCGCGCCATGAACTCTGGAAGTTGCTCGGGCTCATGTTGCTCATCGCAATCGATCGTGATCACCCAATCGTATTTCTCAACAGCGGCAAAGCGGAATGCATCGCGGACTGAGCGACCATAGCCCTTGTTGCGTGCGTGTCGAATCATGCTGATACCGTTCGTGTCGCCCAATATCCGCGGCGTGGCATCAGTCGATCCATCGTCGATCACCAGGATGTCAGATGCGAAATCACGAATGCGAGAGAGCACACGCGTGAGGTGTTTTGCTTCGTTGTAAACCGGGATTGCGACGAGCGTACGCATGAACAAATCTCCGGCTCATCCATGAGCCAACGGTGCAGGGTGCAGCCGAAGATGGGCATCCTGTGTCTTTCAGATGCCGGGCCCAAATGCTAGGTTACAGCGGGTGGTGGAAATCAGGCAATGCGGACGCCGAACTCTCCCAATTCAAAGAAATGGGCGCGTTCCATATTTACGGCCAGGTGAATAGGCATGTTGGATTGAACACCGGTTCTGGCGGCGAGCCGTGCGACCAGATTGGTGTGCTTTCCAGACGAGAAATACACATCCATCGAGTCCCCCAATGGTTCCATGAGATTGACATGTGTTTCGATTGTGCCGCCAGAGACGGCTGCTGGAACTTCACTAAAGATCTGCGGGCGAATCCCGAGCACGATCGGGGTGTTGACACACGCGGCCAGCTTCGCGGCTTTTGAGGCTGGGACTTTGAGGCGGCAAGCACCGCCGCTTTCGACGAAGAAATGCTGTTCGCCTTCTCGCACGATTGTGCCATCAATGAAATTCATTGGAGGCATTCCAATGAACGCCGCGACAAAGCGATTGACTGGTGACTGATACACATCGAGCGGTGGGCCGACCTGTTGAATGATGCCATTGCTCATGACGACGATGCGATCGCCGAGCGTCATCGCTTCTTCCTGATCGTGCGTGACGTAGATGGTTGTTGTCTTCAGGCGCTGATGCAGAGCCTTGAGTTCGGCGCGAGTGCTGACGCGGAGTTTGGCATCGAGGTTCGAAAGTGGTTCATCGAAGAGAAACGCTTTGGGTTCGCGAACGATGGCGCGACCGACAGCAACGCGCTGGCGCTGGCCGCCGGAAAGCTGGCCCGGTTTGCGGGTGAGGAGCGTTTCGATACCGAGTGTGGCGGCGGCCTGGTTGACGCGCGAGGTCACCTGTTCACGGGGGACTTTGCGGAGCTTGAGCGCGAAGGCCATGTTCTCGAACACCGTCATGTGGGGGTAGAGGGCGTAGTTCTGAAAGACCATGGCGATGTCGCGATCTTTGGGATGCACATCGTTTACAATTTTGTCACCGATAGTTATTGTGCCGGAATCGACATCTTCCAGGCCCGCAACCATACGAAGTGTTGTAGATTTGCCGCAGCCCGACGGCCCAACTAATACTACAAACTCGCCGTCAGTAATATCCAATGAAATCGTTTTGACGGCTTCAAAACCGTTGGGATACACCTTGCGTACATCTTTAAGAGTAACTTGGGCCATCTTGCAGTTTCTTTCGTAGTGGTTGGAAAGCGAGTGCAGGAGCATAGTCCAAGGTCGCTCAGAATGCCTGTGCAATTCCGCATCAAGTCATAGTCACTTCAAACGGTACAGACGGACTTTCAAGTGTTTCACGCGAGGCCTGGACCCTCGGAAACACCTGCGGGGGCGTTACAGCCCGCATGGATTTCGGTCCTGCGAAGGAGATTGTGATGGAGAAACGAAGTGCCCAGAACCTGCTGTCGATAGAAGTCGCGGCAAGGACGCCGGAGGTAAACATGCGCCCGTCCGAAAAATCGTTTGATCAGGTTCGAAACATCCTTGGCAAGCTCGATCGTTCGATCGATGAATTGCGTAACAAGCGAGTGACACCACCCGCTCCAGTCCCAACACCTGCTTCCACGCAGTTGATCGGGATCGGAAGACCGGCTGGTGCAACACCTGCTGTTCCGCCGCCAAATGGGCCGATGCGGCCCAGTAGCCAGTTTGGTCGCGCGACCCCGTTGCGACCCTGAGTTATCGGTACATATGCGCTCACGTGCGTGAGTCGCTGAGAAGTTTCCTGGGGTTGACATGACCCGCGGCGATGAGTCGCGGGTCGTGTCGTTTTAAGATGAAGTGCTGAGTCCGCTATGCCTTGCGTTTTACTTCGACCTTGCCGCCGGCCATGTCTTTGATGGCGTAGCCGAGCGCTGCGAGCTGGTCGCGAATCTCATCGCTGGCTTTGAAATCCTTCGCTGCGCGTGCATCGCGGCGGCGGATAAGCAGCGCTTCAACTTCGGGGCTCTGCTCGACGCCGGGTGCGAAGACTCCAATCGAAGTTTCAGTTGAAGCGGGGCGTTCGCGCGAGAGGACGGACAGCACTTCTTCGCAGGTGCGGAAGGCTTCGATGTCGGCCTTGGTTGGTTCAGCGAGTTGCCCGACAACTGTGTTGAGTTCAGCGATGGCGAGCGCGACGTTGAGATCATCGTGCATTGCGCGAGCGAAACCATCTTTAGCGGTTTTCATCGCTGGCGAAAGTTCGCCGGGTGCGGGTGCTTTTTCTACAAACTTGCGCCAGCGGTCAACCATGCGCTGGCAATCGGTGAGGCCCTGGAATGTAAAGTTTGACTGGCTGCGATAATGCGTCCGGATGAGTTCGAGGCGCAACGCGGCTGGCTCGATGCCTTTGGCAAACAGGTCGCGGGCAGTGTAAAAATTGCCCTTGCTCTTACTCATCTTGTCGCCTTCGACCATCAGATGACGCCCGTGAAACCAGTGGCCTGCAAATGTGGCCGTGGCCGGGTCGCGGTTGAAGGCGCATGCGCTCTGGGCAATCTCGCATTCGTGGTGCGGGAAGATGTTGTCTTCGCCGCCGCTGTGCAAGTCGATGATTGCAGGAGTCGCAAGAGGATTTGCAATCGTCTCAACCAGCGGCGAGTCCGCCCCAGAATCGCCCGGCAGCAATCGCGCAGCGCTCATCACCGTGCACTCAATGTGCCAGCCCGGATAGCCCTCGCCCCAGGGGCTCTTCCATTTCATGATGTGCGATGGGTCGCTCTTCCAGAGCAGGAAGTCGGCGGGGTGTTTCTTTTCAGATTGATTCTGCGTGGAGATTCGCCCGCCTTCGCCTTCGCGAAGTGCATCAAGAGTGTTGCCGCTGAGCTTGCCGTAATTGGGAAATGAAGGAACGTGGAAGTAGACAGTCTGATTGTGAGCGTGGCCGACAGCGTAAGCGTTGCCGCGGGAGATGAGCGCTTCGATCACCTGAATCATGCCCTGCACATTTGCCGTAGCCCGCGGCATAAGCGTCGGATCTTTATCCGCTTCGATCGCGAGCTTGAGGCCCAGCATCTTCGCATCTTCAACAAAGCGATTGGCATAAAACGCGGCGATCGCATAAGGATCGCGCGGGTCAATCGAAATGTTCTCAGGCAGCTTGCCGGCTTTCTTCGCTTCGACCAGTCGCTTGCCCGCGATGGCCATGCGATCTTCACCATTTTCGCCGCCCTCGGCATCATCGGTCATGTGGCCGACATCGGTGATGTTCATGACATGGGTGACGCGGCGGGGTCCGTGGTGGATGTGGCCGGCGGCGTTGGAAACTTCGCAGAGCGGGCTTTCGACAAAGCGGCGGAGGAGGTCGGCGATGAGGAAGGACCGGAAGTTGCCGATGTGGGCATCGTCGTAGACGGTCGGGCCGCAGGAATAGAAGGAAACGTGACCGTGGTCAGCCGGGATGAAGGGCTGGATGGAGTGGGTGAAGGTGTTGTAGAGGTGGAGGGGCATGTGCTACTAAGGATAGTCGGGTTTCGAGTGAGTCTGGAGAGTGTACTTCATTGAGCGGGGCAATGCCAGGCGAGTAGACTCCCGAAGGCAGTGTTACCTGATATGATGAGGAAGGCGCAATTGGGCGCATATGGAGCCACGGAATGTCACATAGTGCCGAAATTAATCGCGCAAACCCGACTTGTTTTCTGTTTCTAATTGACCAATCCGGTTCTATGGCGGAGCCTGCCGCAGGTGGCGATGTTGCAACACGCCGAACGAAAGCCCAGTTTGTAGCGGACTCGCTCAACACTCTGCTGCAAAATTTAGTATTGAGGTGCGCAAAGGAAGAAGGAATTAGAGGGTATTTCGAAGTAGGAATTCTGGGATATGGGAATGGAGTGCAATCTGCGTTGGGCGGGACTTTTTCCGGTCGAACTCTGGTCTCAATTTCCGAGCTTGGTATCGCTCCCACACGCCTGGAAGAACGCACTAAGAAGGTGGAGGACGGCGCGGGGGGACTCATCGATCAAAAGATCAAGAAGCCAATTTGGATTGAGCCAGTTGCAAATGGTGGGACGCCAATGTGTCAGGCTCTGACAGAAGCGATAAGCACCATGTCAGCTTGGGTTGCGTCACACCCTAATTCATTCCCGCCAAGCGTAATTCACATTACGGACGGGGAATCGACCGATGGTGATCCGTTGCCATTGATGAAGAGTCTTTGTGAGCTTGCAACGCTCGATGGAAACTGTGTGCTATACAACTTCCATATCTCCGGCAATGCGGCTGCAAGAGAAGTGGTCTATCCCGACGACTCGTCTTCGCTTCCTGATGAATATTCGAAGGTCCTGTTTGAAGGAGCAAGTCCACTTGTGCCGCAAGTTCGAGCACAGGCGCAGCGCGACGGTATCCCGGTCTCAGAAGCGTCTAGAGGATTCATTATGAATGCTCAGCCGGTGACGATTATTCAGGCTCTCGATATCGGAACGAAGCCAAGTAATCTTCGCTGAGGTCGTCATGCGAATATCGATTACATCGTTCGCATTGCCGAAGAGTGGCAACGAACAGACTGGGAGTGACGATGCGATTTCGCCTGAGAACTGTCAACATATTGAGCTCTCCGAAGCAATAGGGTTTCGCCTCGCAATCGCGGACGGAGCGAGTGGCTCAATCTGTGCGGGAATTTGGGCCAAGCAATTGGTCTCGGCGTTCCGTGCCGATCGCCTTTCGGAAGATGAACAGACTTGGCCATTCAACGAACTCGCTACGGAATGGAATGATGCATCCCGTCACATGTTGAGTAATCTATATGGGGAGGCTCTGCCTTGGTTTATAGAGGAAAAACTTCAACAGCCTGCTCAAGCTGCGCTATTGGGCTTTCGAGCCTCAATTGATGATCCAGATCTCGGATCGGTGAAATGGAACGCAGTAGCAATTGGCGATGCTTGCCTATTCCAACTCGACCAGCATGGGGAGCTAATACAAAGTTGGCCAATTTCGAACTCTGAGCAGTTTGGGAACGATCCAGCACTTGTTCCGGCAAGTGCGGACGGAGGCACTAGAATCCAGGGCTTTGTGCATCATAACAGTGGACGCGCGGAGTCTGGTGATGTGTTTCTCATAATGACTGACGCTTTGGCGGCATGTGCGCTAACAGACCATCGCGAATTAGCAAATCTGAATGCGATTCTAAATGGGGGGACCAGCGACTCATTCGTTGATTGGGTGGCAAACAAGCGACTATTGCATCACCTAAAAAATGATGATGTAACCGTTGCCCGACTTCTATTCGAGTAACACGCCATGGCATGGCCTTCAGACGCTGACTACCAAGATGCAGTCCAAAGCCCCAGCTTGGCGTTCGCCGACTCCTCCTTAAAGGCAGCCTCTGTCGAATTGGGGCCACTCAACCTCCCGAAAGCACGCGGCGGAAACTTTGCAATCGTGTTTAAAGTTAGAGAGGGAACGCAAGATTGGGCGATAAAGTGTTTCAAGCATGAACTTGCAGATAGGCGAGATCGCTACGCGGCTATTGACGCCCATCTAGTCAAGTCAAATTTGCCATGCATGAGTCGGTTCATGTTTTTGCAAAAAGGAATTCTTGTTCGCGGTACATGGTTTCCGATTCTGAAAATGGAATGGGTTAGAGGGGAACTCCTTCGTTCTTGGATTGAACGTAACTTGTCTAATCCAAGTGAATTGCAAAAACTGGCATCGCAATGGATTAGAGTAATTCGCTCTTTACAAACCGCTCGCATTGGTCACGGCGACCTTCAGCACGGCAATATTGTGGTTTGGAACGGTGAGATTCGTCTACTCGACTACGACTCAATGTTTGTCCCTAGTTTGAGCGGCAGGGAATGTCCCGAATTAGGACACGAGAACTTCCAGCATCCGCAACGAAAAGGGCGGCATTTCGGTTCCTATATCGATCTATTTGCCGCGTGGGTCATACATGAGTCGTTGATTGCATTGAGCATACAACCCTCGCTCTGGTCGAAATATGCTGACATGAGAGAATCGTTGCTGTTTTGTCGAGCCGATTTTCTTGCCCCTCAAACATCGCCTGTGCTTACGGAACTCGCCAATTCCAAGAATCCTCGCCTGAAGGCATCCGCGTCATTGATTAGGGCGTTCTTACTCAAGGCTCCTGATGCGATACCAGAACTGAATGAGCAGGGAAGCAACAACGATACTGAGGTGGTGCTATGCCACCGGTGTGGCCAACGCTTGCGCGTTCCACAGACCCCAAGCGCCTTGATTTTGACATGTCCCCGGTGTCGCTCTATGCAACCGTACGACCCCTCACCTACTTACTCGGACTACGAGGTTATTGGAGACTGGTGGAAAGAACAGAAGCCCAATGTCTCTACAAATGAAGAATCGTTCACGCAGTTCACGATCGCAAAGCTCCCCGACATAGATCCAACGTTGTTCTGGCCAATAACTGCCGCGGATGTGGATTGGTTGCACCAGATTAGCCCAACGGAACCAAGCAACGTAGGAAAGCGAAATAGGTCGGACTGGGAAGTAGACACCTCCGTTTGCCTGTGCAGCGGACTCGTCATTCCGATTTTGATCTTGATGGGAGTAATGAGTTCGCAGTTTGCATTGGCCATGATCTGGTATTCCGCTTCGATTGCGACTTTGGCCCTTGCTGTAGGATATCTGAGGATTCGATACAAGCGACACCCAGTGCTGCGGGCATTCGTGGATCTCAACCTGATCTTAAGTTCTGTCACTGCGAAACAGCGAGAACTTGAATTGCTGCGCATTAAAGTGTCCACCAACAACATCTCGATTCGAAAGGACTTTTCAGATGAGATTGAGGCAATCCAGAAGAGACACAAGTTTGCGCAAGCTGACCTTAGAACCAGTTCGGCGCGGCACGACGAGTCGAGAACACAGGCTATTGGTCAGAAAAAGGAGAGTCTGGCTGAACTCAAGCGAGAATGGCAAAAAGAACTGCGTGATCTCGAGTCAATTACAAATAGAGAGAGAGAACTAAAACAAAAGGTCTCAGAATTCTCGACCGAGCGGAGTAGTCAAGTCCAAGCAATGGAACGCGTTCGCGACGCAGAACTGGTGGCGCTAAGGGCTCAACTACTTCCAAAAATTCAGACAGTGGAATATCAGCTGAGAACATTGAGCAGCAGTGAATCGGACGAACTGCGGAAGCAATTGCACAATGTTCAAACGATGCATTTGGAGACCAATCTTCGCCGCTACGCACTCCGTGATGCCAGTATCGAGGGAATTGGGCCGCAACGAAAAGAAGCACTCTACGGAAGAAACCTTTATACCGCGGCGGACATTTGCGTATCAGCATTGAAGGGCCTCGCCGGATTCGGAAAAGCACGAAAAAAAGTTATACTTGACTGGGCAAAGTCTATCGACACTGAGTGCCGGCGTTCCATGCCGACAGGACTGCCGTTGACTGAATTACAAAGAATCAGAGGCGGATTTAGCGTTCGTCGTTCGGCACTTGAAACAGACATTCAGGAACTACGCAAACAGCTTACTGAGCGTGAACGATTGATCACAGATAAGTTGTCTAATGAACTTTCGAACCTTGCCATCTCTCAGCGGCACAGAGAACAGACGATAGAGCGTGAACTTGAATTGATCCAACAGGAAAAAGCGAGTAGAGAGGCCTCAATAAACAAGCGAAACCAGAGTCTTGCCGACATACTTGTAAAGGAAATTCTTGCGCTGGAGTCGGCTGAAGGTATTGTTTCGGAGCGACTCAAATCTCAACTGGCGGTGTGTCGAAAAGAGTTTGAGAAAGAGATTGACCTGGCAGCGATTTGCTATGGAGATCAGATCGATCACCTTTCCAGTCAACTTCGCGACATCCGAGAATCTGAGCGCAAACTCCTGTGGAAGAAATCCCGAGTCGATTCAGATCTGAAACGCCTGCGCATTCCGACATTCTTCGCTTTCCTGTTTTACGGACAATAAGCCGCAACAGTGTCCTCGGTGCGGTCGCAATTGAACACCGACCTGTGTGCCATCATGCATGGTGCGAGGTCTTCCTGCTCGCCAGATTGTCCACTCACTGCGTGGACAATTTGCGTCAAAAGAATGGAGGTGCCGGAGGAAATTCCTTTCCTCTGGCATTGCGTTTCCCTTCGCTGTCAATTTTGCACGCATGCGTACAATTTCTGCACATCCACACCAACTCACTCCCATCTCTCAAACGTTCACACCCTTAGCCACCCATAAACTCCCGATACTTTTTCGCCGCCTTCTTAAGCGCAGCATTCGGTCGCCCAAGCTTGCTCAACATCGCCATCAACGCCTCACTATCTCGCGCAGTCAATTCGCGCGCCCGCACCCGGCTCACCGTCTTGTCCGCGGCGAACTCCAGCACGTCATTGACAAAACTTGTGACAGTCATCCCACGCATCGCCGCCGCCTGCTCAATCTTCGCTTTCAAAGATGCGGGCTGACGAATCGTGATTTTGCTATGTTTGATCGCAGCCATTAGGTACCTCTGAGTAACCATACCGCCCGGTGTCGTAGTCGTTCAATACTCCCCGACCCCTCCAAGCAGAACCACCTTGCGGGACCGCTTTCGCTCATCCGGTTGTTCCAATCCAGCCAGCGACGCGCGAAGTGGCAGGGTCGATTTTCCGCACCCCAAAAACTCTATTTTTGACTCAAAAACGCCACTTCTAAAATAAAACCTCAAAATTACCGTACAGCCCTTGACACGGTCTCCCTAACCATTTAGACTTCCATACACAACAAGGACCAATCACATGAATCCAAACCAAACCCGTATCTCACCAGCCTTCTCATTCTCGCCATCGGCCACAAATTCGCGGCCAACCCCCAATCAGCGGCACGCCTCCTTTCACCACCCAGTTCGAAGAGTGCCACGTTCGGTGGCCCTCTTCAATTTCCGTGGTCCCCTTCGACTCCTTTCCGCGCTGAAGTCTCAAATCTCAAATTCTCCGATTCTGTCGGGCCACCTTCATTTCCACCTCAATAACCCCAGGTTGCCAGGTTGCCATGGCAACCTGACTCAAATCGATGGCACCCTGACCGCTTTCCCCTCCTTGTCTACTGCTCAACTGATCTCCTCCTCTACTTTTCTCGCCGCAGGCCCCAACCTCGTTTTTGACCCAAAAACAAAAGGCGCTCAGATGCTCACCAAAAAAGTGAGCATCTTTGAAAAAAGTGAGCGCCTTTCGATTCTGACTCAAAAACGAAGCTGTGCGGCTGCCAACCGTGCCAGTCCTTCAGTGCGCGATATGTTGAAGTTCGGCGAAGTGATTTCAGCGCCGCCGGCGCAACGCGGCGACGGCACCCATACCAATCACCGAAACCATCCCCGGCGCCGGCACCCCCCAGATTCGCACATTGTCCACGCCCGCGAGCGTGACGTCTCCCTGCTGATTTGTGTTATTGCCAACTGAAAGGCGGAATGCGCGGATAGCAGTTGCGTTCAATGCCGCCCCGGTGATGATTTGAGTGCCGTTGACGAAGACATCGTACCGCTGGGTGTTCAGGTCGTAGGTTGCGAAGACGTGTTGGAGTTCGCCGACGTTCCAGGTTGCGGTGCTGCCGGAAATGGTTCCGTCCCAGCGCCACCAGACGGAGCGGACGGTGGGGACATCGGCGAAGAGTGTGAAGCCGCCGCCGGCGACTCTGCCGCCGTTCATGATGACCAGGTCGAATTCCATTTCGTAGCGGGCGTATGAAGTTGGGAAGCCGTCGGCCTCCGTGACATCAAAGCGGCAGTTTTCGGCGGTGATGGTCGCGAGTGGTTGAAGTTCTACAGGTTGATTGGTGAGCGGGCCGAGCGAAGAAACGACTCGGGGAAGTGAGGTGAAGCCATTGGTGACAGCCGAGGGTCCGCGGCGGGGTGCAGCGCCGAGGCTGACAGTGGGGGCAGAGCCGACGGTGTGAAGCGGGCTGCCGAAGTCGACATCGTACAGGAGGACCTGCGCGGATGCGGCGGAAGAGAGAAGGGCGGCAGCGCCGATGGCGATTGCGGACGACATGTTGAGGATCCCCACGAAGACTGGATGAACCGGCGCGTAGCCGACCATAACAAGTGTGCCACGTGTTTTGGGGCGTGCCAGTAATATTTGTATTCGGTAGCGAATGTATAGCTTGGAAGGATTGGCGAACTATGCGGATGCGCATGGCCAATGGGTGCTTGCTTCCTCAGCTTGAGGGATTGCCGTCCAGCCTGAATGCAATGGCAGAATTTAGTCAGCGTTTCAATGCTGATTGCGCGGTCACAATCGGTACGTAGCCGAGTTCCAGTCCCTTTGGCGGCGTCACCAGAAGCGCCGGGTCAAGTGCCGCAAGTGTCCCGCGAGTTGGGGGCGCCATGTAGTCGCGGTCGATGGGCCATGAGGCGTGGATCTTTTCTACCAGCGATTGCAGCTTCGCTTTCTTTTCCTTACTCCATGAGTATTGCTGGAACGAGGGCTGATCGACGAAGCGATACCATGAGCATGTTACTTCTGAGCCATCAACGAGAATGATCTTGAATGGACCTGACACAGGACCGGGCTTTGCCCATGCGCCGATAGTGGGGGAGGTGTAGGGAGCGCCTGGCGCTGCGAGTTTGAATTCATGTTCGGCCAGGAGAGTTTCGGCGGGTACATCTGTTGCGGCGATTGCGACAGTATCGTCGCCGGTGTGTTTGAAGTACTGGGGGAAGATGCCCTTGGTACTTGTGCCGCCATCAGGCCACGCGATGCCCCAGATGTTGCCTTCAAAGGTTTTGCTCTGGAGAGTCTGATCGATGCCATCGATTTTCTTTTCGGCCTGCGAATAACGAGTCGGAACTGCTGAAAGCGTGGATTTCCAGGATCCCTTTTTGTCGAAACGTCCGGAGCATTCGGGGCCGCCATCTCGCCACGATTTGAAGGCATCAAAGATGGCAGTTTTTGAGAAGTAGGTGACATCCTGCACCAGAAGTGTTTGTCCGTGTTCATCGACCGGGAATTGCAGCTTGGGGATTTTTGAGTAACGCACTCCTTTAGCATCGATGCTGTCGAAGCGCGGCACGGTGTTGATTTCCATCGCGCCGCCGCCCATTGTGCCCGGACGTGCATCGAGGCCGCGGCCGTGGAGAAATGGATAGTTGAAGAGCTTGCCGATTTTGCTCCAGGTTTCGGGGATGTAGAAAGCGATTGGGCCTTTGAAATTTGAGGCACTGAGGAAGCAGGTCCAACTCTGGTCGCCGGTGGGCGGGTCATTGTGTGTCGCATCGGTGAAGGGCAGCGCCATCCAGGCGTAGCCGAGGAACTGACCGTTGGGATTTCCCTGGAACGGCAACGCATCGGGCGGGATGAGAAGGCGGTTGCTGAGCTGGGCGATGCCGAGGCGATTGTCGGGGAGTGCTTCGTTGCTGTAAAAGAACGACCAGCCAGGCGAGCCGACTTCGTAGTCGTAGCACTGGGGCGTGGCGTTCATGCTGAATTTTGGAGGACCATAGCGGAAATGGTTGCGTGCCCAGTAACCCAGGCCACCTTCGACCGTCTGAAAGACGCTGTCCCATGTTGGGCCGCGTTCTGGCCACTTTCGGGCAAGCGTGCCTTCGGGCGCGAGCGGTGTGTCTTTGTTGTCAGAGTTGTTGGGCATGATCCAGGTGCTTGCCAGGCCGATCTGGAGATCGGCGATTGGGCGATCAATGAGGGGCCAGACTGCGGAGTAGAAGCCCATGCCCGCGCCGTAGTCGGAGCCGGCGGGCGGGCGGCTCGCATTGAAACCGATGTAGCCGTGCAGGCCTTGCGAGTGAGATGTGACTACGCCCGGCTTTGCTGCATCAGCTTGTGCGGAGCATGTAGTGGAAACGAACGCAAGGACGATGGGTGCAAAGGGTGTGTTCATGGGTGTCCCGTCGGAACGATGCAAAACAAGGATGAGGACCAGAGAGTATCTATTTTTCGGAAGGGATAGGCCGCCGTTTATACATGAGTGTATTGAAATCCAAATCCTCAGCTGTGGTGCCGAGTTGGCGCAGAATGTTCATTGCCTGAGCGCGATGATGGACTTCATGCAGGGCGAGCTGCGTGAAGATGTCGGAGGGTGATGCGATGATGAGTTCGGGTTTGCCATCATCGTTGGTGATTTGATATTCGAGCTGAGTATCCCAATCCAGGATTGTCGCCAGCGCGATCTTGGTGCGTTTGGCCTGCTCAAGCCACTCTGCTTCAAGCACCGCAAACGGCGGCGGGGTTTCATCCTGGAACTTCCACTGCGCGTACGGCGGGACATCGTTGCCGAGCATGCGTTCGATGTAGTACCACTCGCTGATCTGGATGTGAGTGAGTGTGCTCGCAAGTGTGCCGTGTCGACCGATGGGAAACTTTCGCGTGTATTGCTCGGGCGTAAGTTGACGCACCCAGTTGAAAATGCGCTGCCGTGCGAGCGAGAGGTATTCGTAGGTTTTGAGCGGGTGCATGGGAAATCCTATCAAGGAGGTCGCCAGCGAACGCCTCTTTCGAAAATCGGTTAGAATATTGAGCCAACAGAAAGACAAAGGTGAATGTGAGTATCCAAGCGGCCGCCGACACATCGAATGCAGTATTCCCGAACTATCACAAGTGGGATCGCGCCTATCACCTGGTCTGGATTGTGCTGGCCTGGGCGGCGATCATTTCGGGATTTGGACCGAATTTCTACAAGAAGATGATGGCCGGCGGCGTTGAGCATGAGCCGCTGGTGTTGAAGATTCACGCATCGGTGTTCACGGCGTGGTTGTTTCTGATCAGTTTGCAGATCGGACTGGTGAAATGGAAAAAAGTCAAGATGCACATGAAGCTGGGGCTGCTGAGTGTGCCACTGGGAATCGCTGTGGTCATTGCAGGAGTGGTAGTGGCAGCGCACGCTTCGCGGGCAGCGTTTGACAAAAGCCAGGACATGGGAAGTCTGCAGTTTTTCTTTCATCAGTTGATGGACATGGCGGTGTTTGGAGCATTCTTCGCAGCGGCGATTGTCACGAGGAAATCCGCCGCGATGCATAAGCGGTTGATGGTGCTGGGGACAACGTTTCTGCTGGGAGCCGGTTTTGCGCGGGCGATCGGGCCATTGATCGGTGCGTGGTTCGAAAGTCCATCGGCCGTTGTGCAAATCGCCGGATACATTGTTGTCGCGTACGGCGGCATCAATCTGCTGATGGCGATGGCGGTTGCGTACGACTGGATCACACGTAAGCGTGTGCACCCGGCGAACGCGTGGGGCGTTCCGATCATTGTGTGTTGTCAGGTAGTCACTATCTGTATTGTGCAGCACGTGCCGGCGTGGGGCAGCGTTGCACATTGGCTGCTTTACTGGAAGTGAGCGAGGCGAGGGGTTGCCAGCAAGTGAATTTGGAAATCCCGGCTTGGAATGCCGGAGCCAATCAAAGGAGCAGGTATGTCCAAACTTCGCGTGAGCTGCTATGCAATTTCGATTGATGGGTATGGAGCCGGACCAGATCAGTCTTTGGAGAACCCGATGGGCGTTGGCGGCATGGGCTTGCACAAGTGGGTCCTTGGTACCAAGTCGTTTCGTGCAACACATGGTGGAGAAGGTGGGTCAACAGGCGCTGATGATGACTTCGCCACGCGGGGCATGGACAACCTGGGCGCGTGGATCATTGGGCGCAACATGTTCACCCCTTATCGCGGCGAGTGGACATATGACTGGAAGGGGTGGTGGGGTGGCAATCCGCCATATCACACACCGGTGTTTGTGTTGACACATTACCCGCGCGAGCCCCTTGTCATGGAAGGTGGAACAACATTCCACTTCGTGACTGATGGAATTCAGAGTGCCCTGAAACGCGCGAGAGAGGTGGCGGGCGGAAAAGACATTCGTGTTGGCGGCGGAGCGGCGACAATTCGCGCGTATCTCAATGCTGGATTGATTGATGAGATGCACCTTGCAATCTCGCCTGTGCTGCTTGGAACTGGCGAACATCTCTTGCAGGGTATTGACCTGTTGAAGCTTGGATTTGAGTGTAAAACGAGTGTGGCAACGGCGGATGCAACTCATTTGGTGCTCGAGCAGAAATGAGCATCGTCACGATTTCAAATGACTTTGCATCGGATGCCAGCTTGAGCACACAAGTACTTGAGCCAGCCGATTGTGGATGGAAGTCTGGAGTAACGGCATGCGGAGTCGGGACTTGCTACGCGGTCTTTCCGTGCGCGGGAACTGCGGGCCAGTCTTTGCGCCATCGATCCGAATCGTCTGACTTGCTGCTGTAGGCGATTCGAACCGGCATATCGGCGAGTCGACGGTAGAGCCGCGCTTCAGCGCGTATTGGCCACCAGTCGTAGAGAAATATTTCGAGCGGTCGCCACATCGCGACCCATCCGCCGATGAGCATCACTTCCCGCAGCATGCTCGCCTCGCCGCCCGTCAGCAATCCTGCAATTGCCTGGCTGATCGCAATTGATGCCGCGAGAAATGCAAGACCGATCAAAAGGCTGGTTCGTCCGATTCGGAGCAATTGGCGCAGGCGCTGCGTTGTGACCCGCACTCGGTGCGTGAAAAATTCGTGGATTGCCTCGCGGAGAGCGGCGGCCTCATCGGGCGGTCCGGCCGGGCGGTCCAGGTGTACGAGCAGTGCAAAGGGACCATCTCGGTGTGTTTCACGGGCCCAACCTACGATGAATGCCTCTGCCTCCGGGTCCAAGTCGCGCTCGCGAAACGGTGATGGATCAATCGCATTGAAGAGCTGTTTCAGTTCGCCAATGCGGACTTCGATTAAAACGCAACTCTGTGGAATCGAGTCACCCGAGGCCGCTGGTTCTGTCGCCATGTTTACCTCTTTGCAGCACGATCACGTGCACTGTAAGCAAGGGTAGTGTGCATACATGTTAAGGCACAAGTCGGCGAGCGAAAGGGAATCTGCGAGCAGGAGAGTTCAAACGAATCGGTTATCATCCTGGTTCATGGCCGAAGCTACCAAACCTCGAAGTTCTGTCTCTCTTGCAGCAATGTACCTGCTGACCATTGCGGGCGCTGTGGCGATTTTCTATTGTGTTCAGCGGGCCGGTGTGGGCCTCATCGCTCCTGCGCCTGAGGCAGGTGCTGGGGAGTTTGATCCAGGGAGCAGCGGCGGGACAGTCAGCAGTCTCTTGCAGATCTTGATCGCACTCCCCGTAATCATCATCACTGCGCGACTACTTGGGATGCTGTTCAAGCGAATTGGGCAGCCTGCGGTGATGGGAGAGGTGATCGCGGGAATATTGCTTGGGCCATCTCTTCTTGGCCGGGTATGGCCCGAAGGTGCGGCGTTTCTGCTGCCGAGTTCTGCCTCGCCCTTTTTACAATTGATTGCCCAGATCGGTGTGATGATCTTCATGTTTCTGGTCGGGCTTGAACTGAACACACGACGACTTCGCCACGATTCGCATGCGACGGTGGCGATTTCACATGCGAGTATTGTTGCGCCGTTTGTGCTTGGCTCGGTGCTCGCTCTCTGGCTCTACCCGCGGCTTTCCACGAGTGATGTGCCATTCACGATTTTTGCGCTGTTCATGGGCACCGCATTGTCAGTTACCGCGCTTCCCGTGCTGGCTCGAATCTTGTCCGATCGTGGACTTGCGACCACGCCGCTGGGAACGATCGCGTTGACATGTGCGGCGGTGGATGATGTGAGCGCGTGGTGCATGCTTGCGTTTGTAGTGAGCATTGCGCGCGAGCGCACGATGGATGCGCTGACGACACTGGGCCTTGTGGTCGCTTTTGTTGCGGTGATGCTCATCGTGATTCGACCACTCCTCAGCAAACTTGTCAATCGCACCAATCAGAGCGGGCAATTGTCGCAGGACTCGGTTGCTGTGATCTTTCTGGTTGTGCTGGCTTCTGCGCTTGCTACCGAGGCTATTGGGATTCACGCTCTTTTCGGCGCGTTTCTGGTTGGGGTGATCATTCCGCATGACAGCCTGATTGCGACGGAAATCCGCCGCCGTTTGAGCGATATTGTGTCAGTGCTGTTGCTTCCAGTATTTTTCGCCTATGCGGGAATGCGAACAGAAATCGGGTTGCTCGAAAGTGCCGAGGAGTGGCTGATCTGCGGCATCATTATTGTGGTTGCATGTCTGGGCAAACTGGGAGGAAGTGCGGCTGCAGCGCGCTTTGCGGGCATGTCGTGGCGAGGGGCTGGGGCGCTTGGAATATTGATGAACACGCGCGGTTTGATGCAACTCATAGTGCTCAATGTCGGACTTGACCTTGGAGTTTTGAGTCCCAAATTGTTCGCGATGCTTGTCATCATGGCGGTGGTGACAACGCTCCTTACTTCGCCAATTCTCCTGGTCTTGATTCGAGGACGGGAGGCTTTGGTGATGGGAGACACCCTGCAGGGCAAAAGGTGAGAGCTGTGCCTCGTTCCGGGCGAATGGCGATAACCAGTCGCAAAGCAGGCGTGGAAGGTATTGGTTTGGGTGATTTTATGGGGAATTATGAGCTATCGGGCTATGAACTGTATCAAATACCGTTTTGAGTTTGAAACTTGTTGCAAACGAAGGAAACGTTGGTAGACTGCGGGTGCCTGTTGCGAATGTTCCCTCGCTGCGGGTAATAGGTGTTTTTTAGAGAGTGAGACAACCATGAAGTATTCAAAGGCGATCGCGCTGCTTGTTTTTTGCGCGCCCGTAGCAGCATTGGCTGGACCTGATTGGATTGAGCGCGGAGATGCGGGCAGCACTCGTGACAACGCTCAATTTGTCACTGGTATCGGCGCGCCCACAACGATTTCAGGATCGCTCAGCTCGAATCTTCTTGGCGGGGATTACGAAGATCTCTATGTCATCCGGATCGAGTATCCCACGACGTTCTCGTTTACCATGGGACCTGCGACTTTTGACTCGCAGTTGTACCTGTTTGCGATTTCCGACGGCTTTGATTTCTACGGAATGCTCTCAAATGATGATGAGTCTGCGATTTCGACGGCTGCCGCGATAGATCAGTCGTTCGCGACAGATGGTACTGGCTCGCACGTCATCTACAAGGGTCTCTATTGTCTTGCGATCACCACGTCAGGCCGCTACCCAGTCAGCCCCAGTGGAGCGATTTTCTATCAGGCGACGAACACTGAAATCTCCGGGCCAGATGGACCGGGTCGTTATGGAGCGTTGAGCGGGTGGGAAGGTCCTGGCGGATCTGGCTCATACATCATTGGGCTTGATGGTATTGGGTACGCCGACATTCCAACGCCTGGCGTTATCTCGGTCTTCGCCGCCGGTTCACTTGCGATGCTTCGTCGTCGCCGGTAAAGCTCAATCAGATTTGTTCGAATTCTGAGAAGCGATAGTCTTTTCAGCTTCTGTGATCTGCTGTCTGGCTAATCGAGCGGCAACGCTGGTGTTGCCATGCGCTGTGACCATCGCGGTCTCGGCTGCGTGGAGCAGGTTGAGACCGGATTCGGTTTCGCCAAGCCGCACAAGGATCAGGCCAAACCCCCCGCGAATCTCAGCGAGCCTGAGTGAAGGCACGGATTTCGAGCGAATGGCGATATCAATAGCCTGTTCGTACTTGGCGCGAGCCGCGGAAAGATCATTTCCATTTGCGGCGACCTGGGCAGAGATTTCGAGTACGTCGATCATTCCCGGGTGATCCGCCTTTCGCACCTTTTTCATCATTTCGAGCGCGCTTGCGGCGTACTCAGTGGCGTCTTTCTGCTGGCCAAGAATGAGAGATGCTCGAGAGAGTCCTGTGAGGCTGACAGCTGTGAGATCGTGGCCGCCGGGAAAACGCTTGCTGCGAATATCATACGATTTCTTGTAAAGGTCGATTCCTTCTCGAGCACGCACCTGCGCCTGCGATTCATTACCTTCAAGAAGGTCTACTTGACCTCTGCGGAGAAGGCAATCGGCGAGGTTGGTGGCGGCCGCGGCAGTGTTGATAAACTCTGCCCCACGAAGCCGGACGATCATTTCATATGCGGCTCGAAATGCGGCTTCAGCATCATCAAAGGAATCGATCTCAAGGTCGCATTTAGCGAGGTTGTTGAGCGCCGCGGCAACGGCAACCTCCAGTGCTTTTGCCGTTTCCGGATCGCTTGCGGCCTTGAAAAGCCGTTTGCGGATTTCAAGGGCGGATGCGTATTCAACGCGAGCGCTTTCTACCCGGCCGAGTCGCAGACGGCATGCCGCCAATCCAGTCTTGGCTGAGGCGGTTTCTGAAGTCTCGGCTGGATTGATGCGATACAGCATTTCCAACTCGCGAACGTACATCCTCTCCGCTTCGGCGTATTCGCCGTTCCACCATAATGACGCAGCCAGGTTGTGCAGCGCAGTGGCAACTTTGTCATGATCGCCACGTGTATTGGATTGCCGAATTTCCAGCACTCGACGCTGATTGGCGATCGCCCGGTCATACTTCGCGAACTTGCGGAAATTCAGTCCCAGCATCTCACGGATATCGGCTTCGCTCTCATCTGATTTAAGTGGCGATTTTTCCAGTGTATTGTGCGTTTCTTCGAGAAGCTGCAGAATTGTGCCGCCACCCTCTGTCTCCGGGTTGACGCTGGAAAAAATATTGGTAAGGACTGTAAAATTCTCGACTGCGGCCTCTTTTTCGCGGATGATGCGCATCACAAGTCCTGCGGATACGCCTGCAAGGATCATCAGGGAGACTACGCCAGTAATCGTCAATGTCCGGTTTCGCTTGGCCCATCTCAGGGAACGTCCGGCCAGTCCAACCGGACGTGCGTGTACTGGCTGGCCCGCGAGGTAGCGGCGGATGTCCGCGGCGAATTCGCCAGCGGTTGCGTAGCGCTTGGCCGGTTCTTTTTCCAACGCACGGAGGAGCATGGCATCGATGTCTTGCGACAGACCTTTGCGATGCTGAGAGGGGCGAATTGGGTCAACCTGCGCGATTCGCTGGAGAATCTGCATCAGCGAACCTTCGACCGGGCACGGGAGTTTGCCGGTGATGAGGTCGTATGCGATTGCGCCCAGTGCGTACACATCGGTGCGCATGCTGGTTTCGCTGACGTTGCCGGCTGCCTGCTCGGGCGACATGTAGGCAACGGTGCCGACGATCTGACCAGGACTGGAGAGTGTCTCGCGCGATTGGGCAGCGTCTTCACCTAGAACCTGCGCGATGCCGAAGTCGAGGAGGCGGACGCGGCCGCGGGTATCGACGAGCACATTGGCGGGTTTGAGATCGCGGTGGAGCACGCCGCGTTGATGGGCGTATTCGACGGCGTCACAGACTTCGGCGACGAGTTCAAAAGCGCGCTTGACCTCGCATTCACCGCGTTTGAGGACTTGATCGAGGGTGGTTCCCTCGACAAACTCCATGATGTAGTAGTACTTGCCCTTGCGGACGCCCGAGTCGATGATGGCGACGACGGCAGGATGTTCGAGCCGGGCGACGACGGCAACTTCGCGTTCGAAGCGTTTGCGGCCTTCTTCTGAACCCAGGGCCGCATCGAGCATGATCTTGATTGCGACGCGGCGGCCGGTTGATTCCTGAGTGCCTTCGTAGACCGCGCCCATGCCGCCTTGACCGAGGCATTGGCCGATGGTGTAGCCCTCGATCGTGGGTATCGTGCCTGCCCCGCCGCCCGTGCCTGTGATCGAAGCGAAGGAGCCGGTATTTGAGCTTGGTGCAAGGGTGGGATGGTTTGAGCCACCCATCGAGGTGGCCATCGTTGAGGCGGTGACTTGGGCATCGAAATCTGGCACACCAAAGTCTAGGAACGAAAGTGCATGGCGGGAACGATTGTGTTCACCTTAAGCCGAGCCTGAACGCAATTTCCCTGCCTCTTAGAGGCGTTTCACCGGGTACTCGTGGGTCACTTCTTGTTCTTTTCAGGCACCTTCAGTGAGTCAAGTAACGATGCAACATCGTTCGCAGTCATGGTTTTCGCGGCCGATTTCAGCATCGTTTCAAAGTGCTGAATCTCTGCAGCGGCGGCGGGGAAGCCGATGTTTTCCCCACCTGCGAACGAACTGGATTGAACTTTGCCGTTGCCATCAATAAAGAAGAACACCGGGATCCCTGACTTCTTTCCCTCGGTGTACTTCAGTTCAAGGTCTTTGCCACCGATCGTGCGATCTTCATCAATTTTGCAGTCGATGAAGTCCTTGGCGAGAATCGATGCGATCTCTGGTCGAGCCATCCAGTCTTCAAGGCGGTGGCACCAGATGCACCATGGTGCGCCGAAATGAAGGAAGACGGTTTTGTTCCTGGCCTTTGCTTCGGCGATTGCCGAATCCAGGCGGAAGTTCGCGTTTTCGTACGTTGCCTTGTGATCATCCAGGAATTTCAACACCGCCGCGGCGTTGTAGCCTTCTTTCACCCCTGCGGATTCGCCGCCAGAGTTCTTTGCTTCAAGTGATCCAGTTTCCTGATTGGCGATCGGTTTCCCATCGGCATCAAGGATAGTGAGGAAGGGGTAGCCATTTTTCTGAAGGTCAGCGCCATATGACTTTGCAAGTTCGACGTTCTTCCCTGCGGGCTTGCCCGCATCGATGAACACCGTGTCGTACTCGTACATCAGCTTCTTCCTGACATCCGCATCAGCGCGATAGAACTCGTGCAAGCGAATGCACCACGGGCACCAGTTGCCACCCCATTGGATGAGTACGCGACGGTTTTCTTTTTTCGCTTTTTCGAGCGCTGCGGCGATCTGAACTTTCGCATCGGCCTGTTCGTCGTAGAGCGGTGTTTTCGCGGTCGCTTGCGAGGTTGTCGGTGCCGGTGAACTCGGCTGGGCGAGTGCAACTCCGCCAAAAAGCGAGATGTACGCGGCGGAAAGAGCGAGCGATGAACGTAGACGCATGGTAAGCCTCCAGGTTCAGAATGATATCAGCCAATCTGCCTGCTTCCCCAGTTTCACATTGTGCCCCACCGATCCACAAAATAGCATGAATTCGGTATTTGGGACTCGATTCACTGGCAGGAGAGGTTCCGTGTGGCACACTCTGGTATGTCGCTCAAGTTTTCCATGTTTTCTGCAATTGTGATCACCGCCGCCGCCGCGTTGAACGCTCCTGCTGCCATTATGACCATCACGCAGACTGGGATTGCCGGCGGCTCGATCGGTGGTCAGGCTTTTGGAACGCGGAGTTTCACGTTTACGAGCATTGCGGACACCGATCAGCGGCAGTCGAGCGGCACCGACATCTTCTGGATAGAACACATCTCGTCGCAGGTGACCATCGCGAACATCGGAACCTTTGACATATTGATTCCGACGCGGACGTATGTCTCTCATTCCCGCCAGTTTGCCGTCTACGCGCGTGGAGGGGCTGCCGGGCTGGATCTGTTCCTCAGTCCGCAGAGCGAACTGTTTGTCACATGGGACATGACCACTTCGCTGGGCCCGGTATCGGGAGCCGCAGGGCTCACTCGGTGGTCGCCGCCGAACGATGCGGTGATCACGAGCGGTGGAGTCTTGATCATGAACAATGGCCCGGCAAACGGGACATTCCTGGCGACAATCCCGAGCCCGGGACCGTTGTTGATGTGCGGGGCGATGGGGGTTGTAGTCGTGCGCCGCCGCAGATGTACGTAGCGGCATCCGAACGGTAAGAAAGCTACATCCGTTCCAGCGGCGGAATTCCCAGCGTATTCAGTGTGTCCGCCAGTATGCGACCCGTGAGATCGCACAAACGCAAACGGGAATCTCGCGTTGCAGCAGGCACATCATCCTTCAGCACAGGGCACGCCTCATAGAACGTGGCAAAGCTGCTCGCAAGGTCATAGGCGTACACACACAAGCGGTGGGGCTCGAGGCTCTCGGCCACCTGTTGCAGCACGGCGCTGTAGCGCAGCAGATTAAGCGCAAGAGCCTTCTCCTGCGGCGTGGCCGGATCAAACGCTGCGGTCTTCCAGGAATCGCTGATTCCCTTCTCGGCGAGTTTGCGGAAGATGCCACGAACGCGGACAAGTGCGTTGAGCAAATATGGTCCCGTGTTACCTTCAAATGCGATCATGCGGTCGTAGTCAAAGACGTAATCCTTGACACGATCGCTGGAGAGGTCGGCGTATTTCATCGCCGCCACGCCGAGGATTTCCGCGATCTGCTGTTGCTCGGCCTTGGGCATTTCTTCGTTGCGTTTCGCCACTTCGGCGAGTGCACGTTCAACTGCTTCGTCCACGACATCCGACAATTTCACGTTGCCACCGGAACGGGTCTTGAATGGGCGGCCGTCTTTGCCCATGACCGTACCAAAGCCCGCGTGCTCAAGGGATGACACGGTACCGCTTGGATGCGTTGCGTATCCAGCCTTTTTCGCGGCCTTGAACACCTGATCGAAATGCTGGCCCTGACGTGCATCGACTGCATAGACGACGCGGCTGGCGCCAATCTTCTGCACGCGGCGGCGAATTCCCGCCATGTCAGTCGTCGCGTAGAGGTAGCCGCCATCAGTCTTGCGCACCAAGCACGGCTCGCGAAGGAGTTTGCCATCTTCACCGGTGCGTACACCGTCGACCCACACGACCAGTGCTCCATCTGATTCCTCGGCGATGCCGCGTTTTACGAGGTCTGCAACCAGTGGTTCAAGTTCATCGGCGTAGCTGGATTCACCTGCGGTGTGTTCGGCTGTCACGTTTGCATACAGACGCTTGCACGTTGCGAGAACATCGGTCATCGTGGTGTTGTAGATCGTTTTCCAGATCGCGATGGTCGCGGGGTCCTGAGCCTGGAGTTTCACCAGGGTGGCGCGAGCTTCCAGAAAGGCTTCGGTGGCGCCTTCAACCTGCGTGGTAAGTTCTGCTTCGGCTTTGGGGCCGAGTCCGTATTTGCGAACTGCGGCGAGTCCCGCCGTATCGCGTTCACACTCCGCCGTCGAGCGTTTGTAGAGTTTCTCCAGTTCATCAAGCGTGAGCTTGGCGGGGTCAAGCGTGCCCGCTTTGCTTTCACGCATCAGTTTTCCAGTGACCATCGCGATGGGAAGTCCCCAGTCGCCAACATGGTTCTGACGTTTCACATCGTGTCCGAGCCGTTCGAATGTCCGCGCCAGTGCATCGCCAATAACGATCGCGCGAAGGTGGCCGATGTGTGCCTGCTTGGCGAGGTTTACGCCGCAGAGATCGACGACAATTGTCTCTCTCTTACTTGGTATCACACCTAGCGCAGGAGTATCAACCGCCGCCAGCGACTTCGCCAGCGCATCGCTCCGCAATCGAATGTTGATGAAACCCGGACCCGCAATTGATGCCGCCGTCAGGGGTTCGGCGATATCGCTGACATCAATGTGTCCCAGGACGGCCTGCGCCACATCGCGCGGCGGTTTCCCCACACGTTTCGACAACGCCATTGCCAGGTTGGATTGAAAATCGCCTAGAGCAGGGTTCTTGTTCGTCGTCACCAGCGCATCAATCTCGCCAGTGACATCAGGAAAGGCGAGCCGGGCGGCAGCGACAAATCGAGCAGACAGAATTGAAATCGGGTCTTGGGACATTGGGCCCAAGGGTATGCGCGGAGGCCAACTGCACAGAGTTCGGAAGGACTTTATATGGAATCGGAAAGGATGACGTTTGCATCGACCTATGACACTGTTTTAGGGTTTGGTCGAAATTCCACGCTGGTTGATCGGCGACCAGGTAACTGGCGACACCGGACGACGGCCGCTTATGGCTGCTGCGGTCAAGCCCTGACCAGGTTCACGGGCCATCCGTGTACCAGGCCCGGCCGCCGATCAACCAGCGTGGGGCGAGAGGATAGCAGGGGGAGGGGAAAGAATCGAGACTGGCTTCAAAGTGCCGTTTGGGCCCAAAAAAAAGACACGGGGCTGCACATCGCAGTCCCCGCGCCCCGGAAGGAGAGATCACTTATATATACGGATGAGTTGCCCGATGGTTCAAGAAATCCAAACCCCGGGAAATTCCGTTACAAAGTGGTTGCTCTTTGCCGGGGGCTTGGTTTTGGTTACACAATGTCGATTCGGCGTGGCTTGGCGGCAGGGACTTTGGGGAGTCGAAGTGTCAGTTCGCCATCCTTGAGTTCTGCGGTGATACCCGCGTCATCAACTTCGGCGGGTAGGCGGACAGCCCGGCTCACCGGTCCAATCCGTCGCTCGCGGTGATGGAAATGCTCGTTTTCACTGGCCGGAGTTTCCTTCGGTGTTGCGGTGATAGAAAGCACTCCGTCTTCCACTTCAATAGCGACGTTCTCGCGCGAGTACCCCGGAAGCGATGCACGCACCAGCACCTGAGCTTCGGTTTCGGAAACATCGAGGGCCAGCGTGCCGCGATCACGTGGCTTTGCAATCGTGCTGCTGAAGAATGGTGAAAGACGCGGGTCGTTCAAGACCGCCGCCAGGGGTGAGGCAAATGCATAGGACTCGCGACCGGCCGGAACGCAACGTGAAGTATTGCTGAACATAAGAAACTCCTGAAAGAGGCGGCACATGCCGCAGGTGGTATGTGGCCCGCACACGCGAGCGATGGGAGTACATTTGCAAGTTGCGTGCCAGATGGTTTTGCTACGTCACAACCGCGTTATTTCGGTGTTTTTTGATGTTTCAAGCTGCAAACCAGACACCTGGCTGCCATCATGGCAGCCTTTCTATGCCAGACACGGACGCCAGTTTGACAGGCCTCTCGATTACTGAAACTCGTGATATCCTTTCCCTATGACCACCCCCATCGACCTCCGCTCCGACACCGTTACTCGCCCAACCCTCGCTATGCGCAAAGTCATGGCAGAAGCTGAAGTCGGCGATGATGTGCTCGGTGATGATCCGACGGTCATCAAACTCCAGGAACGCGTCGCCGCACTCATGGGCAAAGAGGCCGCAGTCTTTGTTCCTTCTGGCACAATGGCCAATCAGACCGCGATTCGTGCCCACACCGAACCTGGCGATGAAGTGATTTGTCACGCCGACTCACACATCATCCATTACGAAACCGGAGGCCCCGCCGCACTCGCTGGCGTCATGGTTCGCCCGCTCTATGGCCCACGCGGCCTCTTCGACGTCGCAGATGTCGAAGCCGCGGTTCGCCCCGTCAGCTCTCATTTTGCCTGCTCGAAACTCCTCATCATCGAAAACACCCATAACCGCGGCGGCGGCAGCATCTGGCCGCTGGATCAGATCAAACGCGTTGTCGCCGAAGGTCGCAAACACAACCTCCGCATTCACCTCGATGGCGCACGCATCTGGAATGCCAGCGCGAAAACTGGAATCGCGGTCGCCGATTACGCAAGACACTTTGACACGATCAGTTGCTGTTTTTCCAAAGGCCTCGGCGCTCCCGCTGGCTCCGCAGTCTGCGGCAGCAAAGACACCATTACTCGCGTCCATCGTTTCCGCAAGATGTTCGGCGGCACAATGCGTCAGTCTGGCATTCTCGCCGCCGCCGCGTTGCACGCACTTGAAAACCATCGCAGCCGACTGGTTGAGGATCATGCCAACGCACTTCGGCTGGCGCAAGGTCTTGCATCAATACCAGGCCTCAAGGTCGACCTCACTGAGGTTGAGACCAACATGGTCTTCTTCGACATCGCACAAGATGTCAGCATGAACGGCGCACAACTCAGCGATAAACTGAAATCTGAAGGCGTGCTGATGCTCTCCACCGCTCCCCGCCGCGTGCGAGCAGTGTGCCATCTCGATGTAGACTCAAAGGCGATCGACCGCGCGATTCAAATTGTCGCCTCGTGCGTGACCGGCAAAGTCTTGGTGTAATGCGGTTGCGAGCCGACTTTCGGTAGAAATCAGGACAAACTCAAAAACGGATCGACAACGGCGCCCAAAGGGCACATGTGCCGGGTTCACATCGGCCCTACCCCGTGGTAAGCGACCAAACCGACGCGGACATCGTCAGAGCGTTCGAGCGGATTTCCACCTGTTTTCTGCGAACAGGGCGCTTTCCCAATAGAGCCCTTTCAAGAAACGAAGCGTTTTTGACCAAATTTCGCGGCCACGCTGCAAGGTTTTGCCGCCTGCCGGCAAGTCACTTGGTAGAACAGCACTTGTTTGCAGGAGATTCGCCAATGCTTCGATCAGCCCTTCCAATCGCCACCCTCGCCGCTTTGTTGTACTCTGCAAGCGGGGCATCCGCTTCAATCATCACAACCTTTCATCGCAAGCACATCGCCCCGGGCATTACGACAACTGCTCAAGACCTGGTGCAGACATCAGATGGCGGCTACATGTACGTTGGGACCCGCTATATCAGTTTCACACAACGCCAAGTCACACTCACACGCACCAATGCCAACGGTCAGCCCCTGTGGTGCAGTTCGTTTGGTGTTGGCCCGGTGCGAGCTGAAGGACTTTCGATTATTCAATCTCCTGATGGTGGCTTTGTACTTGGTTGCTACACCGAGGGGTCCTCGATCGTCAACAACCGCATGATGCTCATCAAGGTCGACACATTCGGCAACGTCACTGCCGCACGCGCGTATGACGGAATGCAGTTTGGAAGAGTGCGCAACGCAACCGGTGGCGGATATGTCATCGCGGGCAGCCGAAACAACGCGAATGGCTTTGGTCCGGGAGTCCTCGTCAAGACCGATGCCAATTTGGTGCAAATCGCCGGCGTGACAGTGACGCAGCCAGTTGATCCCAACGGCACCAGCACTTCGCTGCTCCTGAACGATCTGGTTGAAGACCGCGATGGAAGCTTCTACATCGTCGGACGACGGGATCTGGGTGGTCAATCTTCCCGCGCACTCGTGATGAAAATTCGTGGTCCAGGCCAGCCTTTTGGGACGATCTTCTGGGCCAACGACTATTTTGCCGCGCACCCGGGATTGAACAACGCTACCTCGGTGACGCGCGATGTGAGCGGCGACGCCTATGTTGGTGCGAACATTTCTAATTCGGCCAACCCAACGGCCAATACTGGCATGTGCCGCATTAACACGGTCGGCACGCCAATCTGGGCAAAGCTCTACACTGGTTCTTCTCCAAATCCGGGCATCACACTTGCCGCCAACGGACATCCGGCTCTGGCTCTTTCTATCGCGCCGCAGGATTGTGGTTTGATGAGCGTTAATAATGTCAACGGCGCCGTGAACTGGGTTCATCGTTTCGGCGATGGCTTCTTTAACGATTCTCTGAATCGCGTAATCCCGACCACTGATGGCGGCTTCGCCTCCGCCGGTTTCCAGGGTTCATCATCAGTGGTGTACAAGCATGATGGCCAGGGGTGGATCGGTTGCAACCAGTTCGCTTATTCAGCCAACACAATCATCAGCAACCAGACTGTTGCTATTCCCCTTTCTATCGGCCCGCTCGGTCCGGACTGCCAGGTCTTTCTTGCACATGACATACTCGCCCTGTCCGATCAGTCCTACTGCTTCGCACAGCGTTGCGCAGGTGATTACAACACCGACCAGCAAGTCGATTTCTTTGACTATCTGGATTTCGTGGACGACTTCTCCGCAGGCGTCCAGGCCGCTGACTTCAACAATGACCTAAGCATCGACTTCTTTGACTACCTCGACTTTGTCGACGCCTTCGCCAGCCCGTGCTGAATTCGAGGCTAGGCCGCAGTGTGGAAGTCGCTTGCCATGTTCAGTCGCAGATAACATGCGGAGTCGGAGACAGGCCCTTTTCGACATCAGTCTTGAAGTGCTCAAAACCGCTGCGTCCCATCAATCCAAACGTCGCCTGCTTGCCCAGTTCCACCGCTGGCTGGTCATACGCATCGACATTCAGCAGCAATCCCGCATATGCCGTCGCCATCTGCCACAGCCAGATGAATTGTCCAACGTGGTACGCATCGATCTTCGGGAACGTAATAGTAAAATTCGGTCGCTGACTCTCAACAAGTGCAAACTCTGTGGCCACTTTTTCCGCCTGAAGCAGCGTCGCAATGCTTGAGCCTTCAAGATATTTGATCGACTCAACCCCCAGCCCGCGGGGAATCTGCACATCGCGGTCAAAAGTCTCTACTTCCACAAACCCGATCACCTTGTCATTCGGTCCTTCGCGATACAGCTGCACCTGTGAATGTTGATCGGTGGTGCCCAGCGCTTTGATCGGCGTGAATCCAGCAAACACTTCGTTGCCCTTTAAGTCCTTCTCTTTACCAAGACTCTCCGCCCACAGCTGACGATACCAGTCCGCCAGCAGATACAGCGAATTCGCATAAGGCATCATCACGTGGTTCGGCTTGCCCTTGCGTTCAGCAAGTTCAATCAGCAGGAACGCAAGCAATGCTGCCGGATTCTTCAACACCTCCGGACGCTCGCAGCACGCATTCATATCCGCTGCACCCAGCAAAAGTTGATCGATATCAATCCCGCACAGTGCTGCGGAGAACAATCCCACCGGCGAAAGCGCACTGAACCGGCCGCCCACACCATCCGGCACTGGCAGTGTCGTGAACTTCTCTGCATCACAGATCTGCCGCATTGTGCCCTTGGTCGGGTCGGTAATTGCCACAATGTTCGCCGCGTATCCCGGGCCAACTGCATGCTTGAGCATGTCGCGGATGATCATGAACTGTGCGGCTGTCTCTGCTGTCTCACCGCTCTTTGAAATCACATTGAACAGTGTCTTCTTCAATCCACCTGGCTGACGCGCACAGAAATCCAGCACTGAACTCAAGAGCAACGGGTCAACATTGTCAACCACGAACAACCGCGGCAAGTGCTGCGTGCCCGGTCGCGCAAGGTGCACCGGCCAGTCGTTCTGCGTAAACACGCGCGGGTGCAAAGGATCCTTGCCCGCAAGCAGGTTGTATGTCGATGGCTGCAATGCGGAGTGAATTGCGATATTGCCCAGTGCTGAGCCGCCGATGCCAAGCACCACACACGTATCAAATTTCCCAGCGACCGATGCCACTGCGCCCTTCACCGCCGTTGCATATTCAGTTCTCGTCGGGTCCAGCGGCAGATTGCGCCACCGCTCCCACCCCGTTCCCTTCGTCCGATTCAATCGCGCAGTCGCACTGGTAATAGCTTCGTGTGCTTCGGCCCCTGCGCCCAAGATTGCAGAATCAAGCCCATGAGAGCCCACACGGTCAGAGAAGCAATTGGCATAGTTCAGTTTCAGCATTGGAAACGAGGGTAGCAACTCGGCACTTCAGGTTCTCGGTCGATCGTGTGGTTCATAACTCGCTGACCTGCCCCGATTTCTTCAGTTTGTGCTGTTTACGCGGCCATTTCGCTCGCTTTGTACCATACCAAATTGCACATTCCCCCTGAGTCGCGAGCCTCTCTCTCGCGGCCAATCGCCTTGGGTTCGGTCTTTGCAACTGTTGAAGCTCGACGCGGCCTCTCTCCGCTTGAGCACGATCGACGGCTGCAATCCGTTCCCTTTTCCTGGGGTTGAACGTGAATACCAAATACGCTGCCTTGCTCGGTCTTGTCGTTGCCGCATCTGCCGCAGTTGCCGCTCCCACTCAGATCTACTTCAATGACTTTGAGGGTGCAACCCCGAATCTCACGGGTTTCAGCGGCACGATCCGCACCTCGTATCACTACAACTTCTCCCAGTTTCTGGGCCGCTATTCACAGCTCGAACAGGCGTCACTCACCATTCTCGCTCCTGCAGATGTCGTCATTCCCCCACCGGGATCGCAGTTGCAATACACCGTCACCTGGGACCTCTATGTCATTGACTCCTGGGACGCCGGAACCAGCATCTATGGCGACGACCACTGGATCATGACCGCCAACGGAAACCAGGTCTTCAACGAGTCCTTCGACAACTGGGGCAACCCGCACACTTCCCGCGCCCCCGACATCGGCCCTGTCCATCTCGGCTACGGCAACACCATGTACGACTCGATCTATCGCGACCTCTCCGTGACCTTTGACGGAACGGTCGGCCAGAATATAACCTTGAACTTCAGCTCCACGCTGCTCCAAGGCGTCTGGGATGAGTCATGGGGCATGGACAATATTCGGATCAGCTACGACTTTGTGCCCACTCCAGGTGCCGCGTCCCTTGGCGTTCTTGCATCTCTCGCGGCACTTCGCCGCCGGCGTTGAGCACTCACAAGTAATAGAGAGAGAACAGGCCGCGCGTCCCCGTTCAGGGTTGATGCGCGGTCTGTTTTTGTCAATCGACAAGTTTTCCACAACTTATCAACAACGAGTCTACATGTTTTTGTAGCTTTGCACACGCCTCACACCTAGCACGCACCATATCTTGAAAAAATGTGGCAAAATCTCAGTTTCTCCCCTAAACGACTTGCCAAGTGGGGCAAAATGGGGCATAATCCCACTCCTTGGCAGACTCACCCGCTCCATGCTTTCTTGGACAAGCCGAAGCCGTCATCGACGCAAAACAGCGTTTGGCGATTCCGGCGAAGTTCAGGAACGAACTCGGCGATACGTCCGAGAACTTGAAGTGGGCATGCTTGCCTTGGCCTGCCGGATACCTCATGCTCCATCCCAAGGACCAGTTCCGAGAGATGGCGCAGAACCTCCGAAATCGAATCGCCCCTAACGAGGACGAGTCGAATCTCTGGAGTTCAGTGTTCGGCGAAGCAGAGTGGGTTGAAATGGATTCTTCGGGGCGAGTTGTTCTTCCCAAACGCCATTTAGAACTCACCGGCATCGGCAATCAGGTCGTGGTCCTCGGGGCAAATCACTGCCTTGAGATTCACGACAAGAACCGCCGCAAAATCAATGAGCCTGCTGCGTTCTCGCAGTTGCCCTCACTGGTCCGCCGCCTGGAAGATCAACAACGTCTGTGATTTTGGGGCTCCCCCTCAACTTCACAGGCATCATGAATAAGACTCCTCGCCGCGGCTCAAGGAAGGGCCAATAGCGGCGGGCGGGAATGGTGGCAGCGGAAGTCACCACAACGCACCTGAGGAGAGATAGACCAGTCGCAGGGGAACTTGAGATTGGTCTTTGCCTCGACAACTGAATCAATACAGAAGACACCTCGCGTGGATCCAAGGATGGTTGAAGCGAGAGGGAACCTTCAAAACCAAGCAGACTCGACGCACGGATGCGCCTCGAGTCTTCTTGGTTTTTAGACTGTATGTAATTCTGGCGCTACCGCGGCTCGCGTGTGTACTCCCGTCCACCCCAGCGAATCGGAACGCGTTTCTTTACATCACGCGCCGCGTCCAGCAAGATCCCGCAGGTAAGCAGTGCCCCGATCGGATGCGTCACTGCCCACACGATCGGCGTGCCGGTCAGGCGATAAATCAATATCAGCGCGAATGCATAGCTCACCGTGCATGCTGTGCCGATTCCGATTGCCAGCAACGTCACCGGCGCGCGAATGCCAATCGTCTCAACAACTCGAGTGAATTCCGCAGCCAATCCAGCGCGTTCGGCAATCAAACCCGTTAATAGAAGCGCGACTCCCCACAGCGGCAAAATGCAACCCGTCATAAGCATCGACCATCCATAACGCGTCAGTCTTAAAACTTTCCAGTCCACGCACTCAATGTTAATCCGCTTCCAGCCGTTTTTGTACGACGCGAACGTGTCGTACATATGGCAGCGAATCAATTGGTCTGCAAGCAATACCTGCACCGGACGTTTCTCTTTCGCCATCAGTCGCGCCAATGCAAGGTCCTCAAGAATCGCATCTTTGACCGCCATGTGCCCGCCGAGATTCTCGTACGCAGCGCTATCAAACAACATGAACTGCCCATTTGCAAACGCGCGCCGATCATCCATCACAACTTCTGACAACGGAAACATCCGTGCGATTTCCATCGTTGTTGCAGTCTGGACAACCTTCTCAAACCACTTTTCTGTCGACAGGGTGCTCAGCAGGCTCAGCAATTCCAGCTTCTGATCTCGCAAAATGGACAGTGTCGCCGCGATCACTTCTGGATCAAATCGCGTATCAGCATCAGCAAACAGCAACGCCCCTGGCAAGTCCCCCTGGGACTTTAGAAACTCAACCGCTGAATGGAGTGCGTGTACTTTCCCCGCCCAATCTGGCGGGCAGTTTGCGACCTCGTGAATCTGAAACCTGGGATCCCCATCGATTGCCGCCCGCGCTTTGTCAAGCGTGTCGTCCGTACACCGATCCAGTGCAAGCAAGAATGTCGCGTGCGGATAGGTCTGTTCTCGCAGTGACTTCACCAGGTGCTCAATGACCCGGCTCTCATTGTGCGCGGGGATAATGACTGCCACCGGCTCAGTCGGCGCCGAAACCTTGCACAAACTCAATCCAACACGGGCAGTGGGGCGATGTGCTAGAAACAGCATGACCTTCACGGTTACGCCGAACCAATACATGGCGCACCCCCCGGCACCAAGAAAGGTCACCAAAAGCAGGATGGCAACAGCGATCGAACGCCAATCAGTCATAAGCGGCGGAACATTAGTCGTCTCTACCTAGAGTTGAGGGAGTTTGTACAAGAAAGGGCAGTCGCATGGCATCTCTCGTGGTAGTTGAAGGTCCCGGGCAAGGTTCGCATTTTCCGCTCACCGAGCCGCTGGTATCGGTGGGGCGTGAGGATACGTGCACATTTCAGATTCTTGATGGCTTCATCTCCCGCACGCACCTGCAAGTGCGATTAGATACGGTCACGGGCAAGCACGTTGCCGCCGACTATCGCAGTTCGCATGGCGTGTTTGTGAATGACAAGCAGATCGTTATGGATACTGCACTGCATGATGGAGACCGGATCAAGATTGGAAATACGACGCTGATGTATCTGTCGGCGAATCACGCGGATGCGCCAGCTGCGCTCGCGGCCGCCAAGAAGATGGGTGAATGGAAGCGATCAACGCTCATACATAAGCCATGACACGTGATCAAGATGCATGATCAAGATTCCTGATCAGGGCTTGGTCGGCAATTTGGACCGGAGCTCATCAAGGAAATTCACGACCAGGTCGATGCGGTTCACCAGTTCGTTTTCTCCCGGCAGGATGACCATCAAGCGACCTTCGGAAGTCCACGAGAAGTTCCTGGTCTTCAGCTCCTTGATGCTGTACAGCACCTTGGGCAGCGAGACGGAGAACGTCGGATCTGTCTTCACCTCAAGGCTCACAACCTGTTTGTCGGCGTCGATGAAGCGAAGTTCCTTGCCGTCGGGGCTCCACCATGCAGCGCCGTCGTGACCGTTGGTCGAGATCTGCGTGCGTCCGGCCTTGGTGTCTTCGGCCCCCGAGCCTGCGCCCGTGAATGGCTGAACATATAGCTCGTGCCTTCCGGATTCGACAGAGCAGAAGAGCACCCACTTGCCATCGGGCGAGAATCGCAAGGCGTGCTCGTCAACCGGAGAGTTCAGGTAGGGTGTGGCCTTCCACTTCGCCCCCGCGCCGCCTCCCGCCTCCTGCTCCAGCATGAGCACATCGCTCGTGTTGGTCTTCATGTTCTGCTGGACAATCGCCAGGATCTTTCCATCGGGTGACCAGGCTGAGGGCACCACAAACTCCTGCTGAGCGAGCGGCGTTGTATACAACTTTAACCACTCGCCCGACCCGCTCGCCGGCCGGTCCACTATCGAAAATTCGGCTTTGTCAAAAGAGCCGTACATGATCCGCTGCCCGTTGGGGCTCCACATGAGGCCCATGGCAAAGCCTTGGATCGGGATCCGCGTTGAAGTTTTGCGTGTCAGATCCTGCATCATCAGTTCAGTAGTCAGTTCATCAGGATTGTTCTGCTCCAGGTTTGCCAGCACGCGTCCGCCATCTGGAGAGACCAATATCTCCGAAAAAGCTCGCGTCGGTCCAGGGATGGGTTGCGACTGGCCTTTCTCGTCGATCCATGCCAGACGCCGATTCGACAATTCAAGAGGGCGCGTCAACAACGCGAGCGTGCCGCTGGGCGAGAGGACGAACTGGTTGACCATATTGCCGTTCCACACCCTCACAGGGTCGGCGAGGGTGCGCAACGTGCCCAGATCAAACCGCGCCGCTACCAGGCCAGTCAGGTCAGATCTGACCGCCACCAGCAGATTCCCGTGTACGCTGTCAGAGACCAGCTTGGCGGAGCCGGTATCGGGGAGCACAATCGTCCGCTTTCCCGAAGCCAGGTCGATGACTTCGGTATTGACCTTGATCTTCTCGCTCGCAATCGAATAGTGTGTGGCTAGTACAGACTTTCCCGCGATCAGCGGGACAAAGCTATCCCAACCCTCAATGCCCTTGGGGGCTTCCTCGCGGAGGACGACGCGTGGCTCGCCGCCTGAGGTCGCAACGGCGTAGATTGTCTGCTCACCCTCCTGGAAAAAAACAACTTCGCGGTCCGACGCCCAACCCAGTTGGAACTGTGTTCCCTGCTTGAGATCGCAAATTGTCTCTGGCTTGCCCGAAGGTCGTCCATTGTCGAGCGCGACTTTCTTGAGACTGAACTTAGTGCCAGCGCGGTCCCTGGCGCTGGAGAACGCAACCCATTGCCCATCCGGCGATATCGCGGCGTTTCTTGCCCCTTCACTGCCTTCAATCACAATGGTCTCGTCGCGGTCAAGGCGACGCACTACCAGCGCGCCTTCGGGCTTGGAGCTGTCAGGCTCCAACTCGGGCCACGCGGTATAGATCAGGAACTTCGCATCTGGAGAGATACCCGCCAGCCCGCGGAAAGGCGGCTTACTTTGCACCGTCGTTGAGACGTGGAACGCCTGCACCGGGGCAGCCCCGACCGGCGCGGGGCGCGTGAGCCGGCTCGCTAGCAACCACCCAGCCCCGCCGGCCAGCAGCGATATGAGGCACGCCGCGCCAATTGCGATGGATCGTGTTCCCTTGGGCACGGGAAATGTAGCGGCCGACGACCACTCCCGCCCGCTGATCGCGCGGTCGAGTTCAAGCCGTGCATCGCCAATGTCGTGCAGGCGGTTCTTGCGATCCTTCGCAAGGCAGTTCGCGAGCAGTTCGCGCACGCGAATCGGCGTATTTGGCGGCAGCAATGCAAAATCAAGTTCCTTGTGCAGCGTCGCCCCGATCGCATCAGCAACGGTTTCGCCGCGGAATGGCTGAGAATTGCTGAGCATCTCGTAGAGGACGCAGCCGAAGGAGAAAATGTCGGAGCGTTTATCAACCGGCCTGCCGCGAGCCTGCTCGGGCGACATGTACCCGGCGGTTCCCATGATGACGCCGGGAACAGTGGGGGAGTGCATCCGCGCTGGCGATGTAATGGTGGGCGAATCGGCTTGGATGGGTCCAGAGGGTGATGATGCGGAACCCTCTTCCGTTCGCGCCAGACCAAAGTCCAGCACCTTAATCACCCCATCGGGCGTGATCATCACGTTCCCAGGCTTCAGATCGCGGTGAACGATTCCCTTTTCGTGTGCAACTTCGAGAGCTTCTGCGATTTGCTTGGCGCAGATCAGTGCTTCGTCGATGGGGATCGGACCCTTCACCAGGCGGTCAGCCAGCGTCTCACCTTCGACGAACTCCAGAATCAGATACTGATGACCACCCGCTTCTTCCAGCCCGTGAATAGCGCTGATGCCGGGGTGATTGAGCGAGGCGAGGACCTTGGCCTCGCGCTGAAACCGTGCGAGGCGGTCGGGGTCCTGGGCAAGGTGGGCGGGCAACGCCTTGATCGCGACCTGCCGGTCCAGGCGGGTATCGCGTGCGAGGAATACTTCACCCATGCCGCCGCGGCCGAGTTCTCGCAAGATCTGAAATGGGCCGATGGTGGCTGGATGCATAAGAGCGGGAGTGTACGGTTTCGCGACACCATTTGTCGTTGTTTGGCCGAATCACAGGCGATCTATTTGCTCTGTCTTTGGGCCAGGTTCTTGCGCAACTCCTCCGTCCAGTTGAGGATCACGTGGATCGCCCGCGGCTCTCGCTCCCACGCCGTCCTTTCGATCATCAGGAAGCCACCGTCGGGCAAGACCTCATAGCCACTCCACCCCAAGACCGCAAAAGGTCCCGAACCCTTCAAATCGAACAGTTTCGTCGGCACTGAGACTTTCGGCTCGGTCTCGCGAAGGTCGACTGCCGCCGCCATCAAGACGTCCTGAGCGTCTCTGAAGAAGAGTCGTTTGCCATCATGGGAGAATCGTGGCGCGACTCCTCCGCTCGTCGAGACTTGCTGATTAGGGCCGCTTGCCCTCAGTGGCCCAACATAGACCTCAAGGCGCCCCGACTCGTCCGAGGTGTACACGATCCACTTGCCGTCCGGCGAGACGCGTGCGTCCCCCTCATATGCCGGACTGTTTCGCACGGGTGTAAACGAACCCTTGGAGTAGTCATACAACGAGATGTCCTGCTTGCTCGTGACATCGAGCACCCCGCTCTCAACAAGTAACCCCGAGCCATCCGGAAGTTCCTGGAGAGGGCTGTCGAATCTGCCGGCCGAGCCGGAGAGAACCGTGGGCTCTCCGCCGCCGACAGGCCATTTCGCGAAGCTGAAGGCTCCGTCCGCTTCGGTCTGCGCTGCGACGATCGAGGCACTATCGATCGACCACACGGGACTGAAGGGCTCGGTCTTGGAGTTCAGCAGCGACTTTGATCGACGTTCGAGATCGAGCACCCACATCTCGACCTTCGTGCGAAGCGTGTTGACCAAAGCCTTTCGCCCATCTGGCGAAATGACCGGGATGATGTAGTAGGTGTCTGTTGATTCCAGAAGGGGCGTCGGCTTGCCGGACTCATCGACGCGCACAAGTCGGCGATCGGCACCGTAACGCCCGCCGGGCACATAGGCGAATGAACCGCCATGAGAAGCCCCGATGTACGCCGAGTCCATCCACATGTCGGAGAGGACCCGTTCGAGCGCCACTGTTGGCTCGCCCACGACGACGCCGCGCGCTGGGTCAAAGCCCACGGTCATCACGGTCGTTCCTCGCATGAAGAGCAGGCGGTCGGGTGCGATCAGTCGCGGCTCGGTCATGGTGCGAAGCACCGTGCGAACGCTTCCGTCCTTCAAGGAAACAGCGACGAGGTTGTAGTCTTCGGTTGAGAAGCCGCCCCACGAGCCGCAGAGGATGTAGTCCGCACCAGGGACTGCAACCGGGATATCAAAGCCGCCGATCGTCAGGTCGCCGTTGATCGACGTTGCACCGGGACCCGCTTTTGCCAGTTGCGCAGGCTTGCCGCCATTAGCGCTCACACGCCAGAGTCCCGATGGCCCGGCTCCCCAGACGATTGTGCCGTCCTCGAGCCAGGCGAAAGAGCTGCTGTTGGTCACATCGCAGATCGTCAGTGCGGGACCGCCGTCGGCAGACATTTTCATCAAACGAGACTTCGAAACGAACCCAAGCCACTTGCCATCGGGCGAGAAAAATGGGTTGACGCAACCCTCGGTGTTAGGCAGTACACGTGACTCGGCACTGGAGACATCGCGGACGCAGAGGTAACGCCTGTTGCCCGCCTCGGCCACAAAGACGATCCGATCGCCAGCAGGGCTGATGGCGATGCCCGAGCCGCTTCCGACGAATGGCGGAAGCGTGTACCCAGTCGGCGGCTCGATCGTGAACCGCACGACGGGCTTTGGAGCGACGACGGCTGCTTTGTTTCCGGCAAGCCCGAGGCGCCCGGACCAGAGCGGAAACGTGCCGCCGATGATGGCGACTGCTGCGAGCGATATTGTGAGCGCTGTACTTTTGCCGCGGCGCTGCGGCCTTGCATCTGCGCCGCCGACTCCCAGAGCAATACCGCGCGGATCACTGATCGCCTGCATCAGCGCCAGACGTGCATCGCCGATATCGCGCAGGCGATTGGCCCTGTCTTTGGTGAGACACTGCGTGAGCATCAAGCGGATGATGGGCGGCGTCCCTGCAGGCAACAGCGCGAAGTCTGATTCCTTATGCAGCGTCGCCCCGATGGAATCGGCAACTGTCTCGCCGCGGAACGGCTGCGCTCCGCTGAGCATCTCATACAACACGCATCCAAACGAGAAAATGTCAGAGCGTTTATCAACAGTCTTGCCGCGGGCCTGCTCAGGCGACATGTATCCCGCCGTGCCCATGATCACACCGGGAATAGTGGGGGAGTGCAGCCGCGCGGGAGAAGTGACGGTCGGCGAATCGGCCATCGCCGGCCCAGACGTTGTTGACACCGAACCTTCTTCAGTTCGAGCCAAACCAAAGTCAAGCACCTTGACCGCGCCATCAGTCGTGATCATCACATTGCCGGGCTTGAGATCGCGGTGAACAACACCCTTCTCATGCGCAACTTCCAGTGCCTCGGCGATCTGCTTCGCAAAGTTCAACGCTTCATCGACCGGGAGCGGTCCCTTGGCAAGCCGATCGGCCAACGTCTCGCCCGCGATGAATTCCAAGATCAGATACTGTTGCCCTGATGCTTCCTCTAACCCATAAATCGCGCCGATGCCAGGATGATTCAGCGATGCCAGCACCTTGGCCTCTCGCTGGAAACGTGCGAGCCGGTCGGGGTCGGCGGCGAGATGTGCGGGCATGGCTTTGATGGCAACCTGGCGATCAAGCCGCGTATCGGTGGCGAGATAGACGACGCCCATGCCGCCAGCTCCAAGCTGGGATTGCACTTCGTACGGCCCAACTCTGGTTCCGACCTTAATGGAGCCGGCGTTATCCATCATTTCTTGCTCTCCGAGCCGGGTTTGAGATTGTCCATCCAGTTCATTGTGACAGCGATAGCACAGGCTGCCTGTCCCGCGGCGGGGACTGTAGCGAAAGCAGACTTGCCGCTGGCCGCGATTTCTACGGCTGAAAGACCGGCGGGCAGGCGGATTAGGGTCTCGGCCTTTCCGACATGGAGCGCGGGCGCGGTGATGATGGGTGCGGAGCGGATGGTGCGTCGGTCCGAGTCCAGGAAGTAGATGCATGAACCGTCTCTGCTCCAGCGGAAGATGGCATCGCTGGGCGTGCCGGAGTCGGGGACGGCGATTCCGGACAAGGAAACACGCACCCGGGGTCCGGGTTTGGGAAAGGCCTGCACATACAACTCCGGGCTTCCCGATTCATCGGTAGCGAGGGCGACAAGGCTCTGATCGGGAGAGAATTTGGCAGCGAATTCGTTGCATTGTTCGGCAGCGTATTCACGGGCTGATTTGGTTGTCGTGTCCACAATCCAGAGATCGCGCTGAGTCTTGGGGTCCAGCAAGTTGTACAGGATGAGGCGTCCATCCGTCGAGACGTCCTTAGGGGACGCCCAGAGATTGCCTGTCACATAGACAAGCTCGGGCTTGCGGCCGCCGGAAAGTGCGATTCGGAAGAAGTCGCGCGAGGTGCGGTCTGATGTGTAGTACACCCATTGACTATCGGGAGACCAGCAGTGTTCGTTCACAGTCGCGTTATCAACTGGTCGGCTTGGGACAGCGCGGGCAAGGTCGAACAGCCGAAGCTCCGTGGTGTTGCGTATGGGAGTCACGATGCAGCCGAGAAATTCGCCGCTGGGTGAGGCGTGCAGGTAGTCCATGATCTCCGGCGTGGTGGAGACGGTGCGAAGGATCTGTCCGTCCGCACCGATTTCGATGCAGTCCGACTTGGTCGCGCCGTTGACGACGTAACAGGCGACGCCGGAATTCGAGCACGTCACGGAGAAATTGCCGGTGAAGTTCCATTGCCCGGTCGGGCGGAGGATCGTGGGGATCTCCTCGCCGGAAATGACACCGGTGGCCGGATCGAATTTCTGGAGGCACGAGGTTCCGGCCCGGTCTAGGACCAGCCATCCGCCAGGCGCGTAGGTCGCCCGCGTGTTGGCTTCGCATATGGGCGAGGTCTTCGAGGAATCGAGAGATCCCATTCTCGTTTTCTCGATCCATCCACTCTCGCGTCTGCTCAGGGTCACCGCCGCGTACAGGAATTTCTTGCCTCCCGGGAGGAACTGAGGGAATCGCTGGCCGGTCTCGCCGATGCCTGCGTCGAGTTCTGCGACCGGCTTGGCGAGGCCCCCAGACTGAGGTACGACGTAAAGCGGTCCGTTGGGACTTGGCGCGTAGACGATGACGCCGGTTTCGCTCCAGTCGCCGCCGCGTGGGCCGGGAGCATCGGTTATTCGCTGGGCTGGTCCGCCCCGCGCCGAGATGCGGCAGAGCGCCCCGCCGGCGAAGAATGCGATCGACTGGCTGTCGGGTGACCAGAACGGCATGGAGGCGCCCTCGGTCCCTTCCAGGCAGCGAGACGACGCCGCGTCGAAGTCGCGAACCCAGAGACGCATCGGGCGGCTCGGTTCCTTGGCGCAGAACACGACGCTCCGTCCGTTGGGCGCGATACTGAGGTTCACATACTCAGGGCTGAGTTCTGTTCCGGGAGGCGCGGGAATTGTGAACTGCAGCAGAGACTGCTGCGGCATAATCCGGTTGGGCGAAGGCCCCAGCAGCCAGGAGGCCGACGCGAAAAGCACGCCCAGCAGACCGATGGTCCACGCCAAGATTTCTCGCCCGGTACGGTGAGTTCCGGCGATTTCGGTCTCGGGTTCAGCGTTGCTGTGGCGTTCGAGGACCAATCGCGCGTCGCCAATGTCGTGCAGGCGGTGCTTGCGGTCTTTCGCGAGGCAGGATTTCAGAAGTTCACGGACTCGCAGCGGCACGGCCGACGGCATGAGTCCCCAATCCGGCTCTCGATGGAGAATTGCGCCGAGTGAATCGGCAACCGTCTCGCCGCGGAAGGGTTGAGCGCCGGAGAGCATCTCGTAGAGGATGCAGCCGTAGGAGAAGATGTCGGAGCGTTTGTCGACGCCTTTGCCTCGGGCCTGCTCCGGAGACATATAGCCCGCGGTGCCCATGATGACGCCGGCGATGGTGGGGGAGTTGAGGGGCGGAGTGGTGATCGTCGGCGAGTCGGTGTTCACGTTCGAGGTGGACGGCGTGCCGTCGATGGTGCGTGCGAGCCCGAAGTCGAGGACCTTGGTGGCGCCCTCTGGTGTGATCATGACGTTGCCGGGTTTGAGATCACGGTGGACGATGCCTTTTTCGTGGGCTACTTCAAGGGCCTCAGCGATCTGTTTCGCCAAGGACAACGCTTCGTCGATAGGGATCGCGCCTCGCGTGAGGCGGTCTGCAAGAGTCTGGCCTTCGACGAATTCGAGAATCAAATACTGATGGCCACCGACCTCTTCCAATCCATAGATCGCGCTGATGCCGGGGTGATTGAGCGAGGCCAGCACCTTGGCCTCACGCTGGAAGCGGGCGAGGCGGTCAGGATCGGTGGCGAGGTGGGCGGGCAACGCCTTGATCGCAACCTGCCGGTCCAGCCGCGTGTCGCGGGCGAGGTACACCTCGCCCATGCCGCCGCGGCCGAGTTCGCGCAGAATCTCGTAGACGCCGATGCGGTCGATCATGGCTTGGATTCCTGGCGACTGCCGGGGCCGGCGACTTTTTGGATGCGATCGAAGAAGTTGGTGATGATCCGGATTTCGTCACGAATCGCTTCTTCGCCAATCTCGACGGCCAGCACTTTTGTTTCGTCGGGCACGATGCTGTATGTCGACCCGCGGTCCAGCATCGGACCGGTGAACACACGCTCGGCCTCGCCCTTGGTCCGTCCATCCGTCATCTGGATGCGCACGATCGATCGGCCCACGCGGTAATAGAGCGATGTGCCCAGCGGACCCCACTTGGGCACCCTGCCGCCGCCAGAGGAGATTTGGACGGGTTGTCCATCGCCCGAAGATCGGATCACATAAATCTCATCTCTCCCGGAGATGTCAGACTGGTACGCCACCCATTTGCCATCGGTCGAAAAGGCACCCTGACCCTCGCGGTAATGTGTCTTCACGAGAGGTCTGGCAGTGCCTCCGGGCTCGATGATCAAGATATTGCTACCCGCATCAAGTGAGCGTTCGTCGACGCAGAGCAGGCCATCGGGGCTGACTGATGTGACATACGTACTGTTCTCGCCCGTGTAGACGAGCTCGGGACTCCCCGTTCCGCTGGCCGCGACCGACCAGACGGCCCATCGATCCTTGCGGTTAGAGCTGAAAAAGACGCGGGATCCGTCGGACGACCAGATTGGCGAGACGTTGTTTCCCTGATCAAAGGTGATCCTGCGTGGGATACCTCTCTTGAGGTCAATTACGGCGATGTCGCCGCCGCCGCCCACGAGGGCCTGGGTGCCATCCGGCGAGATCGCAACATTGCCTCCGACTCGGAATCCTGACGCATCTTCGCCCTTCATCACTTGCTCGACCGTTCCCTTGGCGTCGACCCAGACGAGCCGTGGATTAGAGGAATCGGCTGGCACATACGCGAGCGTTCCATCATCAGACACATCGAACACGCATCGCGTCGCGCCACCCAGATGGGCAACGGAAGTCAGAACTTGGTTGCGTTCGATACCATCGAAGTTGCCACCGGTCTCGGGGTTGAAGGGGACGGCGACCAGAGTGCCCCAGGCCTCCAGAATGAGGTGGCCCGAAGCGACCCATCGGGCTGGGGGTACGAATGTGGGATTCGGCGTTTTTGTGATTTCACGCACCGCACCGCTTTGCGTGTCGGTGATGCGTGCACCACCGATGTTTTTGTCGCCCCATGAGGTAAGCAGGACCTTGTTGGTGCCAGGGATCGGCTGCGGCCAGACGTGGGCATAGGTCCCAGCAATGGCGGCAAGATTGGTGATTGCAACCGGCGTTCCGCCGCCGGACGGGATGCGCCAGAGCGGTGAGTCCGTTCCAGTCGAGTAGACGATCGAACCATCATCCAGCACGCAGGCGCTCATCATCGAGGGGCTCTTGAAGACCAGGGTGGGCTTGCCGCCATCGACGGGGGCTCGGAAGAGACCCTCGCGATCCGCGAAAACGACAGAACGGCCGTCCGGAGTGAACGCGGGATTGCTCGCATCGCGTGAGCTAGGAACCTTGATGAAGTCAAAGCGATTGAGCTCGCGAATGTAGAGTTGCGACTCTCCGGTCTCATCTTCGGTACAGAACGAAATGCGCTCGCCACTGCGCGAGATGGCGATCGATCCAACGACTTCGTGCCCCTTGGGCATCGGGATAGTGAGTTCAAGCGCAGGGCTCGGTCGGCTTGCGGAAGTTGCAGGACGCAAGGCAATCCATATCCAGCCGCCGCACGCGATCGTGAGCAGGGCCGTTGAAGCGATCAACCATGGCCGCAAGGTCCTGCTGCTGTGACCCGTCGCCTCCATCCACTCTTGCCCGGAGATCGCCCGCTCGAGTTCAAGCCGTGCATCTGCGATGTCATGTAGCCGGCTGCGACGGTCCTTCGCCAGGCAGTTGCGGAGCAGCTCACGAACGCGCGCCGGCGTACTTGGAGGCAGCAGGTTGAGATCAGACTCTTTGTGCAGCGTCGCGCCGATCGCATCCGCGACAGTCTCGCCGCGGAAGGGCTGAGCGCCTGTCAACATCTCGTAGAGCACGCAGCCGAACGAAAAAATATCAGAACGCTTATCAACCGCCTTGCCCCGCGCCTGCTCAGGAGACATGTACCCCGCCGTGCCCATGATCACCCCGGGAATAGTGGGGGAGTGCATCCGCGCGGGTGAAGTGACAGTGGGTGAATCAGGCATCGCTGGCGTGCTGGTTGACGACAGCGATCCCTCTTCGGTTCGCGCCAGTCCGAAGTCCAGCACCTTCACCGTTCCATCCGGTGTGACCATCACATTGGCTGGCTTGAGGTCGCGATGAATAACGCCCTTCTCATGCGCAACCTCCAGCGCTTCAGCGATCTTCTTTGCGAACATCAAGGCTTCATCAACGGGGATTGGACCCTTGGCAAGTCGATCGGCGAGTGTCTCGCCTTCAATGAACTCCAGGATGAGATACTGATTCCCGTTCGCCTCTTCCAACCCATGGATCGCCCCGATTCCCTGGTGGTTCAGCGATGCCAGCACCTTTGCCTCACGCTGAAACCGTGCCAGCCGATCCGGGTCGGTCGACAGATGCGCGGGCAACGCCTTAATCGCAACCTGCCGGTCTAGCCGCGTATCCCGTGCAAGCAGCACCTCACCCATGCCGCCGCGGCCGAGTTCTCGCAATATTTGAAATGGGCCGATGGAAGCTGGGTGCATGAGGGCAGAGTGTACCAAGCCGTGAGAACGCTGTCTTTGGTCAACTCACGGACCCAAAGTACCGATCAAGCCACGCCAGCGATTCACGAATCAATTCAGTCTTGGGTACGGTGTGGCCGCGTTCATAGGTCAACCGTTTCTTGTGTTCCGGCGGCGTTCCCAGGAGGTCAAACATGGGGCGCTGTGAGTGTTCTGGCGGGAAGTAGAAATCGAGTTCGCCGTTGAGCATCAGCGTCGGCTGCGTCACACGCGTGACGTAGTTGATCTGATCGGCTTCCGGGAGCGATGGTTGAAAGCAGAGCCCGGCGACGTAGAGGATGTTCAGTTTGATGCGAGGTTCGATCGCAGGGAAAATGGCGCCCAGCGCGCCGCCCCAACTGACGCCGTAGTAGGCGATGCGGGCAGCGTCCAGATCTTCGCGTGATTCTACATAGTCGATGGCGCGACTGAGGTCTTTGGCCCACATGATCAGGTTGTCTTTGTACGCCGTCGTCTGACTTGGATAGTCAGATTCGATGTTGGATCCGCGTTCGAACGTGCCCTTGTAGATGGGGAGAACCACTGCCCGGCCGCTCTTGGTCAGGAAGTCAATGCGTTTGAACTCAGAGAGGTTGAAGATGCGAGTGTGGAGCGCGAGTGATCCCGGGAAGAGCATGACGGTCTGGTATGGAGGCCGACCGCGCTCGGGAAGGAAGAGGTGCAATTGCATCCGCTCGTTGCCGTACGCAGCCGCGATCTCAATCGTTTGCCACCTGCAAGGAGGAATCGCCTGTTCGGAGAGTTTCACAACGTCGAGTGGTCGGCGATCGTATTGAAACTGGCGGCGGAAATACGCAAAGACCTCATCGGGCACGGGCTTTTCCGCGCGGAAGTCGCGGAATGCGACGGGGATGGACCGTGTGAGTTGTTTCTCGTTGGGCTCAGGCTCCATCGCACGGATGCAGCGGAAACCATTTGAAAGCGACCGGTCGAACATCGGTTGCGCGAAGGCATCGACAAACGCGTAGTTCGGATCGTTCCAGCCGCCGCCAAGGATGAATCGATATCCGGATCGGTCGACCGGGTTCAAAATCCATTCACGCACGTTGCCGGCCAGGTCGTGCACGCCGAAGCGGTTGATGCTTCGCGTGCTGCCCACGGGCACGGTGCCGCGGCCGTTGAAGTTGGCGAGCGGCGCGATCTGTCCGCTTGAGGTCGTGAATGCCGCGCTGCTCCAATGAAAGATGGTCGGCAGAGATTTCCCTGCCCACGCGGCGAACGCAGCGGCTTCGTACCAGCTGATGCCGCTCACCGGCCGGTCGTCCTCGCCAATCGGGTATTCGCCCATTTCCCATCGAACTGGACCTGGCTGACCTGCCGCATCGACCAGAAGCGCCATCGCCTCATTCCGCGGCAGAGTGCGATCTCCCAGAATGAACGGCGCGTGCCAGAACTCTTCGCGCGAGTAGCCGCCATCATCCATAAAGCGCTTGTAGTCACGGTTGGTCACCGGATGGCGATCCATGAGGAACGCCGCGATGGGTTCGGCAGCCATGTGATCAAGTCCGGGCAGGAAGATGGGGCGGCCGCCGCGGGGCACAGCTTCCATTTCATCGGGGATTGAGCCTGGGGCGTGCAATGTGTAGTGCCAGGTGCTGGTGTTCTGATCGGAGGCGTTTGAGACGCTGGCTTTAATGTTCCACACCAGATCATGCACCGGACGATGGCCGGGAAGTTCCAGTCGCAACCTTGAGAGACCGCGCGGGAACGGGATGGCCGTGAGGGGTGTCACGCCGAGGTTGATTTCAACACCATCAGGATCGCCATAAAACGCGGCGAAGGCGCGAGCACCCGGAGGTTCAGACGTGATCGAGATCGGGTTCGAAAATTCAGGTCGAAGTCGCTCGACCATCGGATCGCCAGGCGCGAGTTTGTCAATCTCTCTCGCTCGTTCAAAGGCTGTCCATGACTCACGGCCTTCTTCCAGCACGAGAATGCGGTCGCACAGACGAGCAAGTTCGGGAATCGCTTCCTCGCGTGCCCAGCGGTGCAAGGCGGCCAGATCATCAGATATTCTTGATGCCGAAGGACAACGATTCGCCGGATCTTTCTCAAGACAGCGGCGAATCAGATCTCGTACGGAAGATGGAGTTCCGACCGGAAGCGTGCTGAGATTGATATCTTTGTGAAGAGTTGCTCCGATCGCGTCCGCGATGGTTTCACCCGCAAATGGCTGAGCTCCGGCGAGCATCTCATAAAACACGCAGCCAAAGCTGAAGATATCGGAGCGATGGTCGACAGCCTTGCCGCGGGCCTGCTCGGGAGACATGTAGCCTGCGGTACCCATGATCGCGCCGGGAATAGTGGGGGACAGCGGGCGGGCTGGACCAATGGCGGTCGGCGCCTCGGGATCGAATGAAGATGATGGGACGGACGCGTCTTGTACTTGAGCGAGGCCGAAATCGAGAACCTTGATCGTGCCGCGGGAAGAGATCATGACATTGGCAGGTTTGAGGTCGCGGTGCACGATGCCTTTTTCATGGGCAACGACCAATGCGTCGGCGATCTGCTTCGCGAAGTTCAACGCTTCATCGACTGAGACCGGACCATGTGTCAGGCGGTCGGCCAACGTCTCACCTTCAACGAACTCCAATATCAGATACTGATGTCCGTTCGCCTCTTCCAATCCGTGAATGGCGCTGATACCGGGGTGGTTGAGCGATGCGAGAACTTTGGCCTCGCGCTGGAAGCGCGCGAGGCGATCGGGATCCTGCGCGAGGTGTGCGGGCAGAGACTTGATGGCGACCTGGCGATCGAGGCGGGTGTCGCGCGCGAGGTACACCTCGCCCATGCCGCCGCGGCCGAGTTCTCGCAATACCTGGAATGGGCCAATGGTGGATGGATGCATAGTGGGGGTGGTTGCACTACTTGCTGGTAGAACGATCTCCGACAGATTCCAAGCGCCAGTCGCTGAGAACAATGAGTTGCGGGTCCTCGCGCAGCCCGTCCTCGACCGCGATCAGAAACCGCTCGCGCGGGATGTCAAAGTCCAGGAAGACGACATCCGTGTCCAACGGCTTGCCATCAAACAGTAACTTGGGGAGACCGACGTCAAGGTGCCCGTCCTTGTTTGTAATAATCGCGCTATACACGCGCCGCGACATATCCATCCACGCCAGTTCGTTGACGCTAATCCAGCAAGACGATTCTGCTTCGATTGGTGTAGGTGCGACCTGAATTGCGGCTGCAGGTGTTGGAAAGGAAACAACTTTGAGCTTTGCGCTCAGGTCCGATTCACTCCGAATAATGTAAGCGACCATGTCACCAGAGGGCGACAGGAACGGGTCCCACTCGCCTTCAGGAGTTTGTATGAACGGTGTCGCGGGCCCGGACTTGTCGATTCTGACGGTGTAGATGTCGGGGCGTTTGTCGCGCAATGTCATTTGTACAAAGAGCAAGGTCTTTCCGTCTGGCGCAATGCATGTTGGACCTATTTCAAGCCCGGATTCCGCGCTGTAAAGAGGCGTTCCCTGGCCGCCAGTGAGCGGGAAACTGATCAGATTGCGCTTATCGTCCCGATCCTCGCTCGTGATAATGCTGTTGTCATCTGGACCCCAGACAACTCCGAAGGAAAATGTCACAGATGGGTCGCTGATAGGGGTTCGAATGCCCCGCTCAAGGTCAAGAACTGAAACTGATTGCTCTTCGCGATTTCCAAAGAGTGAAAGTGCGACGCGGCGGCCGTCCTTTGATATTCTGCCAACGGTTTCAGCGATTGGTTGTGATTCGACAGGCAGGATCGTGCGATTGCCCTTGAGGTCCATCCACCCGAGTTTGTATCTCGTTGGAGGGCTGAGCAGCTGATAGATCATGGTGCCCCGGGCCGAAGCGCTCCCATTGATGTAGCCGCGGACTTTCGAGTAATAGACGCCTGCGGCGATGGGTTTGGGTGTGCCGGAAAATTCCATCTTCTGCGGGTCAAACGCCTGAGCGAGCAGATTCTCATCTCGCGCGAAAATGAGCGTGCCCGGCTCAATAAAGATTGCCTCGGCCCAACCTTGTAGCAGCTGCCGCGACTGCTGCGTCGCCGGGTCGTATGCATACACGCCATCCGCGGCGGAGTTCTGAACAAAATAGAGGAACCGTTCACCATCCGGCATCATTTGTGGCATGCGGTGCGACTCGCCGGGAGTCGCGGTCTTGGTGATAGTCGTGGGTGTTCCGCCCGCATCACTGACGCTCGCGAGTCCCCCGCCAGCGCTTGGTGCAAAGATGATCGTGCCCTTTGAACCCCACGAGCCGCCGCGACCCGCCGGGGAATCGCAGAGCGAGCGGACGATGCCATCGCTCAGATCGAGCCGCTTGAGTTTGCCATCTGCGAAGAACGCAATTGATCTGCCGTCAGGCGACCAGAATGGAAACATCGCGTTTTGGGTCTGAGCAAGCGGTCGGAACTCCAGCCGCGAAAGATCGCGAAGGAACAGCGATTGCGGCGTTGTTCCATCTTTCGACGCCAGCACCAACACGGCCTGCCTTCCATCGGGAGAAACTGCAAAGGCTCGAACATCCCCGGACAATTTCATTCCAGCGGGCAACGCCAGAGATGTGCGAAGGACAGTTGCCGGGCCTTGTGGCGTCGCTTGCGCTGACGGTCGAAGCAGCCATGCGAGAACAACTGTTGCAATGGCAACAATAGATACCGCTGCGAGTATCCCGGCGGAGCGCCACCACGGCAGCGGCGCAGCCACCATCGATTCCGAGTTGCGCGGCTCTGCAATCGCACGTTCGATTTCAAGCCTTGCATCTCCGATGTCGTGCAGTCGCTGCTTGCGGTCCTTGGCGAGGCAGTTGGTCAATAAATCCCGCACACGTCGTGGCGTAGCGGCAGGCAGCACATTGAGATCCGATTCCTTATGCAGCGTCGCGCCGATCGCATCGGCGACCGTCTCGCCGCGAAAGGGCTGTGCACCTGTGAGCATCTCATAGAGCACGCAACCAAAGGAAAAGATGTCTGAGCGTTTATCAACCGGTTTGCCACGTGCCTGCTCCGGGCTCATGTACCCGGCCGAGCCCATGATGACACCTTGAATCGTCGGACTGTGAGCAAATCGTGCCGGCGAAGTCACCGTCGGTGAATCGGCGGACGCGGCCGCGCTCGTCGTCGTTGGTGCGCCCTCCGCCGTACGCGCCAAGCCAAAATCCAGAACCTTTGCCACACCTTCTGGCGTCACCATCACATTGCCGGGTTTCAGGTCGCGATGAACGATTCCCTTCTCGTGTGCAACTTCAAGCGCTTCCGCGATTTGCTTGGCGCAATTCAACGCCTCATCAACCGGCATTGCGCCACGCGAAAGTCGATCCGCGAGAGTCTCACCCTCGACGAACTCCAGAATCAGATACTGATTCCCGTTTGCTTCCTCAAGCCCATAAATCGCACCGATGCCCGGATGGTTGAGCGAGGCGAGCACTTTGGCTTCCCTCTGGAAACGCGCAAGTCGATCAGGATCCGTGAGCAGGTGTGCCGGCAACGCCTTGATCGCAACCTGCCGATCCAGCCGCGTATCCCGTGCAAGAAACACCTCACCCATGCCGCCGCGGCCGAGTTCTCGCAGGATTTGGAATGGGCCAATCGAGGCAGGGTGCATTGAGCGGAGAGTGTACCAGACTTTCAACCTGGGGTGTCGGTGCCAGTCGGGTATTCCCCCGGAAATTGACCCGTTCTCCGCGAGAGACCACTACCCTTCCACTCGTTGCAAAAACCGCCGCCAATCTCCGACCTCATCCGCCGCCTCCCTGAGGCCATGCTCGGCGATGTCGCGCGCCTTCGTCGCCGCCTCCACGCCATCGAAATCGCCAAACGAGACCGCCGCCTCGATCACATCCCCAAACTCGAATCCGAATTCCGCCGCGAACTCTTCACCTCCATCGACCGCCGCGAACATCGGGCAAATACCGTCCCCAAGCCAAAGTTCGACCAAGACCTCCCAATCGTGCACAAGCGCGATGAGATCATGAAGGCGATTGCCGAAAATCAGGTCGTCATAGTCTGCGGCGAGACAGGCTCAGGAAAAACGACTCAGATACCCCAAATGTGCCTCACCCTCGGCCGCGGCATCGCTGGTTTCATCGGTCACACCCAGCCCCGCCGTATCGCCGCACGCAGCGTCGCCAACCGCATCGCCGAAGAAATCGGTGAAGCAGCCCCCTCCGAAGGTCGCAACGGAAACTCATCAGTCGGCTTCAAAGTCCGCTTCGGCGACCAGTCCGGACCGGGCACGTTCATCAAGATCATGACCGATGGCATCCTGCTCGCTGAAACTCAGAGCGATCCACATCTGGATCACTACGACACCATCATCATCGATGAAGCACACGAACGCTCACTCAATATCGATTTCCTCCTCGGCTATTTGCACCAGTTGCTTCCAAAACGCAAAGATCTCAAAGTCATCATCACGTCCGCAACCATCGATCCCGGTCGCTTTGCCAAGCACTTCTCCAAAGCCAATATCCCGGCCCCAGTCATCGAAGTTAGCGGCCGCACCTACCCAGTCGCCATCCGCTACCGCCCGCCCGAAGACTCAGACGACATCGAAGTCATCGAAGATGCCATTATCAAAGCCTGCGATGAACTCATCGCCGAAGCTCCTGGCGCTGATGACGGCCGCCACGACATTCTCGTCTTCCTTCCCACCGAGCGCGACATCCGCAACGCCGCCGATGAACTGGAAAAACACTACAAGAAACTCCAGCATCGCGTAGAAGTTCTGCCGCTCTTCGCCAGACTCTCAACCTCAGACCAGATGCGGGTTTTCAAGCAACACGGCGGCCGCCGAATCGTCCTCGCCACCAACGTCGCCGAAACCTCTCTCACCGTCCCCGGCATCCGCTACGTCGTCGACACCGGCACCGCCCGCATCAGCCGCTACACCCATCGCACCAAGGTTGAGCGCCTGCCAATCGAACCCATCTCGCGCTCCAGCGCCGACCAGCGCTCCGGCCGCTGTGGCCGCGTCGCCGAAGGTGTCTGCATCCGCCTCTACAGCGAAAAAGACTATCAAGTGCGGCCAAGATTCACCGACCCTGAAATCCGCCGCGCCAATCTCGCAAGCGTCATCCTCCGCATGAAGGCTCTCAACCTCGGCGATGTCGAGCAGTTCCCCTTCATCGAACCGCCCGAACCGCGCATGATCCGCGACGGCTTCGACACGCTCTGGGAACTGGGTGCACTCTCGCACGAAGAACACGGTCTCGCCAATCTCACCCGCATCGGTCGCGCCCTCGCTCGCCTGCCCATCGACCCGCGCATCAGCCGCATGATCCTCGCCGCCGACACTGAGCATTCTCTCTCTGAAGTCCTCGTTCTCGCGGCAGCCCTATCAGTGCAAGACCCGCGTGAGCGGCCCCTCGATAAACAGCAGGATGCCGATGCCGCTCACGCCAGATTCGCGCATGAAACCAGCGACTTCCTCTCGCTCCTTAACCTCTGGAACTTCTTCGAAAAACAAAGCCAGCAGCTCACTGGCGGCAAGCTCCGCCGCATGTGTAGCGGCATGTTCATCTCCTGGGTCCGCATGCGCGAGTGGCAGGACATCCACCGCCAACTCGTGGAAATGACCCTGGAACTCAAGCTTCGCACCAACCCTAGGCCCGCGCATTCCGATGCAATCCACCGCGCTCTCATGACCGGCTTGCTCTCAAGCCTCGGTGTCAAAGGCGAGACGCACGAGTACTCAGGCGCTCGCCACATGAAGTTCCAGATCCATCCAGGTTCTGGATTGTTCAAGAAAAACCCTAAGTGGATCATGGCCGCGGAAATCGTGCACACGACTCGTATGTACGCCCGCAACGTCGCCAAGATCGATCCCAACTGGATCGAACCGTTGGCACAGCACGTTCTTAAGCACAGCTACACCAATGTGCACTGGACGCGCGATGTCGGCCAGATTGCCGCATTTGAAAAAGTAACGCTTTTCGGCCTGGAAATCGTGCCAAAACGTCGTGTTCATTTTGGACCCATCGAGCCCAAAGAAACCCGCGCCCTCTTCATCCACCACGCCTTGGTCGAAGCAGAATTGCTCCCCGAGACCGAAGCCGACCCGCCGTTCCTGAAACACAACCGTGCCCTCGTGCGCAGCGTCCGCGACCTCGAAAGCAAAGGCCGCTCTCACGACATCCTCGCCGACAACGATGCCATCTTCGCGTTTTACGACTCCCGCGTTCCCGCTGATGTGCACTCAACCGCCCAGTTCGAAAAATGGAGAAAAGAAGCAGAACGCAAGAACTCCAAAATTCTCTTCATGACCACCGACCACATCATGAAGCGGACCGCGAGTGAAATCAGCGAAACTGCGTTCCCCAGTTCGCTGAATCTCGGCGGCGCAAAGTTGCCGCTCGATTACAAATTCGCCCCCGGTGAAATCGATGACGGTCTCACTCTCAAAGTCCCTGTCGAAGCTCTAGGCCAGGTCGATGAAGACCACGCCCAGTGGCTCGTCCCCGGTCGCCTCGAAGAAAAAATCACCGCTCTCTTGCGCACGCTCCCCAAAGCCGTCCGCAAAGACCTGGATCCATTGGGCCCCCTCGCCGCAGAAGCCGCGAAAACCCTGAAATTCGGAGTCGGTTCACTCGAAGATGCACTCGCCAAATTCGCCCACGAAAAGAAACGCGTCAACGTTACGCGCGACATGTTTCGTTCCAAAGAAGTCCCCGACCATCTCAAAATGAACCTGATCGTGCTGGGCGAAGATGGGAAAGAAATCGCCCGTGGTCGAGATGCATCACAACTTCGAGCCGACCTCGCGCCCCAGATCAAGGCTGCATTCGCAAAACTCGCCAAAGCTGGGTTCGATCGCGATGGCATCAAGACATGGGACGTCGGCGACCTCCCCAAAGAAACCCAGTTCACCCGCGCAGGCAGTTCAGTCGTCGGCTATCCCGCCCTCGCCGACATGGGCACATCCGTCAGCCTCCGCCTCCTCGACTCCGCCAAAGCTGCCGAACTGGTCCATCGCACCGGCGCGCGCAGGCTCTTCTACCTCGCCAGTCGCGATGAAATCGTCTATCAAAGCCGCCTCATTTCCACACTCTCAAAAATGACCATGCAGTTCGCCGAATTCGGAAGCCCCGAGGAACTGAAAAACGATCTCCAGCTCCTGATCGCCGACCGCGCATTCATGGGCGATGACAAAGCCCCGCGCCAGCAGGCCGATTTCGAAGTCTCTCTCAAACTCGGCCGCAAAAAACTTCCCGCCGCCGCTTCAGAAGTCTCCAAAGTAGTCTCCGAAATCCTGCAAATGCGTCACAACGTGGCTCTCGCAATCAGCGGCAAACCACCCGCCGGTTGGGCTCAGCCCATGGCCGACATTCAGCAGCAGGTAGCCTTCCTCACACCAAAAGGATTCCTGCTCGCAACTCCATGGGAACGCCTCAAGCACCTCGCACGCTACCTCAACGGCATCCACTTCCGCATCCACAAGCTCGGCCTCACCGGCCTTCAACGCGACCAAAAATGGATGTACGAAGTCCTCCCACACTGGCACCGCTACGTCCAAAAAATAACCGCCCAGCCCCACCTCCAGGCCCAGCTCTACGACTACCGCTGGATGGTCGAAGAATTCCGAGTATCACTCTTTGCACAAGAACTCGGTACCAGCGGCCCCGTCTCAGCGAAGAGGTTGGATGATCTCTGGTCAAAGCTGAGCTAGTCCTATGAGCTAGTCCCGGTCGAACAGCGTGCCTCCAGCATCGTCAAACATCTCTGCCAGCGAGCTCTTCGGGTTGTTCAGGAACCCACGGGTGATGCGGTAATGCTCTGTGTCTTCGTACGCCGTCCGCGTGATTTCATTACCGCCCAGCACATAAATCCATGATTTCGGAAATGCCAGGATGATTGGCGAATGCGTTGCGATGACGAATTGGGAGCCTTTGTTCACAAGATCATTCAGTATGCAGAGAAATGCGAGTTGTCGATTTGGAGAGAGTGCCGCTTCAGGTTCATCCAGCAGGTAGACGCCTTTGCCCGAGAACCGATTGCTAAAGAGCGAGAAGAAAGACTCTCCATGCGATTGGTCATGCAGAAGTTTGTCGCCATATCCCTTCTGGCCAACCTCCTCAAGTGCCGTCGCAACGTTGTAAAAGCTCTCGGCTCGCAGAAACCAGTGGTCGTTCGGTTTCTTGTGCGTTCGGCGCACACGTAAGTAGTCTGCCAGCCGCGAGTGTGTCGCGCGCGTTTCAAAGGTGAGGTTCTTGCTCCCGCCCTCAGGGTTGAGCCCAAGCCCAACGGCAAGGCCCTCGAGCAATGTGGATTTTCCAGAGCCGTTTTCACCCACAAGAAAAGTCACCGACGGGTGGAGAGGCAAAATGTGAAGCGATCTGATTGCAGCGAGTGAAAATGGATATGTATCGAATGACGGAACCCGCTCCCGCAGCAACTCGATTGCGGAAACGAAGTTAGCGTTGGTGTCTATTCCCATTTCATTTATGCACGTTTCACCGGCCGCCACAGTTCCGCAAAGATGCAAATTAGCATCATCCCGGTGGCACCCGCATACGCCGCCCCCCCGCCGACAATCCCATACACCAGCGACATACTTCCCTTGGCAAACCACTGACACACCAGATCCACCAAAAGCCCAGCACACGCAACAAACACCAATGAACTGATCAACTTTCGGTTCCAATTCGTACACACCGCCAGCATCGCCGTCACCGCCGCCAGCGAGCCCAACCCCAGCGCATGCGTGTGCAGACTCGCCGCAATCACATTGTCACCAGTCTTATTGATCTTCCGCGTAAACGCCACCAATTTCACATCCTGCCACGTATCCAGCGGCAACTTTTTCGCAGCAGCCTGCGCATCCGGCGCCTTGCGCGAGTGACACGAAAGACAGTTCTTGGCAATTAACTCCGCTGGCGAATTGTCACCCATATCAATATTGTCATAATCCTCCGCAACCCGCGTGCTCTTGAGCCACTTGATCAATGGCTCTTTCGCCGCAGGAGCTAGATTCGCCGGATGCCCCTTCTCAATCATCACCAGCAGTGGGGCAGTTGCATCCAGCCCATGATACTGCGACCGCACATCGTCAAGCGTCAACCCCGGCCGCTCATCGCGATTCCCATGATGCCACATCATGTGCGTGGCTGACATGACAAGCCCGCCGCCAATGGTGGCAACGATGCACGTAAATCCAAGTCGAGCGCCAAGCGGAAGATCACGCAGTCGAAGGTCGTTGATTGACATGATGGTCCTTATACCTTGAGGTCATCCGCTGAAATCGCAACTTCGTTTCCAGTCGCAATCGACTTCACAATCGCCGCACTGATCGCAACCGCGGCAATGCCATCAGAAACAGTACAAATCGCCGGCTTGCCTTCAAGAACCGACTTCGCAAAATCCGTCAACGAGTAGTACGCAGTCGGATTCGGAATCCCGACGCCATCCTTCAATTTGCCCTGAGCTGCGAGCTTCGTCGCATCCGCGATCAGCGTAATGCCTTCATCATTATGGAACTGCTGGCGGTTCGCATACACCTCCCAGCCCTGCGTCGGTGCATCTGATTCCTTGAACATCCACCCAGCGGTCCACGCGAGTTTGATCGCAGAATTAGAACCATGGAACGTCTCGAACTTCCCACCATAGCTACTGCCAAGTGTCGCCGTATACCCGGCCGAGACTCCATCAGCATAAATAAGGTCCGCGTGAATCGTGTCGTGAACTTTGCGTCCATCAGTCCACATCCGGGTTGAACCCGATGCCCGAGCCTTCACCGGCACCTTGCCCGTATACCAGTGCATCACATCAAACTGATGGCTTCCACACTCTCCAGCAAGCCCCAGTGAAACCGCTTCATCCAACCGCCAGTTGTTCCGCTTCTCGCGCTCCGGGCTGTCCGAAGGAATCTTCCATGAGTTCTTCTGATTCCACTGCGAGGTGATTCCAATCAGTTCGCGAATCGCATCGCCCTTGTAGAACGTTCTCGCGAGCTTGTAAATCGGATTCGATCGTCCTTCGTGCCCGACCGCAAACACAATCTTGGACGCCGCCGCGGCCGCGCCAATCGCCTTGGCGTCCGCAACAGTGTGTGCAAGCGGTGCTTCACAATACACATGCTTCCCTGCCGCGATGCAGTCAATCGCAATGTCCTTGTGCATGTGCGTCGGCGTCGCAATCACAACTGCGCCAATATCCTTCCGCTTCTCAAGCATCTCTTTGTGATCCGCAAACCCATCCACATTCTGCACTCGCCGCAAACCTCGTTGCAGGCGGCTGTCATCAGTGTCACACAGCGCAACAACCTTGACATTATCAATCTTGGCCAATTCAGCCAGCAACACGCCCGACTGCTTCCCAAGCCCAACCACTGCAACATTCAAAACCTCCGCCGAATCGATTTTGGCATGGAGCAAGCTTGGCAACAGCGCCAGCGAAGCAATGCTGCCCGCAGACTGTGCAAGGAACGAACGGCGATCGGTGATATGGGTACTCATGTCTGCTCCGAAAGTGCAAGGTTCATCTGGTTGAGTCGCCGCGTGTGCCACGACCCGCAATGGTCTTGTGCGAAAAGTGAAATGTCCAGCGGCAGGCGCGAACTTCCATTGATCAAACTGGCCGTAGACCACGCTTCTGCCAATGTAGCTGATTCATGCACCGCCGCCGCTATGTCCAAATCGCTGTTATCCTGAAAATCTGCCATGCGTGGGTCGAGAATATGGGATCGGGACGTGTCCATCGCCAGTTCCGCAGGCCGAGCGTTTCGCTTTGAAACGCTTAACGACTGATTACAAAGCTCGATCACCGGGTCCCGCTCGCCACTACCAAGTGCAACCCGCCAAAGCTGCCCATCCGGTCGCGTCCCCATTGCCAGTGAACTGCTCGTCCCGCCATGAACAAACGCATGCTCAATCTTGAGTTCACCCAGCAACAACCTCACCTGGTCCAGTGCAAACCCCTTGGCAACCGCACCCAGGTCAATCGCCAATCCCTCCCGCAAGAACCGAATTGTCCGCGCCTGCGCATCCAACTCGACAGACTGCATACCCCACACCGCGTTCTCGCCCGCCGATGAATGAGCCTGATGCAGCCCCAGCCTCTTCATCAGCGGCGCAACCGTGATATCAAACGCCCCCTGCGATTCCTTCCACACCTTCTGCGCAACCGCAAACAGCGACCACTCCGGTTCATTCACCTGCACCGGCTTCGCATGCGCCACCTTATTGATGTAGCTCACCAGCGAATCAGGCTTGAACAGCGACAGCCGACTATCCCAATGCTGAATCTCTTCACTCACCTGCTCCGCCGCCGCGCGCAAAAACTCCTCATTCCGCCCACCCTGCGGCGGAATCACAATCTCCCAGCGCGTCGACATGGCCTGTGTCGAATAAATCATCCCGAAAACAATTCTCCCAATACGCCCCCATAAAAGCAAAGATGCGGACCGGACCCCCTTTTGAATCCGATCCGCATCGATTGTTGTACGTGATAGTTGCGTGAACTATGAAGGTTCTTTAGACCTTGCGTGAGGTCATTGTCTTGGGATCAAACTCAAACGCTCCGCCTTCCCACATCGAACGTGTGGCAAGACCGACAATGACCATGACCTTCGCGCCCTGGATCACATCGCTGTCTGGCTGGATGCGCTCGCGGATACACCGGAACCACTTCAAGCGGTGCAGGTCCTGATCGTTGCCGATATCCGGGCACTCGATCTTCTTGCTTTCCACTTCTTCCGTGTACGGTGGCTCAGGGCTGACTTCGCAGTGGCGTGAGCCAAGGCGGATGTTGCCCTTGCTGCCGCGGATCAGGGGGTCCAGGCCAAGCTGATTGCAGGTTGAGCCCGCAATCACCATCTGGTGCCCAGATTCAAACTGCACAGCGATATTCACGCTGTCGTGGTTTTCCATTTCCTTGTCAACCAGGTGTGATCCAACCGCAACAACGCGTGTCGGCCATCCAACGCTGTCACCCAGCGACACAAACAAGGGAGTAATCACGTGCGGCAGCAAATCGCCCAGAATGCCCGTTGAGGTCTTCTTGTAGCGGCGCCAACGTGAGTACAGCTTGGGGTCCCAGGCCTGCTTGCCCATCGGTCCACACCATGCATCCCAGTCAAGGTTCTCGCCGGGCTTCCACTCTGCCCCGGGGAATTCCTTCTGATCGGGCTTGAGTGCGTAATAGTTCCACTCGCCCTTAGGAGAGTTGCGGCAATAGCTCGTCTGGCTGAACGTCGGCACGCCGATCGTCCCCGCCGCAATCACCTTCTTGGCTTCGTGATACTTGGGCAGATTCGTCATCTGTGTTCCAACCTGCAACCGCATATCCGGGTTTGCAAGCACCACTTCGCGAAGAACAAGGGCTTCGTCCAGCGTCAGAGTCATTGGCTTTTCAAGATACACATCCTTGCCCGCAAGAATGGCATCGATGCCCATCTGTGCGTGCCAGTGTTCCGGCGTCGCAATCAACACGCCGTGCAGGTCTTCACGCGCCAGCATTTCTTTGTAATTCGAGTAAGTCGCGGGAACCGCGGCCTGTCCCCATTCTGGCAGGTGCTTGACCACGTATTCCATATTGAACTTGTTGACATCGCAGATCGCAGCGATTTCAACCTTGTCCTTGCCATCTTTCACCAGGCTGGCGATCGAATGGCAATGGTTCATTCCCATCGAGCCCTGGCCTGGTCCACCCATGCCGATGACGCCGATCTTGATCACACCATCTGCCGCCAGAGGTGCACGGGCTTTAGCCTTTCCTTGCGGCTTGACGATGGTCGGGGCATCCGACCGTTTCGCCGATGCCAATGAGGTAATAACGGCGGCCGCGCCAACTGCACCGGCGGCGGCCAGGAAGTTGCGACGAGATTGGTCTGGTTGATGGGTCATATGAATCCTTATGAATGCGGGAAGAACCGATTTAGTACGATAGCAAGAACAGCAGGCCGAATGCAAGGCCAATGTAAGAGTAATCCGGTGAAACCTGCGGGTCGACTCGCTTACCGCCCGGGGACGATCCCCGGAGCAACAGCTTTTGCCGCAGCTTTGCCCGAAAACGCCAGCACAAAGACCACTAAGACTCCAGCGGCGAACAGGGTCGGATACATCCAAACCGTGGCCCAGTCAATTGTTTTGCTCCCCGCGGCGCTCGTAGTGGTGTAATGGTCAACCAGACGTCCAAAAACCTGGTTTCCGATCAACATCCCAACGCCCTGCGTGAGCAAAACCAGGAAGCACTGGGCCTTAGCTCGCATCTCGGGCGGGGCGAACTTCTCGGTGTAGATCTGGCCAGTCACGAAGAAGAAGTCATAGCAGATGCCGTGGAGGATGATCCCCGCGAGTACAAACGCCACCGCGTTTCCAGAACCAAACGAACTCGATGCCGCACTAAAGAACGCATACCGGGCGATCCAGGCAAGCATGCCCACCGCCAACATCCACTTCACACCCAGCCGTGCAAAGCACAGCGGCATGACGAGCATGAACAGAATCTCGCTCATCTGCCCAAAGCTCATCTTAAACGGCACATTCTCCAGACCTACTGCGCCCGCATACACACCCGCAAACGAGTAATACGCGGCCAGCGGAATACAGATCAGCGTCGAACAGATCGCAAAGACCAGGAACGACCGATCGCCCAGAAGTTTGATCGCATCCAGCCCCAGAATATCTGAAATATTGGCCGGTTTGCCCTTCATTGGCGGCGGCGTATTAGGCAACATAAACGAGAACAACCCCAGAACCATGCCGCTGGCGCCGGCTATATAGAAGAACAGCGGCGATGCATTGCGTGCCGCCTCAACATTTGGATACTCGCCTTGTTGCGTGATCATCTGCCGAGCGACAAATCCGACAAGTACACCAGCAACGATCCAGCCAATGGTGCCCCACACCCGCACGATCGGAAATTGCTTCTCCGCATTGTTCATAGCGTTAAACGCAATGGTGTTGGTCAGGCCCAGCGTGGGCATATAGCAAAGCATGTGCAGCAGCAACACGCCGATAAAGAACCAGACGTTGTCCTTGCCGCCGGCGGCGATAGTGGGGGCGGCGATCAGCAAGAGACCGCCCACAAAGTGCAGCACGCCCATGACTTTCTGACTCGCAAAGAAGCGGTCAGCGATAATCCCCAGGAAGAATGGCGTAATAATCGCGGCCAGTGGGGCCACCGAATATGCATTGCCGATCATCGCCCCTTCAAACCCGCGAGCGCCCATGAATGGTGCGAGCGTGACGAACCAGGCGCCCCACAAGAAGAACTGAAGGAACATCATGACCGACAAAATGCCGGTTGATGATTTCCTGACATTGTCTGAAGCGTCGACGATCATGCAGTTCTCCCGGTGTGCCATTGCTGGAATTGCCAGCCATCAGCGGTTGGCAGCCTATCAGATTCACCTACTGTTCGCACGGCGACCCGGAAATTCCTTTCCGGATGGCTAGACAGGAACAGCATATGGAATTTTCCCCAGCGCACAAAACCCTGGAAATCGCCAAGGTACCCCAAGATGCGGTTGCCTTTCTTCGTTCCCATACTAGTGGAGTGCTCATCGTCGATGGCGAAGCCCGCGCACGCAAATTTGTCCCCGACCCCCAAACCGGTTCTCCAGTCTCCGGAGCTGACCCATGGATGCTGGATGCGACCGATTTCACCTTGTGCATCCCCGATGATTCGTCTGGGTGTCTGCAACTGATGGTGAACCCCAAGGTGCTCGATGCTCAGACGCATCTTGCCGCGGATCGGTTTCTGGCGTATCACGGAGAACTGAATTCGGCAAGATTGGTGCTCTGGGAAATCGATAGCGCCAAAGGCGGCGGCCAGATGTTTCAAGGCGCAGATGTTGCGGTGCCCAATCCACTTGCGAGCAGTGAGAATGCATTGCTGAAGCAATTGAATTCTTCGCCACCTGTGTTGGCTTCCGCGGTGCAGCGGGTTTTGAAAAAGGTCTGGGCCGACCCGCGCGCGGTGGGGATCGATTCATGGGGGATCGATATCAATTCACGGTTTGGTATGACAAGAATCTGTTTCGCAGAATCTGTTACCGACTCCACTGTTCCCGCCGCGATAAAAGCGCTGCTGGGCTCTTGAAAAATTGCAAGACGGCAAGACATAACGCGATATTACACCGCACGAAGCATCAGCAGCCAGCGCTATAGGCCTGCACAAAATCGAGGTAGTCAAAGAAGTCGATGAAGCTGTCGTGGTTGAAATCGGAGAGCATGTCCGTGGCGGCAAAAGCGATGACAAAATCGATGTAGTCAAAGAAGTCTATTGCGAAATCGTTGTTGAAGTCGGCAGGGCAGGAGATGGTGAGGATCGCCGGAGGAGAGGTGAATTCCTGCGCGCAATTGCTCTCGGAAACAACGCAGTCATATTCACCGGCATCTTCCAGTTTGGCGTTTGCGAAAGTGAGGCGGATGGTGCGCGTGCCCGTGATGTCGGGGGTCTCATCGAGTCGAACGCGGTTTTTCCGCCATTGGTAATTCCCCGGTCGACCAAAAGTTGCGGTGAAGATCACAGGTGTGTTTGCCACAGCGGTCTGAGTCTCTGGCAGATCCATAAATATGCAGCCAGGACTGGCCGCAAAAAAAGATGCGTTCTCGAAACTCGCTGCGCTCCCGCTGATGCGTGTAACGCCGCCTTGTGGCGACGTATAGACCTGAAGGGCACGACCGGGGAGAGAATTCAGGAAGAGGCTCACTGAGAGGTAGTTGGTTGGCGATGGTGGCAAAACAGCGGTCACGAGCGTGATGGGCATCGCAGAAGTGAATCCGGGATTATTCAGTGGAGCCGCCTGAACCGGATTAATCCATGTGTCTGCGCCGGCAGTGTTGATGATGCAGAGTCGGCCCCCGGCATCTTGCGGTCCAAGGACCTGACCGAGCGCGTTCAGGGGATAAGGGATCGCAAGATCAGTAACATTTGCTGGCACCGCGTTGGCGAGACAGACATTGAACTGTGAAGAAGCGAAGCCCATGCCGCTGGAAACATTGTTCCAACTCGCACGGACACGAATGTACTGGGTGAGATGAGAGGTTCGCCACCAGGCATTATGCCAGTGAAGACCGTCGGTGGAGATCTCGGACCAGAGGAAAGCGGTCTGAGCGGAGGCGGCGGCCGAACATGCAGCGAGAAAGAGTATTGCGAAACGTTGCATGCATCTCTCCGGCGAATTACGATTGTAGACCGCAGTGAATCAGGAGTACGCAGCTCACTTATTTCCGATGATCATTCTCGCGAACGAGTCCCAGGCCGGTGTGCGGGCAAGCCACACAATGACTGCGGAAAGTACGGTGACAATTGCCCAGCCAGTCGCCAGTGGGCGATCAACCGCGCGGATGAGAATGCAGCGGAAAGCTACGAGAATTGCGCCCAGGACAACCGCCGCGAAAAAGGGACCAAAGAGTCGATCCCAGACAGTGCCGACGTAGAGATTGTTAAGAACATCGACGCGGTTGAGCGCGGCAGAGATCGTGACCAAAGTGGCCGTCAACATCATGGCGCGGTGGATCTTCGGGCGAGTGCGATTCCAGATGGCAACACCGACGAAGATCCCAAAGAAAATGACCGAGATCAGCGGCACCGCGAGGAATTCAACCGGGTTGAACCCCATGACCTTTACTTCCATCGGAGTGACACGCGCCGATTGCACCCCGACCATGACACCCAGAACCAATACCGCGAGTGCAACTGCAACGCCAAAGCGTCCCAGCGCCATGTGCACCTTGCGTTTGCCACTGGCGACGAGCACCGGTTGAATGATTCCAAGCATTATCCAGAGTGACATTGAGACGCCATGAATAATGATGAGCGAGCGGATGGGGGGCGTGATTGGTCGACCGGGATAAGACTGTCCCTGGAAGTAGAACCTCTGAAAACCCGCGATTGTGCAGAGAAGCATGACAACGCCAGCGAAGGGATAGAATCAGCGAGCAAACGCGGTGGGCCTGCCAGGTGCCGGGACCGCAGAAGTTGACAATGCCGCAGACGAAGTCGTGTCCATTTGAAATTCCCTCACGAAGTTATAGAACGTTTGCGTAATGATCGTCGAGAGCGCGAAACGAGCTTTAAAATTGTACCAGGCCTACGGGTTCTGTGACAGAAAAAGCCGCACAACCTTGAAGCTGGACTGCTATGAGATCAGTGTATATTTTGAGATTCGACCGTTCACCCAGGTTGCGCGGACGGGACGGGCGGCATCGCGATCAGGAACAAAGGTCAGCAGCCAATGCTGAAGGCATCAACGAAGTCGAGATAGTCAAAGAAATCGATGACGGAATCGTTGTTGAAATCTGCGCCGGGGAGATTCGCGCTAAATGCATCAACGAAATCGAGGTAGTCGAAGAAATCCAGCTCGCCATCGTTGTTGAAATCGGCCGAGCATGTCTGGCGAGGAGCGACCACGATGTTGATGGTGTCGCCACTGGTCAGGGCGATTGTTGAAATCTCGAGTCGGCCGATGCCTGTAGGGAGTGCCAGCAGGAGAATGTCAGTATTGAAATCATTCTGCTCAGCAATGCGTGTAGCTACAAAGTCTCCGTTGACCGTGTTAAGGAAGACATCGTCATTAAATGGAATATTGCTTTCGGTCCATGTGTGATCGTACGAACCAATCTGTTCAAACGCACCGAGCGATATGGCCACCCCGTTCGAATCAAACGCGGCCAGACGATATCCGGGGAGTGTCGGTGTGCCATGTCCGAAGTTGCCAATACCCAGGAACATTCTGCTCGAGTCAGTGACAAGTGCAAAGTCGATAGTGAATGTCCAGCTCTGCGTGAAAACATTGCCCACGGCGGCGGAGGGAGCGTGGACCGGCGAAAATGGAACCGCGTTGAAAGCGAGCGGGAAAGGAGTGTCAACGCTGGTGCCGCCAGCGGTAGTGGATACCGACAGAGTGCCAAATGCGGGCGAAGTAGCTGAGGCGGACATACCACCTCCAGATGACCACGATACCCAGTTGTAAACCTGAGCGGTCGCCGCGGGTGTGCAAAGATTTGCCAAGCCAACCCCTGCCAGGACAAGGAGCCACACAGTTGCGTTCATCGAAGCTCGGCGAGCTCGAGGCGAGAATGTGGCGGACTGAGATTGAATTGCAGAGAAGCTCTTCATGAGGCCTCCTTTGTGTATCACAATTCTAACAGAGTGTTCTGAGGAGATTCAACATCCGATGCTGAATGCATCCAAAAAATCAAGGCAGTCGAAGAAGTCGATGCCGCCATCGTAATTGAAATCGGCTGTTGGCACAAGCTCGCACGCCGCGAAATCGCAAAAAAAGCGGCACGGCCTTAAGGGCCGCGCCGCGAACATGTGTAATGCGTAGAGTTATGAAACTTAGCGACCGCCGCTGACTCCAGGAACAAGTGCCGGCGTGGTATTGGCGGCATCCACAGGTGCGGGATTGACAGTGCGAGCAGGAAGCGGAAGCGGAGTCGCCTTCGAAGCCGCGGCCTGGCGCTTCATTGCTTCAGCAGATTCTCTCTCAAGGAAGCTTGTGTCCTTGAAGTAGATGCCGCGTTCTGGCGCCATGCCAAATGCATCAGGATTAAGGTATTTGCCACGGTCCTTGGCTGCCTTGTCTTTCTCAATTGGAATGCGGTGTGCATCAGCATACTTGTCATGGCGGATGCCGGTGACCTGCCATGAGACTTCCTGATTGGGCATGCTGGTGCGAATCGTGAACTGCCGGTCTTCGATCTTCTTCACAACCTTGGCGATCGCAAAGCCCGAATCGGATTCATCCAGAATCGTGAGCTGGTAACGGAAATCGCGGTTGAGTGCTTCAAACCATTCCGGAAGCGTGACGACTGCGTATCCAGAAGCATCGGTGTGAACAACGCCGTTATAGATATTCATCATGTCGGGCGATTCGACGAAGGAGTGATAAAGATACTTGTTCTCTGGGTCCAGTGGGTGATCGATCATGAAAGAGCCGCTGCTCTTTGCGAGCGTGCCGATCACACTCACGTTGCCGTTGAAGAATCCCGCGAAGCCGCCGCCGCCGTTGGAGTTTCCGTATATGGCCACGCCACCTGAGCTGGAATTGGGGACGAACCCAGCGACACCAACACCGTTGCCACCCTGATAGCCAGCGACGCCATAACCAGTGCCGGCGGCGCTGGTGCAGAGACCCCAGACCCCCGCAGTTCCGCTACCCGGGGTGACTGCCGTGATCACACCTTTGACACCCGCGGCGGCCGTGCCGTCGTTTGATCCGTTGGTGCTATTTGAATTTGTACCAAGGATGATGCCTGTGGTGCTCGATCCAGTCGCGTCAACTTTTGTCGATGGAGTGTCGGTACCAACGCCGACATTGCCTTGGAAGTAGTTCTTCCCCCCGGAGAAATACCCTGCGAAACCAGTTGAGCTCGCGACATGCCCGCGCACGCCAAATGACTGTCCGGTGCTGGCAAAATTCGCGCCATATACAGCATGCCCATCAGGGCTGATGGCGAGGCCCTGGACACCGAAGCAATTTCCGAACGCACTTGTTGACTGGCCAAGCACTCCGACACCGACGTCGCTTGCCGCCGTTCCATACACGCCGGTAGTAGTCCCTGTGGAAGCCGTCATATTGGCGAATACCCCGGTGCCTGAAGTACTGAGATTATCAAAGTACCCTGCGTAAGAGGTGCCCGTCGTAGCAGTCGCGCGGGCGCGGATGCCCTGACCGGTGACAGAGGCTGTTTCGGCCCAGATGCCGGTGGCAGGATTATTTGCATCCCCGCTGTCGGCAGTCGCAAAATTGAACCCTTGCAGTCCGCGGCCTTTGGGATTGTTGGTTTCGCCCCACAGCGCTGTCGTGCGAGCGCCGTTGCCCGGTGTGCCGATGAACGCGTGGAGTCCGATGATGCGTGAAGTTGCATCATCTGTAACATTAAAACGGCTGGTGCTCAGGGCTCCGCCAACATACACCGGTCCTGTGTTGTACGTAAGGCGGGAGTCTGGAGCAGACGGGCCGGTCCACTGCGCCTGCGCAAGGCCAGCACAGAGAGACAATGCCGCCAGGGCGGACAACGTATGTGAGCTTCGCATTCATCATTCCTTTAACAACATATCAGTCGACGTAAATGACCAGTGCAATCCGTCGAACAACGGAAACTTGGACTGTCCGCGGCGACCCTTCCGTCCGAGCGTACCAAGAACACTCGGCCTGAGACAAGAGTAAACGTCGTATTTTTATTTGAACTGCGCAAAATCGGGGAAGTATCATGTATCGTGCGTAAATGCACGAAAGTCATCTAATGGGAACGCAGGACGGGCGATTGGCCGTAATGCCAGCGCAAGAAGGGCGCGTTCATCATCATCGCCGCCAATTCGGTTGGTCCGGAGAATGTGACAGCCCGTACATCGGTGAATAATGGCCCATTCACCATCGCGCCGAACTTCGATACCGATCGGTTCCATTGGCGACTGGCACGCGCACGACCGATCGCCAGTCTGTTCATCCAGATGCCGCGACCAGAGGCATCGCGGACAGTGATTGCGATGATTGGTCCCAAACGATTTTGCCGGAACATGGAAGTTACACGAGATGCATGTGAACGAACAATTGTTTCGAGACTTTGGTGATTGGTGTGTCATGTGTGTACGTAGCGATAGCGAGCCAGCAAAACGGACATATGCCGCGCTGAAGTGAATGAGGATTACAACGAGAGTGATTCGCGCGACTCAATGGCAAATGCATGAGCGCAACGTCACCACAATGGGAAATACATGAATCGTTCAAGGGGCTGAGGGTGACATTCCGCCATCGATACGCGAGCGGCCACGTGGGCAGGTTTTTGCCGTGATTTTCGCGTTTTTCTCAACCACGAACAACGATCAAGCGTGTTCGACGATTGAATGGGCGAGGCGAGAATGTCTTAGAGAATGGCAGTCATAGTCGCACCAGAAACTTTAGAAACCTCGTACACATTCAGTATACAAAGTGCCGCAGAGATTGCAAGTCGAATTGTGCAAATATCAAACACAATGTTGCAACTGCTTGTTCCGCGGAAAATCACCGTCGCGAGCCGATGCAATCTCGCTCCCCTCTTGAGGCTGTTTCAACGGCCTTTCTCGCTTGTAGGCCATGGCTTCAACCGTGGTTAAGCTCCCCGTTCAACTGGCGTAAGCCACCGAGTTGTGTCGTTCACTTCCCGGCATTGCCCGATCTTGCACCATCAGCGCGACACGCCCGTGCTTTCAACTTTCCCCGCCGGTCGGCGTCCCGTGCCCGGCACCTTGGTAAGCGAGTCGCCCAAGTCCTGACGAAACTTCTCCACTTCAATCTGCATGTGTTCCACGATCTCTGGACGCGATGCCGCCACATCCCGTGTTTCACCAGGATCGTTTTCCAGATCGTACAACTCAAGACCAGAACGCACCTGCTTGTACTTTCCGGGTGTGCCCCCAGACCCGGGCGGCCCGTCAAGCGTGCGATACGAATGCGGTAGGATGAGTTTCCAGCGACCGCGGCGGATCGCTTCAAGATCGTTCGTGTTGTAGTAAAACGCGAGTGGTCGCTCTTGGAGAGCGGGATCTTTGCCAGCGGTAAGCAGAGTATAAATGTTCCTGCCATCGATGTGACGTTCGGGCAGCGGCGCGTTGATGATCGATGCGATCGTGGGGAGCAGGTCGATCGTCATCGCTGGCGTCGTACACACCGTGCCGGCTGGAATAGTCCCCGGCCAGCTTGCAATGAACGGCTCGCGCACGCCGCCTTCCCACGATGTTCCCTTGCCTTCGCGCAGACCGGCAGTGGTGCCCGCATGATCGCCATAGCTCAGCCACGGCCCGTTGTCGGAGGTGAAAATAATCAGCGTGCGCTCGCTGAGGCTGAGTTGCTCCACTTGTTTGACGATCTGGCCGACAGACCAATCTATCTCCTCGATAACATCGCCGTACGTTCCTCCGCTGCTGCGCCCCGCGAATTCGGACGACGCAAATAGTGGCACGTGCGGCATCGGGTGCGGAACATAGAGGAAGAACGGGCGATCTGCATTCTTCTTGATGAACGCGCAGGCGCGATCTGTGAACATCTTCGTGAATTTCATCTGATCCTGCGGCGAGATTTCCGGATCGATGATCTCACTATTCTCCCAGAGTGGAAGCGGCGGATAGCCACGCTTGCGGGCATCGCTGTCTGGCGGAAGTTTGACGAGATCTGGGTGCAGCGGCCACATGTCATTGGAGCACGGAATGCCGCAGAACTCCGAGAATCCCTGATTCAGCGGCAGCAATTTCGGATCGCCACCCAGATGCCATTTACCAAATGCGGCAGTGCGGTAGTTCCGACCTGCGCAAAGATCGGCGATGGTTGTCTCAGCGGGATCGAGCCCGGTAGTGGAGTTCGGCCCCAGCGCTCCGGCGATACCGACGCGGTTGGAGTAGCAACCGGTAAGAAGCGCAGCTCGCGAGGCAGAACAGACGGACTGCGAAACATAGAAGTCAGTAAATCGAACGCCTCCAGCGGCGAGGCGATCAAGGTTGGGCGTGTGCCAACGAGTTTGGCCATAGCAGGAGAGATCGCCGTAGCCAAGATCATCCGCGAAAATGATAATGATGTTGGGCGGGCGGACAGAGTCAGATCGTCCGTGCATAGCACATCCGGGAAGTAGCAGGACGAGGACAATGAATGCAAAGAATCTCATTGCAAAGGGTATTGTGGCCGCCGTCGAGAGATATTGTCTTGCATGATCATTAAAACACAACTACTGGTGTGTGCATTGATACTGGCAACCGAAATGGTGGCGCCGGAAGCCGCAGATTCCCTGCGACTGGATCTTGATACACAGACTTCACGACAGGTCGTCGTTGACAAAGAAGCTGATGTGTATCTGGGCCATGTATCAACACTTTTACTTGATGACAAAAACACTATTCTCGCGGCGTATCCCAAAGGTCACGGCAAAGGTGAGATCGTCCTCAAAAGAAGCAGCGATGGCGGCAAGACATGGTCGCCGCGACTGAGCGTGCCTTCGTCCTGGGCAACGAGCAAGGAAACGCCAACCCTCTTTCGCATGGGTACTTCAGAGCGTGGCGAATCGCTGATCATGTTCTCTGGACTCTATCCAATTCGGGCCGCAAGGTCGGCTGACGGAGGACACACCTGGAGCGAGCTATCGCCGATCGGAGACTTTGGCGGCATCGTGGCGATGGGCGGTGTGGTGCCTGCGGGTGAAGGAAAGTTTGCGGCGTTCTTCCACGATGACGGACGATTTATTGCGGAGAATGGAAAGGCAACGGGGATTTTCACGCTCTATCAGACTGACACGGCAGATCGGGGCGCAACATGGAGCCCGCCGCGGACTCTCTGGAGCGGTACCGATGTGCACCTGTGCGAGCCAGGCGTAGTTGTGTCACCAGATGGCGAAACAATGGCGCTGCTCTTACGCGAAAATAAACGGATGAAGCACTCGCATGTCATGTTCAGCAAAGACAGGGCGAAGACGTGGAGTGTGCCAGTCGAGATGTCTGCGGCATTGACCGGCGATCGACATATCGCGAAATATGCAAAAGACGGGCGGCTTGTCATCACCTATCGCTGCGCTCTGAAAGGCGATGCGTGGGCCGGCGACTGGGTTGCATGGGTAGGAAATTGGGAACAGATTGCAGATTTCGCGAAGCCGGCGGCGGAAAGGAAAACTGGGAAACTTCCATATCTGGTTCGGCTCAAGGACAACCTGTCTGACTGGGATTGTGCGTATGCAGGACTTGAGATGCTGCCAGATGAGACACTGCTCGCAACAACCTACGGCACATGGACTGCTGGTGAGAAACCATACATCCTGAGCGTGCGATTCACATTGGCAGAACTCGATGCGCTCGCAGCTTCAGTTCCCAGAAAATGAACGACCCAAGTGACAGCTCTGGCCCGCGTTAAGTCTCACGGTGCTCGCCGCGGCGCGGACGACGCTGCTCGCGAATCCGTTCCGGGCTCGGCAATCGAACGTTACGTGCCAGATGCAAAATCTCCATCGCGCGGATCGTCAGGTAATTAACATCCAGTTTCCACCACGCGAGCCCGTGCCGTGCTGAAGTCGGAAACGCATGGTGGGTATTGTGCCAGCCTTCGCCAAACGCCAGGAATCCAAAAAACGCATTGTCGCGGCTCTCATCATGCGTCCGATACGGCCGCGTGCCCCAGAGGTGACACACAGAGTTAATGCTCCACGTCACATGATGCACGAGTAAGACCCGCACCAGGCCGCCCCAAAGGAACCCCAGCAACACACCAGTCCATGTCTCGGCAATGAGTCCACCCAGCAGTGCGGGCACAAGCAGGCCAACTACTACCCACAACGCAAACGTGCGATCAACAAACTTGACCACCGGGTCTTTCGTCAGATCCGGAATATACCGCGCCAAGTCCGGCGGCTCTTTATCAAAAATCCATCCCATGTGCGCGTGCCAAAGTCCCTTCACCAGCGCAATAAATCCGGTCTTGCCCCCTGTGTGCGGCGAGTGCGGATCACCATCCGCATCAGTATGTTGATGGTGCTTGCGATGCACCGCGACCCATCTGATCAATGGCCCTTCAACAGCCATCGACCCAAGCGCCGCCCACAAGAATCGCAACACCGGCCCCGTCTCATACGACTTGTGCGTGAAGAGACGGTGATACCCGACTCCAATGCCGAGCACCGTGAGCAAGTACATGCCCGCCGCAATCGCGATATACGTCCAGTGGAACGGTGTATGCCAGAACATCACAATCGCAGCCGCGAGCCCCATCAGCGGCACCAGCATCGCAACAAGCACCAGCACCCGCATCCCAAGCGGGGCGCGATGATTGCCCGTATCAGATTCGTGTGTCGTAACCGCGAGTGCTGCATTTTCAATAGATGCAGATTCCGCATCGTGTGTTTCAGTCGGTGAGAATGCCATTACCTATTAGACTCTTGCCGCGGGCCCAAGGTTCACTTTCAGGACCGAATCCGCGATATTGACCATTAAGACCGCTTCTGGCGCTGTTCTGCGATAAACCACGCCTCAACTTTGGTCCGCGCCCAGGGCGTCTTCCGCAAAAAAGTTAAACTGGATTTAATTGACGGATCGAGCAAAAAACACCGAACCGGGATCCGTCGGCCCATTTCCGCAAAGCCATGCCGCTCCACAAGCTGCGTCACGATGTTCTCCAGCGTGATGCCATGCAGCGGGTCGCGAGGTTTGGGCGTTGGGGTCGTCATCAATTACTTTTCGATAATAGGCCATTTGCAAATTCTTGCGATTCAACCGCTCCACCAAGACCGACAATTTGAACGACGCCCAAGACACAATGCCCGAAATGCGATACGCTCTCAATGTGAAAAGATTACCTTCATCAATCCTCCTCACTCTCGCACTCTGCGCCGGCCTCACCGCCTGCTCCTCTGCCCCCCCCCGCCCGCTCCTCCCTGAAGATGGCGCACCCAAATTCTCCAGCCTCGCCGAAGTAAAGATCGACTCCAGCGGCAAAGAACACATCGTCGAAATCCTCGCTCCCACACCCGGCTATCAGTGCCGCGTCGTCTACATCGGCGAAGCTTTCCAGGAGCGTGATGTCTACATCCTCCTCCGCGAACCAGATCCGCTCTACGTCTACTCCGCAGTCCAGGTAAAACACCGAATCGCAACCGGCGTTGAAACCAAAATGCCGATCCGCCTTCTCCTCCAACAAGTCACCTACAGCACGCCCGCCGACCCCGAAGCGTACCTCGATGCAGGCAGATCAACCCCCGCCGTCGCCACCACCAGTGAACCAGAAAAGAAATGACGATGGGTGACTCTGATCCAAAACAAGACCTGTTGCGGCTGACGCTGACACCAGACTTGGGACCGGTCCTCATTTATCGCCTCCTCGAAACCTTCGGCTCCGCCGCCGCCGTACTCGGTAAATCCTCCTCCGCAATCGCCTCAGTCCGCGGCATCGGCTCCGTAAAATCCGACACCATCTCCCGCGGCCTCGCTGCATCCGCCGACCTCGCCACCAAGGAACTCGAATCCTGCGCAGCCCTGGGCGTGCAACTCATCTCTCACGCCGACCCGCAATACCCCGCGCTCCTGAAAACAATCCCAAGCTCTCCACCGCTGCTCTACGTCAAAGGCACACTCGACCCAACAACGCTCGACCAATACCCATGCGCCATCGTCGGCTCGCGCAACTGCACCGCCTACGGCATCGAACAAGCCGAACGCTTCGGCGGATTCCTCGGCCGCAGCGGCATCACCATCATCTCCGGCGGCGCATACGGCATCGACGCCGCCGCTCATCGCGGCGCACTCCGCGCTCAAGGCCGCACCATCGCCGTCCTTGGCTGCGGCCTCGCCAAGTGCTACCCACCCGAGCACCTCCAACTCTTCGACGAAATCGCTCAACACGGCGCAGTCGTCAGCGAACTCCCGCTCGACACCAGCCCCAACCCAGCCAACTTCCCCGCAAGAAACCGCATCATCAGCGGCATGAGCCTCGGCGTCGTCGTCATCGAAGCCCAGCGCCGCTCCGGCGCACTCATCACCGCCCGCCTCGCCGCCGAAGACCACGCCCGCGAAGTCTTCGCACTCCCCGGCCGCGTCGATTCTGCCGCCAGCGAGGGCAGCCTCGACCTCATCAAGCAAGGCGGCGCGATCATGGTCACCGAACCCGCCGATGTCCTCAACGCCCTTGAATCTCCCGCGCGCCATCACCACGCAGGCACCCACGAAGCCCGCTATCAGGCCGACGACCCCGTCACACAGGCCGTCCTCTTCAGTCCCGACTCGCTCCCACCAACGCGCCCCGCAAAACCACCATCAACCCCGCGCATCGGCGTCACTCCCGCGCAGCAAGCAATCCTCGATGCGCTCGCCACCAGCCTCACATTCGACCAACTGCAATCCCACACCGGCCGCCCCGTCAACGAATTGCGCTCCGAACTCACCGTCCTCGAAATTCAAAAAATGATCGTCCGCGAGGGTCCCAGTTTCCGCGCCAAAAAATAATCACTTCGCGCCCGGTCCAAAATTCTTCAGCCAGTGCACAATCGTCTTCGACAGCACATCACACTCAAGATTCACCCGCGAGCCCGCCTTCAACTTCCCCAGCTGCGTCTTCTCCAGCGTCGTCGGAATCAGCGCAACTTCAAACCACCCCGCCGCCGCCTCCACCGCCGCCAACGTCAAACTCACGCCCTCAATCGCCACCGACCCCTTAGGCGTAAAGAACTCCATCAACTGCGCCGGCGGCCGAACTCGAATCCGCCACGCATCACTTTGCACCACCGATTCAACCACCCCAACTCCATCGACATGCCCCTGCACAATGTGCCCACCAAGTAACGTACTCGGCGTACAACTCGCCTCAAGATGCACCAATGCTCCAACCTTCAGCTCCCCAAGCGATGTCTTATCCAACGTCTCCTGCACAACATCAAACTCGAGCATTCCGCCGCCACTGGGCGCAGCCAGCGTCAGACAACACCCATTCACCGCGATCGACTCGCCCACCATCGGCACATGCAGCCAGTCCGCCGCTCGCACACCCAGCCGCAAAATGCTCGACCCTTGCGCTAGCGGCCCCAGTCGCTCAACTCTTCCCAAGTTATCAATCAGCCCCGTGAACATGCCAACAACATAGCCCCACACAGCGGCAGGCGGCAAAAACTTCCCGCTTTTGCACCCCATGTCTCCCCCAAAGGTATAAATAAGCTTGGACCGCGATCAACCACCCCGTTCCCACCCTATCCTGTCGCGCTATCCTCAGCCCCCGACCGGCCTCGTCCGGTGGTCCTCTTGTTCGGAGAACGTTGGCATGTCGACCGCAGCGAAACTCGCACTGCTCTCTCTATCTGGTTCCTGCATCGCCGCACTTGCAGCATGCAGTTCAGTCCGCCCAGCCGAAACTCCTCCTCCATCCAGCGTGCAATCACGCATCGATGGCTTCAAAGTCAACGATGACGACTACCGCAAGCTCGGCTACAAGCGCGACTGGACCGGCTATCCCTTCGTCTCCGGTGGCGGCAAGATCAACCGCCTCCAAAGCTTCGGCAACATCGTTGTCATCCAGGAAACTGGCTCAACTGTCACCGTTCTCGATTCTCAAAACGGCACCGTCAAATGGTCCAACACCGTTGCCGGCCCGCTCACCCGCTTCGTCTCCGTTGATCGCCACCAGGATGTCCTCCGCGGCGATGTCATCCTCGCCGCCAGCGATGCCGACATCTACTTCCTCAACGCTGACACCGGCAACCAGATCACTCGCCAGAAAATCGAAAAAGTCGTCTACACCAAACCCGTCATCCTCTCTGACGCCGCAATCTTCGCCACCCCAACCGGCGAAATCATGGCCCACTCCTTCTCCAGCGGCCAAAAAGCCTGGGGCCTGGGCACGCAGTCCGCCATCACCGCCAACCCCGTCTTCATCAACGGCCAGATCGGTGTCGTCACCCAGTCCGGCGCAGTCCTCTTCCTCGACGCCGCAACCGGCACCATCACCACCCGTTCCCGCATCTTTGGCGGCAGTGAAACCAACCCCGTCGTCAACGGCTCGCTCATGATCGTCGCCTCCAGCGATCAATCCCTCTACGGCATCTCCATCAGCGGCATCGACTGGCGCGTCCGCACCAGCGCACCGCTCCTTCTCCAGCACGCCGCCCACAAAAACAAGGTCTACATCAGCACCAGCGACTGGGGCTTCTCCTGCTTCGAAGGCACCAGCGGCAAGCGCCTCTGGAGTGCGCCCAAAGTCACCGGCGTGCCCATCGGCATCCGCGCTGGCAACCTCCTGGTCTGGGACGAAGGCACCATCATCCGCCTCGACGCAGCCCGCGGCGACGTCATCGACCGCACCGCCATGCCAACCGTCCTCAATGTCACCACCGACAACTTCGAAGACGGCAACCTCTTCATCATCTCCGAAACCGGCATCGTCACCCGCCTGAATCCCCGGCAGTAATCAAATTGCTGTCGCCTTTCGCGGCTCACTCGTCTTGACCACCAAAGATCACATCTCTTGCAACGCCGCGTTCACCCGATCGCGGCGTTCTTTCTTCATCCCAGCGGGATGAGCGATAGTTGCCAGGGGTGGCTCGGCACCCCTGGAGAGTTCCTGATTTCCAGCGCACCCCAGCGGGGTGCACGAGTGCCCGGTCCTTTCACCATCCAGCGCGACTTGGAGAACTCCCCATGACCCACACCACACCATCATCCGCGCCCGACCTTGTGAAGGTGACCCGCGCCCTCATCTCAGTCTCCGACAAAGCCGGCATCATCGAATTCGCCAAAGCCCTCGCATCCCACGGCGTCGAAATCATCTCAACCGGCGGCACATCAACCGCTCTCGCCGCCGCCGGCATCAAAGTCGTCCCCATCGAATCCGTCACCGGCTTCCCCGAAATGATGGACGGCCGCGTCAAAACCCTTCACCCCAAAATCCACGGCGGCCTGCTCGGCCTGCGCGATAACCCCGCCCACGCCGCCGCGATGAAGGAACACGCCATCGCCCCGATCGACCTGGTCTGCGTCAACCTCTACCCCTTCGAAAAAACCGTCGCCAAGCCCAACGTCGATATTCACGAAGCCATCGAAAACATCGACATCGGCGGCCCATCCATGCTCCGCTCCGCCGCCAAAAACGCTGGATATGTCCTGGTCGTCACCGACCCTTCTCAATACCCCGCAGTCATCGCCGAATTGCAATCTAATAACGGCGCAACCACTAAGACCCTCCGCCAGCAATTCGCGGCCATCACGTTCGCCCGCACCGCCAGCTACGACGCGGCAATCGCCGCCTATCTCGCGCCCCGCTTCACCGACTCAACCTTCCCATCACTCGCTGGCGTGCGGATGCAGGAAGAACTTCGCTACGGCGAAAACCCACACCAGACCGCCGCGTTGTATGCCGGTTCGCTCACAGGTGATGTCACCGAAGGCCTGCCGCAGAGCAAGCAATTGCACGGCAAAGAACTCAGTTACAACAACCTCAACGATGGTGCAGCGGCACTCACGCTCGCCGCCGCACTGGGAAGAAATTCCGGCAACCCCTCCGCCTGCGTCATCAAGCACGCCAACCCCTGCGGCGCTGCAACCGCTCTCACGATATTCGATGCCATCGATCAGGCCATCGCCGGCGACCCACTCGCCGCATACGGCGGCATCATCGCGACTTCTCACAAGATCGACATCGCCGCGGCCGAACGCATGTGCACAAAAGAAGTCTTCTTCGAAGTCCTCATCGCGCCAGATTACGATGAGGCTGCCCTGGGAATCCTCCGCCAACGCTGGCAGAACCTGCGAATCTTGAAAGCTCCCGCAACGGCCTTCAAACAACAATCCGGTTGGGAAGTTCGTTCCATCCCCGGCGGCGTACTGGTTCAGTCTCGCGATGTAACTCTCGCAACCCTCGCCGAATACCAGCACCGCGCAGGCCCGCATCCAACTGCTCAGCAACTCGCCGCGGCATTGTTTCTCGAACCAGTCTGCCGCAGCCTAACCAGCAACGCCGTCTGCATCGGTGGTCCGACAGAGAAGGCCGGAACCACCCGCCTCTTCGGCGCCGGCGCAGGCCAGATGGACCGCGTCGCCAGCTGCAAACTCGCCGTCTCCAAAGCAGGCGCACTCGCCAAAAACGCAATCGCCTACAGCGATGCATTCTTCCCCTTCAACGATGGCCCGCAGATCCTGATCGATGCCGGCGTCACATGCCTCATCCACACCGGCGGCAGCAAACGCGACCAGGACACGTTTGATCTGTGTGAGAAGCATGGCGTGACGTGCTTGACCACTGGCTTGCGGCATTTCCGGCATTAAACGTGTCCCGAGCTCGTAGGTTCCCGCAGTCCGGGATCGAGAATCCTGCCGGATCCTAACTATCCCGTCATTTCATTCCGTCATTGAGTGCCCGCCAGTTCTTGCAGGACCATTGCAGTGACGGGGGCATCGCATCTACCGGCTTTCGCGCCTTGCAGTAGGCCGCCAGCTTCTTAGCCGCTTCGGCCGCGTCCCGATTGTGCTTCACGCGGGGGCCCTCCTCTGCTTCGTCTGTGTTTCCAGTCTGCAAGAACTCGATCCAGTTTTCCAGTCGGTCCTTCGCGAAGATGAACACGGTGCGATCAAACTGCTCCTTCGTAATTCCTTTTCGCTCCGCCTCTTTCCAAAAAATGGCTTTGAGCGCTTCTCCGTCGGTGCAGTTATCATCACAGTCGGCCCACACCATCAACGTCGTGTGGCCGCCCGCGCTGAGGCATCGAGTGAGTTCCGATGGCAATTTCTCGATCACCTCTTTGCGGCCACCACAAGCATCAATACGAACGACGTTGCTCCCGGTCCAAGGGCGCAGCCAGTCCGGCTGAAGTGACTTCATCAGCCGATTGATGAAGACCTCGTCGATGCTCTCACCCTTCCTGCCTTCGCAGAGGCAGACGATCTGCGTCCTGCTATTCGCCACGGGCCCACCCCCTTGCGATCGCCTCACCCGCAGACATCCCCTCGGGAACTTTGAGCGGTCCAATCCGTGTGGGTGACGTGTGATTGTCTCGCCAAAGATAGCGCCCGTTAGCGTCACCGCTATTGCTAAGTATTTCTGGGTGATGTGAGACCAGCACAAGCTGGTGCTTCGCGTCAAGAAGTTCCCGCATGGAAAGTACCCACGGCTGAAGTTCCGGCAAGCCAACGAAATTGTCAGGTTCATCAAGCATGACTGTCCGCGCAATTCCCGCTTCCAACGCCGCATGCACCATGTACAGACCGATCAACGCCCGTTCTCCGTCAGAAAGCTGGTCAAAGAACAGGAGCGTTGGCTTTCCCGCCTCACTTTCGAACCGCAATTGCAGGGCCTTGGTGTTCATGCCCGCGTCAACCAATTTGAACGACTTGAAATCAGGCCAGACAGCCCGCAGCGCCTCGCGCAACGCGTCAGTCCACTCCTGCTCCTGGGCCAATGAGCGGTACCACGATGTGAGTCTAATCATCGATAGATCAGGATGCTTTGCTTCGGCTTTGCTCTCGCGCTCCATGCTGCGCGGATTCGGACGTAGAATTAACAGCTTGGCAATCTCCTCCTGCAGGAGTGAGAGCTTGCTGATGTTGACACCCCGCGGCTGGATCACCGCGAGCGCAGCCTGCCGCCAATCAAGCGGGAAGGTGGCTTGGGCGCCACCCGCCTTCTCAAATGCCACGCCTTCGAGGTCACGCTTGAAGAGCAGCTTGCCATCGCAACGTGCGTGCTCCTTAATGATTCGGGGTTTCTCGTCGTCTTCCTGCTGTTCAATGTGCAGGAGGTACTCAAACATATGGCCATCCACGCTCAGGCCTAGCTCAAACTCCTGGATCTTGCTGTCTAGCCAGTTTGTGAATTCCAAGTGGGACACATCCTGATCACCGTCCCCGCCAAGAAGCCCGGCACCGGTGCCGAGATTACGTATCAGTCGCACAGCATCGAAAACCGAGCTCTTGCCCGCCCCGTTTGGCCCACAAAGCACACCGAAAGAGTCAAACTTTGTGTCGAAGGCCACCAGGCAGCGGAAGTTGTTCGCATAAAGTCGAGTGATCATGCCAATATCCTATTTGGGTTCAAAGTTTGCGTCGATCGTTCCTGTGTTATGCTGAAGTTACTGTCATCGATGATTCCAAATATTCGACACATTTGAGTGACTATACGCCTGCTCCCATTCTATCTCGTTTCCGGCGTAATTTGGTCAAACCGCAGGTATCCCGAAACATGACCGAGTGTGTTGCCCTTGCTCAAAGCGGCCTCCGGCAAGAGACAGCGATGCGTTCTTGCCGGAGGCCTTGAGACTTTGATTGCGTTATCGATGCGCCGAAGCGCGGGCGGATGCCGCCGCCTGCGCAAACTGCAATACCGCAAAATCATGCGATGCAGGGTTCTTCGAAATTTTCTGAGGATCCCATTTTGCCATTTCCAGCACAAGGTGAAATGAGTTAGCAATTGACGGAAGTACGCTTTTTACGAATTCCTCGGGCGAGCCATCCACTTTCCATCTCACACGCCCTCGATTCACTTCCATCAAGCCCTTGAGCCCGTAGACCAACGGGACAATCAAGCCCTCTGGGTAGGAACATGGCTTGGAGCCATTCCTTGCTTTGACGAGTCGCCTCATGAATGGTGTCGTTGGAGCGGTTGCCGTGTATCCGTGCACGTCCTTGCCTGCTGAGATGGCGTCTTTTCGACCTTCGGGGTCAAACAACTTCACAATGGGGTTTGCTCGAAATCGTCTGTTCGCCTGGTTGTAAGCGTCAGGGAACTCCTCATAGATCAAGTCGTAGAGCTCCGGTAAATCGCCAGCAATTTTCAGCGCGCTGCGGACCCCCTCGTGGATCAGCATGCGCCTGCCGCCTGCGATCTCCTCAGAGATGTTGTCCAGCACCATCAACTCTTCAAACCGTCGTTGGCACTCACCCTTATTGCGATAGATGTTCTGAGCGGACACCGTCATGCCCTCTGGAATCCCTCCGCTTTCCGCTAGAAGATTCAGCGGGATCCAAGCGAGCGCTACAAGGTCTCGCGGTCTGATCGGACGGGTCTCGTCTTCGTCCTCCCATGTATTTGGTTTCCATTCCGTTCGCGCTTGAATACTCTCGGGGACTTGGGATTTGAGTTCCTCAAAGAGCCCCTTCTTGTTGGCCGCCGCCTCGTTGGGAAGTTGAACATTATTGTTACGCGCCGAACAAATCTCGATGAGTGCCGATTGGAATGCGTCAACGACTTCATCCTCCCCCGAAGACGGCATGAGCAACTCCAACGGGATCAGCGTGTTGAACTGTTCTTTAGATGACTCTACCTGTTCAGCGAATTCGGGCCAAGTCGATACGAGGTCGTCCCATGACTTCACGCCTCGGACGGCAGAATCCCCCGCTACCGCCCGAAGCATGTGCAAAGCGATCGCGAGCAAATTGTGCCCGCCATCAAGCACGCCTTCAACCGACGGGTCACTGAACGAAATTCGGTAACGGTTGCGCTGAAGCTCCTCTGCAGATGACAATCCGAGCAAGATCCCTTTTGACTTGTGTAAGAATGATTCGGGAGTCTTGTCCAGAGACGCGAGCACATCTCTAGTCACACGATTTACGCGTGCAGATCGCGGATTCGGTGCCAGGGCCTCTTTGTGAATCAGCGGCAGCAGATGCTTCATCTGCACGGTGCCCACCACGCGCGTGATTAGGCTATCAGAAGTACCATCCCCGCTCTTTGCAAGCGTGGCACATTCAGCAAACCGAATAATAAAGGGTTCTACGGACATCAAATACTCCATTGCTCATTCCGAGGAGGATGGAGACCGGTCCGCGCAGAGAGAACACTGACAAGCGGCCCATCCGGGCAACTGCAGGTTTGCCCCCATCCGGGAGCACACGGGCCGGAACCCATTCCGGGTTCCTCAGACGCGGTCTCTCGACCGCAACATATAGGTTATCCCGACCACAACCCCTCAGTCAAGCTACCAACAGTTTGCATCTATCAATTGATCACTTCATGTAAATGGGGCCGCTCACGCGTGCCATTCCGAGCCTGTTTCTTTCTCGCGGCAGATTCCCGCGATCAGTGCCTTACTCAAAGAAATCCATGAACACATGAAAGGACGCCCAGAAGGAGAAGTAGCCGAAGAAGACCTTTGGAACAACATCACCTTCCGCGTCCCCGTTCCCTTGCCGCGAGAAATCGCGATCGACCTTCTCGATCGAAATATGTGTGCGCATGTCCTTGGGCACTCATGGCAACTTGAAGAGGTTTGGTGGCGACTTGCTTCTGAAATTCCAGAAGCCGCACACAACCTTGCCCACTACCGCTATACACGTCCTGAGTTCGAGTGGCATCACATCGAGGAAATACTCCATCAGTTCCCCTGGGACGAGATCCTCCAGCAACTAGCCCACACAGCCCCTTCATCGCCCGACAAAGCCGAACACCTCTGCGCCTTAGTGCGCAAGAAGACCGAGCGCAGCGAAATCGAATCAGAACGCATCCTCCGCCCGCACAAATCACTCGACCCAACATTCGCAACCGCATGGCACCGCAACCCGCCCAGCAGCACCTCATGAATGACAACACTCATTCAATGAATTCTCTCCCTCCTCTCTCTCCACTCTCTCTAGCCTTTGCATCCCAGCGGGATGCTCGAAAGTTGCCAGAGGTTGACCACGCTCTGGTGGTCCACCTCTGGAAAGCAAGCCCCTCCATCCTCTAATTTCTTATTGCATCGCACCCCAGCGCGGGTGCACGAGTCTCGCCAACTTTCACCATCTCGTGCACCCGCGCTGGGGTGCAATACAAGACAGAAGAGCCTCTCCCAGAGGTGCCAAGCCGCCACTGGCAACGATCGTTCATCCCGCTGGGATGGAAAATCCCCCAGCACACTCAAACCTAAACGCGCACCCACCTCGGCCGCCCCGGGGGAAAAGAGGTGGGCACAGATCACCACCCATCATAAACTATATCTATCACAACATATCTAACGACCACACTGCCTCAGCCCATAAAATGGGCTGGCGATGGTTGCCAGTGGCGCAGCCTCTGGTAAAGCCCTCACTGCCATCTCTTCCTGCCAAGCGCAGCGCTTCCTCAGAAAAAAAGTCGCGAGGAGCGACTGAAATCAAGTCTTCTGTCTTTGGGGATGGAGGTCGCAGGAGGAAGGTCCGCCTTCCTCTTGCACTGCACCCCCCCCCCCCCCCCCCTCCCCCCCCCACCCCCCCCCCCCCACCCCCCCGCCCCACCCCCCCCCCCCCCCTCCCTCCCCCACAGTTTTTTCCTCCGCTCCCCCCTCACCCCTCCCATCCAACCCGGCCACACCCCCTCCGACAAAACAACACACCCCACCCCCCCACCCACCCCACCCCCCCCAGCCCACACACAACAA
>CAZAEQ010000001.1:148917-268472 GCA_964484185.1 uncultured Phycisphaeraceae bacterium
CCATCGGACACCTTGCGCCCTATTTTTGTCCGGTACAGATTTTTACCGCAATTCACCTTGACCCATGCCGAACGACCTGGTAAGCTGCACCCATGAAAACCAAACCCTGCCAACCCCGCCGCCAAACCTCCTCTGCCAGTGCCGAACCCAAGTTCCGCTCGCACCAACCCTCGATTTCAACACAGAAACCCAAGGGTGCCACGATCGGTGGCACTCTTCAATCCCGTGGCCCCCATCAACTTTCTCTTCCATCTTGTCTCCTGCCCAACTGCTCTTCAGCTCCACTCCCTCGCCCCTTGGGCACGCCACCCTCGTTTTTGACTCAAAAACGAAAGGCGCTCAGATGCTCACCTAAAAAGTGAGCACCTTTGAAAAAAGTGAGCGCCTTTCGATTCTGACCTAAAAACGAACTTTCACCCTCGCGGCACGCCGTCCACACCTCCACCTCGCCCCAACACTCAACTACACAGTTCACCCGCCTCCAGCAGGCCCCGCCATCCCAACGTCCTTTCACTCCAAAAACAAACTCCGCTGCAACTCCAAGTACCCATAACCGGTACATTCCTTTGCGTCACGACGCGAAAAAGGGGTATGTCCATGGCCAAGCGACTTGTGTCACTCTTCGAGGCTCTCGAAAATCGAAATCTGCTCTCCGTTCCCGCGGTCACCGATTTCCGCGCTGATCATCAATCCGCCCCGGTTGGTGTTCCCCTCACGCTTTCAACGACCGGCTTGGCCCAGGGCGGCATCCGCGCTGCAACTTTCTGGCTCGATCTCGATGGCAACAGCCGCTGGACACCGGGTGTCGATGCAACCTTCGGTGACACCTGGGTCGCGGGCGCGCCGCAACAGGCAACGCTTCAGCGCACTGTTCAACCGACGACAGCTTGGCCGCAGAATGTGCGGCTTATGACCAATGTCATGGATACGCACGGTCACTGGGGATCAACGCCCAGACTCCTGCAACTTCAACTCACTACGCGGCCGCAGGCATCAATCATGAGTGCATCGTCTGCGATTGTGACGCCGGATGAAGCGATCACGTTGACGGTTACGGGCTTGGGTTCAACCCAGCTTTTCGCCGCAAGTTTCTTCGCGGACATGAACGACAATCATGTCTGGGACATCGGCATCGATCAACCGATCGGCGATACATGGACGCGCGTTCCAAACACCAACGCATTCAGGCTTACAACAACACTGGGCTGGGCAATCGGCCAGGGTTTTGAATCGCCCGATGCGCTCGGTGTGCAATCTCGCACCATTGGCGCCAACGTGGTCGATGTCAACGGCGCATGGAGTTCCATCGCCGCGACTATGACAATCGCGATCGCTCCGCGTGCGAACGTCGTTGCCCTTTCGGCGACTGGATCGTCGACCAATGTTCAATTGACGGCAGTGGTGCAGCAGTGGGCGGCAAGCGGATGGGCAGTTGTGCTTCCCGGCGCACCAAACGCAGTGACTCAGGCAGTCTTCTTTTACGATGCAAATCGCAGCGAACGATACGATTCGGGCGATGTGATTCTCGGGACAGTAAACGCAAACCCGGCAATGGGCAGCTTTGGTTCAACATTCACGCTCAACGCCAACACGCAGTCATCATGGGCCTGGCCGCGGCAATACGGCGCATACGCAGTCGATGCACGCACCTCTGGCAATCCCAACAGCCCAGCGCGCATCGCAGTTCAACCGGGCGATTCAAGCGTTGTGACAAATGTACTTCCGTGGGTGACGCGCGTTCGCCAGGCGCCCACCGGCGTGCCGCGTGCTGAACTCTGGGTCGTCGAAGGCGATGCCTTCACCATCGAAACAACTATCAGCTCAGCCGTCGGTTCACCAATCGGCCTTTCCGCGGCGATCATCTTCTACGATGTAGACCGCGATGGACAGTTCAACAGCGCGTACGACCAATTGATCGAGCAACGCTCGCTTACATCAGGTTTGTCGACGCAGCAACCCACCTTCAATTTCGCAGTCGCAGGCAATGGCCAGGTTCACATAGCCGTTGCCGGCATCGATGCCAACGGGCGAATCGGGGCAGCTCGCTCCACAGTGCTCGTTGTAACGCAGCGCCCGGTTGTAAACTTGCTTTCAACTCAGATGGTCACCGACAACGGAGCGAGATTCCTCGAGGTCGTCCTCGATGCGATTGCGCCCGCAGGCGTCCGCAGCGTGACTGGAATGCTTCAAATCAACGACAACACGGAGTACTACCCCGTGATCGGAAACATGCGAAATGGCCACTGGGTGGTGCGCATCCCAACCGCCGGTTTGCCGCTGGGAAACACGGCACTTTCCCTGCGGATTTCCAGCTTTTACAACGTTTCCACCATCATCAATACCTTCGCGATGATCACCTGATTCTCACTCTCTGAAAACCGCTCCCGCACAGCCTTCTCAAATCTGGTAAACTCCCGGCAACCGGTGCGATCTTGCACCGGGAACTTACGGGAGGCCTCGCCATGGGAGTTGAACTGACCGATCTTTGGATTCCGATTCTTGTGAGCGTCGTAGTTGTATTTATCACCAGCTCAATCATCTGGATGGTGCTGCCCATTCACAAGAGCGACTACAGCAAATTGCCCGAAGAAGAAAAAATGCTGCAGTCGATCCGCGATCAGAAGCTTCCCGGCGGGATGTACATGTTCCCATTCTGTGATCACAAGAACATGAAATCTCCGGAAAATGTTGCAAAACTGAAGGCCGGTCCCTGGGGATGTATCACGGTGATGGACAAGCCGGTCAACATGGGAGTTTCGCTCTCGATGTGGATCGTGAACATATTGCTTCTGACCACAGGCATTGCATACCTGGCAAGTGCCGCCTATATGCGAGGCACAAGCTACATGAAAATATTTACCTTCGTTGCCATCGCAGCGTTCATCGCCCATGGCGGCGGCATCCTCACCGACTCAATCTGGAAGGGTCGTCCATGGAAAGCCCTGCCAGCCTCGCTCTTTGATGCCATCGTCTACGCGCTGTTGACAGCCGGTATTTTCGGCTGGCTTTGGCCAAAGCTCAGTATCACTATCCCTTAACGCAGCTTTTGGCGGACCAGCGCGGCCCGCGCTTCCTTGCGCCCATCCTGATCCAGTTCCTGCCCGACAATTTTCTGCAAATGCGCTGGCTGCACGAGAAGGAAGAGCGAGGAAACCGACTCGATCGACACATGGTCGATCAATCCCAGACTCACACCCAGCCGAACCTGGCTGATAAGCTGCATTGACTCTTCAGTTCCCAGCAAATGCGCATGGGTCAATGTTCCAAGCGCGCGATGCACCTGATCCTCGATAAAGATCCTGCGCTTCGACAGCAAGGTCTTTCGTGCCACGCGCTCGTAATCAATCACGCGCGGGATGATCTCATCCAGCAAAGTGTGCAATATCTGCGATTCGGTTTTCCCAAGAGCAGTCTGATTTGAAATCTGATACAAGTCTCCAACCGATTCAGACCCCTCACCATAAAACCCGCGCACGGCCAGCGACATGTCATTGGCCGCACTCTTCACCTTTTCCATCTCGCCAACAATCTTGAGCGCGGGCAGATGGAGCATGCAGCTCAGCCGCAGGCCTGTGCCGACATTGGTCGGGCACGCCGTCAGATATCCATAATCCTGGTGAAATGCGTAATCGAGTCCAGCTTCAACCTGGTCATCCGCGCGATTCAATGATTCCCACGCCGATCCAAGATCGAGCCCCGGACGAATCACCTGCATTCGCAAGTGATCTTCCTCATTGATCATCACCGAAAGCCCACTGTGATCCATTGCAACCGCCAGCCCGCGCGGGTCCGCATGCGAAACTTCCTTCGGTTCCTGAGCTTCACCAGCGTACGGTTTTCCCTTTGCCAGCGGCTTCGAAATCGCATGCCGCTCAACAAGCAACATCCGCTCGTGGGCCGACATCGTGTGCAATTCGTGAATCGAAGTCACGGCAGCAATGTGCGACTTGGGAATCCAGTCCTTGCAGATCTTGAAAATCCGCATCCGATCTGCACGATCAGCCCGCGTGACAAACGGATACCCAGCCAGGTTGCGAGCCAGCCGCGCCCGCGAAGAAATCACCACATCGCTCATCGGTCCATTGCCTGACAGCCAAAGCGGCGTCTCGCGCGGGGCTAATGGATCATGCGGCCCATTGGTTTCGTGTGGTTCTCGTGGTTTCTTTGTCATAACTTCGCTATCAGTTGCCGCGAGCTTCGGTCACACTCCGGATTTCATCTCGCAATCTCGCCGCCTGTTCGTATTGTTCAGCTGCAATCGCATCATCGAGCTGACTGTGCAATCGCCGCAAACGTTCAGCACGCTCCTGCAACTGCACCAACTTGTCCTGATCGGTTCCCGCGCGCCCAGGCCGCTTGCCAATATGTTTGGTCGCGCCTTCATGTGCCCGCTCTATCAAGCCCGCAATATGTGCACCGAAAGCCTGATAGCAGTGGGGGCATCCGAGCAGGCCGGTTTGCCTGAACTCCGCGGCGGTCAACTTGCAATGCGGACACGCAACCACGCGTACCTGCGGTGTCCGCGCCGGGTCCTTCACTTTCATCAGTTGCTGCTTGACCAATTCAGTATCCAGGATGTTGTCAATCCCCGGCGTCTTCACCATCCCGGATTGCGCAGCACAAGACTCGCACAGGTTCTTCTCAACCGGTACGTTTTCTTTGATCAGCGTCTCGTGAACAGTCGCTTCATTTTCGCAGCGATCGCATTTCATGTGCTCAACCTACCCCCCAACATAGAGTATCGCCACACTGCCTGAAGATAGCCCTGAAAAAAACAACAGGACGCCGTCAAAGTGATGGCGTCCTGCTTGAATTGCTTGGAGCAAGATTTACTTGGCGGCGGCCGCGAGCTTCTGCTGGCGGGTGTAGCCGTACTTCCGCTTCAGCGGCTTGACGACCAATCCTTCGCGGATGGCCTTGGCTGAAACCTTGACACGCATCTGCACGCCGTCAATCACGGCATTGACAGTCTGGAGATTTGGCTTAAACGTGCGGCGGGTGATCCCGGTTGGCTTCAAACCGAAGCCGCCCTTGGAAACCTTCTGGCCGCGCCAAGCGCGACGCTTACCGAACGATGTCTTCTTACCGGTGAAATGGCAAACTGCTGGCATGTGAATTACCTCTGAAAATACTGGGTCGAGAGGCTAGGCGCGCAGGGTCGGGATTGCAAGTTCGGCGCGATGATGTTAGTAGTATGAGCGGTTACGAGGTAAATACAGCGTTGATTATCTACCCAACGTTTGATCGGTGTGTGGAAGGGTTTTTTCTGAAACCGTGCCTACTATCTATTGGTAACTGAAACTAGGAGCCAAAAGTTCCCCACTCTGGAGCAGCGGCGGTCGGTGGCGATCGGTGCGCGCATGAACTGGTGCTTAGCCAGTTTCGTCTAAAGGGGCTGGTTTGATCATGTTGAACCAACTCACAACCTCGTTTGTCAACCGCCTGCGATCAAATGAACAGGCGGCGTGGTATGAATTGTGGGAGACCTTTGGCCCCGTAGTTCGCGCCCAGTTGGTGAAATGGGGTAAGGGACGAATCGGCTCAGAAACAGCTCGCGACCTTTCTCAAGAAACGATGGCTGCCCTTTCAGAATCGATTGACCGGTTTGATCCCAAGCGCGGGGCGCGGTTTTCAACCTGGCTGCTGGCGATTGCCAAGCACGTCCTTGGTGATGAAATGGATCGGCGCCTGGCTCAGAAACGGGGCGGGAACAAAAAGCCGACTTCGCTCGATGATGCTTGGATGGCGGCGGCCACTGTTGAACAACCTGATGAGGCGTACGAAGCTTCGGTGTTCCGTGCAAAAGTTGAGCGTGCGATCCTTATGTCTGAAAAGGAATCAGACTTTGTCGATTTCTCGATCTTCCGCGCACGCGTACTCGAAGGCCGCGGCGGAAAAGATGTCGCCGAGAGCCTGGGGATTTCTGAACCCACTGTGAGTCGGCGCCTGGCCAAGGTGCGAACCTGCCTGCGGCGCAGAATTCAGGAAGTGGTCGGCACGTATTCGTTTACAGATGATGAAATGCACGAAGCCGATCGCAATGGATTGAAACTGAGCGGCGAGACGCTGGAATTCTCCGCCGCCGAAGATGCGAATTTTGATGAAGCGATCGGCGAAATTTATCACAAGCAGATGGAGCTTCGTCAAAGAGATCGGCTGTTGGCGGCAGAGGGTCGCTAAAGAGGAGCAGGGCTGACCGATGGGCATGGGACCTGTTGGACTGGGAATCGTTGGATTGATCGTGCTCGCCGCGGTGGTCGCGCTGGGTGTGCTCGCGGTTGTCTACTTGTTTGTGCCGCTCTGCCGCGGAATTGCTGCGTTTGCCCGTCACATCTTTAAATTTGTCGGTGGCGTGGTGATGGATGGCCTGCGCTTTATTGGCGCGGTACTCACCAGCATCGTGTACATATTGCTCTCGCTCGCGAATCTGGTTCTTGGTCGCTGGCAGACCGCGCAGCATTACGGCGATGCGATCCTCGATGAACTTCACACAGTCGCGATCATGGTCTATCGCGTGGTGGTTGGTCGGCCGCTTCGGTTAATCGGCCTGGGCACGTTGGTCGAAGGGCTTGAGACGCGCATGCCGCAGGTGATTGCGAACGCTCCGGCACAGGATCAGAATCGAAGGACGCCGCAGTTCCCGGGGTATGAGGTCGTTGGCACGTTGCAGGCGGGTGGTTCAGGCGCGAGGTTGTATGTTGCCAAGCCAGATCAACGGCGGCTCCTCGCATTTGCGCGCGATGGATTTAAGGATGTCAACAACGTTGTAATCAAGGCATTTTCGCTGCGAGAGGGCAGCGAATTGCCGCAGATTATTCGTGAAAGTCGCTCGCTCGATGCCGCCAAGCGGCTGGGGCTTGTGCTTGATCATGAGTTTACCAACGAGCGATTCCTGTATGTGACGCGGTATGTGCCAGGTCAGCAGTTGTCGATGGTGACGCAGCAGTTGCATTTGCAAAGCGGGCCTGATGGATTGGAAACTGAGCAGCTGCGGACAGCGCTGACGTTGATCGCGGACCTGCTGCGGACGCTGGATACCTATCACAGCGGCGGGCTTTGGCACAAAGATGTCAAGCCAGACAACATTATTGTGACGGGGACAGGCTCGCATGCGAGTGCGCACCTGGTGGACCTTGGTTTGATTACGCCGCTGCGGTCGGCCATGACGCTCACCACTCACGGCACGGAGTATTTCCGCGATCCCGATCTTGTCCGCATGGCGCTTAAGGGCGTCAAGGTTCAGGATATTGATGGGACTCGATTTGATGTGTACGCGGCGGGCGCAGTGCTGTATTCAGTTGCAGAGAATTCATTCCCGGCCCACGGTGTGTTGTCACGGCTTTCAAAGAAGACACCCGATGCGCTGCGCTGGATCATTCAGCGGGCGATGACGGATTATGACAAGCGGTATGTCTCGGCCGCCGCGATGTTTGCGGATATTCAAGCTTTGCTCGCTGCGGAAGATATGTGGGCGTTCAAGCCGATGAGCTTGCCGAGCATGAATGGCGAGGCAGCGCCAGCGATTCCAGTTGCGATCGCACAGTTGCCTGCGGCGGTCCCGACTCACTTTCCAGATACAGCGCTTTCTCCCGTGCAAAATGGCCGCACAAATGCGACCACGGAGCTCTTGTTTCGCATGAAGCTCGCGACTTCGCAGGGTCGCTACAAGGGCGTGCTGGTGGCGGTTGGAGTGTTTGTGTTAATTGTGTGCATCGGGGCAGCTGCGCTGGTAAGCGATGAACAACCTCGCACCATGCACGCAAGCAGTAACAATGCCGCCATCAGGCTTTCTTCAGATGCACAGCGCGCGATGGAGAATTCGCAGCCAGCAGATCCAGTTCCTCCGCCAGCAAAGCGCGGACCGGTGTTTGACACTCCGGAAGCAAACGCCGAAGCGTTCGGCGACTCCATGGATAAATCGTTTGACGCGGTCGATTCAGTGGTCTTGAGATTCGGCCAGGCGTTTACAGGTTTTGCTGGCTTGTTTGCCGAAGGTGGCGGCACCGATGGAACATTCGATCGCTTCAAACGCGATCTCGCGCTTGCCATGAGAACCGGCAACAAACGCGGCAATGTCGCGGTAGTGGTGGACCTGCCGCAGCCGTTGTCGGACAAAGCCCAGGCCGCGGCAAGCTTGCCATTGCTTGGAGTTCTCAAGAGCCAGCTCGCGATTACCGGCGATGTGCGCTACTTGCCGCTTGCGAATTTCAGTACTCCAGAAGATGATGCGGTTGCTGAGCGCATGAAGAAGGCCTGCGATGGCGGCGATGTGGCATCTGAAGATGTCAAGGCGATTCTGGCCAAGTGGCTGGTGACTGAGCCTTTGCTCGATGCGGCGGTTTGGGTGCGAGAGAAGGATGCGCACGAAGGTCAGATTTGCTCGGTCGAGTCGATCAATGATCTTGAGTTCATTGTGATTTCGCCGGAGATGGATTTGCTCGACAGTGTGCGTCGGGCGCGGGCGCTGAGCGCAGTTCGCAGGCTGGTTGCGAGTTTGGCGGCGGTGAAAGATGCGGTTGATGGGGCGAAGTAGGCATTGGGCATGAGGCGATAGCGTGGCAAGCGGCATAGGTGAGTCAATCCCAGAGTTCGCCTGTGGTCGTAGTTCGTAGAACGCGACCCGAGAAGCCTCAAACGTGAATGGGTGAATTGACTCTCAGCCGCCAGGTTTTCATCGGGGGGTAGTGCCAATATCACTCTTGCGACGAGAGAGTCGAGGAGCGCGATGAACATGTCAATCAAATTGCTTTTTCGCTCACATGGTCTACGCGGAGGCCAACCCTGCCTATAAAAGACGAAAACCGCGATTGGAGGTGGTCGCGGTAACACCCATCCAGCCTGGTGCGCCTGAGTGCCGAGCCCGATGCGATTTGAGAATAGACCTCGGCGGTCGGAATACAGAAGAGGCGTTTGAAGTCTACTACCAACTCACCTAAGCCACCGCCAGTCAGATCATATGGAGGGGGTACGGTTTGCAAAAACTGGAATCTAATGTCTCTGTTGTCTGAGATCAGCTCCCATTGTTTGCTTGTTGCAGAGGCCCGGACTTCGCTCGCTGGAATTGCCGGAGAAAAAAGTATGTTGGGGACTGCATGCGGGAATTGATATGCACGATTACGGGTTCCCGGCTTTTTCTGCTCTTGGTTCCACTCTTGAGTGAGGTCACAATCCTGACTCAGCACAACTGCGAATGGGTGACGGTACTCCAGTATGGGACCGTCGGTAGTGCGTGACATGTCAACCAAGTACTCTGCCACATTCGTTAGTATCTCGCCTTGCCGAAGCGCGGCGTCGAGTTCGGCAGGTGAGTAAATCGGCTCCTCTCTGGGCGCATTGGCCGCTGCTCGCGTCGGCAACGGGGGAGTGGCCGCCGACGATGGCATCAGTCGATCGAGGATGCTGCGAAAGAATCGCAATTTAGTCGTCATCCTCGAAAACAAACCGAGACACGGGCAGGATTGAGGGGCTATTTCCGGGATGGAATGTCGGCTGCGGCTGCTTCGGTTGAGGAAGCAACCGCTCAGGGTCGTCCCACCACGCCTTTATCGCCGCGAGTGACGAGAATGCCTCCGGGACCCCTTCAGGAGGTAGATTTGAGATCCAGACCATGCACTCCAGTCGTTGGCGCTCATGCTCGGGTAGTTCTTCAATTGGGCCCTCGGGCCATCGAATCGGGCTTATGAGATAAGCGGCAGTGTCATCAGGTCTTCGCTTGATGATTACTGGAAGCGATCGCGCGAGCGAATTGATAGCGCCCTCGAGCGGAGAGCAGTGCTTTAGGGCATCGCCGAATGGCGCATTCTGAAAATAGTAACCCCTGGTTCCGGATACTAGTGCTTCAGACAATTGATCGTGGCACGAGTGCATCATGGAGCTTGTCAGTGATGCACCAGCGAAATGCGCGCCCTGCTGTGCTATTGAAGTGCCGAAATTTCGCCAGCGCTCCATCGTTTGAGATTTGCCCTGATTCGTAGACGTCGATGTCGATGACATAGCCGTTTTCTCCTGGCTTAGCATTTTCCGTGAATGCCAGCCCGTGTTGCAAAAGTACCCCGACGTTGTCAAGATCTTTGATTCGCAGTTGCCGCCCAGCCTCTTCAGTCCGTCCTTCTAGCTCCGAATTCCCTAGCTCTCCTAGCACCTGTGGCGCAACCAAATCACGCCAATGCGTGCCCGAAAGCCCTAGCAGCTCTCTCGCGATTACATCTACATACCGCAGACCGAGTCTGCTGAAATAGGCGGGTCGATAGATCTCAACTAGCGCACTCATCAGCGAGCCAAGCCGCGTCTCGAACTCTTCCCAACGATTGTAATTTGTGGTTTGAAGGGAGAGAAAGTCTTGATTAATTACTACCTTCCAACTCTCATCATCTGACTCGAAACTGAACTCATTTGGTAGTTTAGTTGGCCCCCCCTGCACCTGTTGCAAAATCGCGAAGGTTGGCAGTAGAGCTCTTTGCGTCGCGGAGAACTTAGGGTAATCGTGTCTAACTCTCTCCTGAAATGCGGCGGGACTTTCCGAATCGATTCTGAGAATAGTTGGAAAGCGAGCTTGTGCGATCACTTGAAGCAGAGGTGATTTTTCATACACCACGCGGGGCCGTTCTGGAAATAGACTGGGCATTAAGTTTTCGTCCGTCATTAACAAGCTAGTAAATCACGCAATCAGCGTGCCGGGGTTTGTCGGGAGGAATCAGCAAATAATCATATGCCGCTGTGACGTATGCCGTGTTGGCTGCCAGAATGGCAGTAGCTTGGTGGGTGGGCAGTTAACTGCCCCCACCTTCGGTCGGTCGGGGGACGCGACGGTTGCCGCTGTCAAACGCTTCTTTTACGTTACTCCAGGAATCGCGAGGCTTTACCCCAGATGTTCGAACCAAAGTTGCGTCAAGCGCTCGCTTAATTGTCGAAATCGGGATTACTAGGCTCGAAGGTCCGCAAACGCTCGCGGCTAGCGGCCGGCCCTCCGGTCGAGATTCGCCACTACCGCTCACTGGCGCATTGAACGGAAGGGAATGCGAGACGATACCCGCCAGCTCGCCAGTGGTATCGAGAAATACGGGCGAGCCTGAACTTCCGGGAATCACCGGGAGGTCGCACACGAGCTGTTCGATTGTTCCGCCTATTTCAGACCGGAGCGCGCTTATGAACCCCGAATGCACAAAGGGCATTCTTTGTTTGATCTCGTCTCCTTCGATTATGTGGGTATCGCCGCTCGGATAGCCGGACGCCAAGAGTCCTTGGCCCGGGACCAGTGAAGATGGCGACTCAAGGAAGTTGGCACAAGGCATACCTTCGAATCCAAGATGTATGAATCCGAGATCGCTTACATCGTCGGGGCGCAACTTCCCGTCGCGTGTCATCCCAGCTACGACATTAAAGCCGTGCACATCTGTGAGGAGCGGGCGAACTAGGTCGTCGCTGCCTTTAACCCAGAGAAGTACGCCGATTTCGTTTGGCGCTTCGGCAGGCGTCTTCTTGCCGACAATCCCCTCGATAACATGCCTATTGGTTGCAATGGCGCCTCCTTCGGTAACAATCACGCCACTTCCGACAATGGGAAAGCGGGGCTTTCGCAGGTCCACAATGGCGACAGAGGCTCCTTTTGCATAGGCTGCTGCTACAGCTCTATCCAATGGTGGTTCCGCCAAGCCCTCGATTTGGCTCCGCAATGTGTCAAGGCGAGCCGCGTCAGGTCCGCCTGAACCCATAAATATAAACGAGTTCAGCGAATAGTCCCAATTAGTGTTGTTAGTCCGCTCTACTACAGATGTCCGACGGATGTACGTTGCGCTGACAACAAGCGTCATTAATTGGGGGCGCTGTTGGGCCTCCATGGCGAAATAGGCATCCCCGTATAAATGCCAGCGTTGCCCGCTATTTTTACCAATCTCGCACTTCACCAATCTCGCAGTTACAAAATCGATCGGAATGGACTCCCCGGCTCCCATGCAGAACTCGACTCGGATCATCGAGGAGAGACGTGGAGGCCGGCCGGCGACTAGCCAAGGGTCGATGTCGTGTGGTGGGCGCCGAATCATGAATTTGTTCCTGGGTCCCGTCGACAATACCCGCCAATGGATGGAGCAGTGAAGGGTAAAGAGACCAACTTCCTGACGGTCGGGCTCATTGGTCTTGGGTGCTGAGCCCGGCTTTAAGGATAGACCTTGGACGCGCTTGTCACGATTCCATTCTTGACTGTGAAGTTGATAAAGTAGAAGTCAATCAACAGCTTTTCATAAATCTGATATTCATTGTTCAAGAGGCCAACGGGCGCGGCATGGCGGGTCAGGCTGACGCTTGACTTCATGGCGATGCGGAGAGGCTTACGGATCGTAGATCTGGCGTTTACCCCACCCCCTGCCCCTCCCCGCAGCGGGGAGGGGAGTTTTAGTACATTGCTTTCCGGGGGTGGCCCGCCATAGGCGGGTAAACTGGTTCGCGAAGCGCGAACTTACCTCCGCCTGAGGCGGACAGCGCGGGGAGTGGTGCAGTTGATAGGATGGGGGGAGAAGGTGTTCGTCTTGAGTGTTCTTCGATGCACTTCAAGGCAACCCACTCATTCACATTCGGGGCTCGTTTCGGCGACTCAGCGTTCTTTCTGGTTACTTGAGATGCGAGAGTCTTGCGAGTGATGCCAGAGTTGCCTTTGCCTTGCCGCTATCGATCGCTTCCTGAGCAACTGGAATCGCCTGCTCGATTGAGAGGCCGTTTTCTCCGAGGGAAATTGAGGCGGCGGATGAGAGGATGACGATGTCTCTTGCTGGACCCTTTTCGCCGTTGATGACATTCATGAGCATTGACGCTGCATCTTCGAGCGTTGTTGGTGCTATTGAGGCGACCGATGCTTTGGGGAATCCAAGTTTGGCGGCGTCGAATACCTCGGTCTGGACCTGACCGACGTGACCGGCATGGACGCGGGCGACTTTGGTTGTGCCGCAGGTTGAGAGTTCATCCAGGCCGGGTTCGCCGTGTACGACCATTGCGTGCTGGCTTCCCAGTTGTGCGAGGGTTTGCGCCATGATGTCTACGAATTCTGGGCGATAGGTGCCGATGAGTTGTCGGGCTGAGCCTGCGGGGTTGGTGAGGGGGCCGAGCAAGTTGAAGATTGTCGGAAACCCTAAGGCCTTGCGTGGGCCAGATGCGAATTTGGCGGCGGGGTGATGGTGGATTGCGAAACAGAAACAGACGCCGGCTTCTTCCAGGCATCGAGCTTGTACTTGGGGCGAGGCGTCGATGTTTACTCCCAGTTGGGCAAGCACTTCGGCGGAGCCGCGGCCGGTGCGGCTGCGATTTCCGTGTTTGGCGACGTGGAGTAAGCCGGTGGAAGCGACGACGATTGCGGCGGCGGTGGAGATGTTGAAGGTTTTTTGGGCGCCGCCTGTGCCGCAGGTGTCGAGGATTTTTGATGCGGGGATTGAGGTGGGGACTTTGGTGACGTTGGCACGCATGACCCGGGCTGCGCCCGTGAGTTCGCCGACTGTCGGCGGGCGGAGTTGCAGGAGGGTGAGCAGAGCCATGATCTGGGCATCCTCAAGCTGGCCAGCAAGTAGCTGCGTGAAGACTGCTTCAGAGTCGGTTTCTGAAAGCGGTGTTCCTGCAGTGAGCTGTGCCAGGGCTTGGCGGATTTCCATAGGGCGAACCTTAGGCACAGGGCGATAGATGCTGGTTGAGGTGTGGTTGTCGCGAAGACTCGTGCACCCCGCTGGGGTGCGATGGAATTGGGGGAAGTTTTCCGGGGGTGCCAAGCCACCCCCGGAAACTATCGCTCATCCCGCCGGTATGAAGAATTGAGCAAGTCGCGGTGCTGAACGACCTTGCTTGAAAGTACCAAAGTGAAATTTGCAGGAACCAGTTGCACCGCCTTCGGGGTGCAAAGGCATTGGATGGCTACCGGGGGTGGCGGCGGCCCATCAAAGCATGGGCGGCCTTCACCCCCGGCTAAATGATGTCAAGCCCTTCGGGCTGTTGAGGAATGCAATGCGAGGCAGCGGAATTGTCTAGATGTTGGAGCGAAGGCCGCAGCCATCGTCGTTGCGAGCAGGCAATAGGTATCAGGCATGAGGGAAAACCAAAGCAGAAGCGGCAGGAGTCGCTGCTGCTTTTGTCACGGCTTCGTAAACTTCGAGCCAACATTTGGGCCGCCGCACTCGTACAGTTGTGTGATGACTTCAGCAGCACCGAAATGCCTCGCAGTTGCCCGAGCCGTGCGGCGGCGGGCGATGGCTGCGGATTTCCTTCGCTTGATGCCGCGATATGTTGCGGGGGCGGGGTTGGCAGCAGGTGCGGCGGTGGCAGCGGGCCGATATTTTCAGATCGAGGTCTCGTGGCAAGTGATTGCGATTGCCGCCTCCGGAATGGCGATTTCTGGTGCGGCCGTTCACGCGGCGGCGAAGCGGTGGACGTTGCGGCGAGCTGCTGAAAGAGCTGATACGACTTTGGGATTGCACGATCAGATTGGAAACGCGATTGAACTCGCGAGCCGGGGTGCGTCAGGTTTTGGCGAACTGGCAATTGCTTCTGGCGAGAAGGTTGCTGGGGCAGTTGATGTCTCGCGCACGGTGAACCTGCGCTGGTGGTCAAAGTGGTGGATCGGTTCTATCGCGGCGGCCTCTCTCGCAGTTGCCGCGTGGTTCTATTCGCCAATGCCGGCAGCTCCGCCGGTCGTCACAGCGCAGGATGCGAAGAAGGCTTTGGAAGATGCTCGCAAGGTAGCCGAAGCACAGCCGCAGACTCCAGACCAGCCAATTGAATCACCCAAGCCTGAATTGCAGGAGTTGGCACAGATCGAGAAAGAGCTTGCTCAGGGAGCGGTGTCACCGACCGATGCGGCATCGCGTGCGGCCAATGTGCTTGAACGCGTTGCTGATGAGCGTGCAAAGTCGGCAGAGGCGGGCAAGACGCAATCTGACAATACTCGCGAGTCGCTTGCGCAGGCGGCGAAGCCCGCAACAGACAAATCGCCCGCAGATTCAAGTGCACTTCGCAAGGCATTGCAGGCTGGAGACCTGGATGCCGCGGCGGCAGAAGCTCAGAAACTTGCGGAGAACGCGGAGAGTTTGACGCCCGATGAACGATCGCTGCTTGAGAGCGATCTGCGGGATCTTGCGCAGGCGCTTGATCAGCAGGCACGCGAAAGTGCTGCCGAAGCGGACAAGTTGCAGCAGGAAGCGCGGGAGGCTCGGGAGAATTCAGGCGAGCAAGCCAAGCCGGATGCCGCTTCTGAAGACAACGCAGCTCAGAAGGAATCGAACGCAGCCGAGAACCCGCCGCAGCAAGATCCGAAGAAAGCAATCAGCGATGCGGCTCGGCAGGCGGCAGAAGAACTCAAGAAATCTCAACCAGAGAGCGGACCGAAAGAAAAAGCTCCAGCGGATTCGAATCAGGACAAGCGCGATCCAAAGTCGCAGCCACCAAAGAGTGGTGAGCAGAAGGATGAGTCGAAGTCTTCGGAAGAGAGCCCGAAGGACTCGGGAAAGAGTGGGGAGCCAAAGCAGGATGATTCGGCGAAGGGTGAGACCAAGCCTGATGACAAGCCTGATGGGCAGTCCGGCGAGAAACCAGAAGATAAAGCTGGCGAAAAGCCCAGTGATGCGGCGGGTGACAAGCAAGGTTCAAAGCCCGGTGAGAAGCCCGGTGAGAAAGCTGGCGAAAAGACTGGACAGAAGCCAGATCAATCGGGGAATCCGCCGCCAGATGCAGAGAGCAAGCCTGGAGAAAACAAGGCGCCGGATCAGACAGACAAACCCGGCGAGAAAACTGCGCCGAATCAGAAAGATCAATCAGGTAAACCAACTTCAGACCAGAACAATCCCGGGCAACAGCCTCAAGGACAGTCGCCACAGGGGCAGCAGTCAGACCCAAAAAACGGCGAGCAGAAGTCTACTTCTGAAAAAGCAGATCAAGGAAACTCTGGTAAGCAAACCGCCAGCGAAAAGCCGGGAGAGAATGGAAAACCTCAATCGGGCCGCGAGCAATCTACGCCGACACCCGGAGGCACGCAGCCGCAAGGCGGCACGCCCGATGCCAGGCAGCAAGGAAAAAAGCCGGGCGAGAAGGATGGCGGCGGAACTGGACTTCAGAAACTCGCGGACCAATTGAAAGACTTGCAGAAGAAATCGAAGGATGCCGCAAGCAACGAGAAAGCTTCAAAGGAGATGCGCGAGCAGGCCCGCAAGATTCTTGAAAATATGGACCCTGCCCAGCGGAAGGAACTCCAGAAGCAACTCGCGGGCGCGGGAAAGGGAGAAGGCGAAGGGAATGGACCCGGCGATCAGTCACCAATGCCTAAGGACGGAACATCACCACCTCCGGAGTGGTCCGGCGCATCGAAGATCGTCGACTTCCGCACTAAGCCCGGCAACGCCGCGGAACCCGGCAAAGAACGAGTGATTTCAGATTGGCAGAAAGACATGCCTGATGGTCAGCGGGATGCGAGCGCGGCGGGCTCTGCGATGGAAGAAGATATTCGTCAGGCCAAGGAATCTGCGGAGCGCGCGATCGAGCAACAGTCTGTGCCAGCGCAGCATCGTGATCTGGTGCGCCGCGTATTCGAAAAATTCAACCAGCGAGTCGACAAGGCCAAGAAGTCGGCGCCTTCAGCAACGCCCGCGCCTGATGCCAAGCCTGCGGGCGGCGGAGGTCGCTAGTCACCTATGGAATTGCGACTCGAACAACCCGCGTGGCTCTGGCTCTGCATCCTGCTGGTTCCGATGCTGGTGCTCGCACTGCGCTGGTTTACGACAATGTCGAGCGCTCGCGTAGTCTCGGCAATCGGGCTTCGCATCGCGCTGATCGTGCTGCTCGCGCTCGCACTGGCACAACTGGGCCAAGTGCAACGCACCAATTCTCTTGCAGTCGTCGCGGCGATTGACACTTCTGACTCAGTCCGCCGCTTCGCCAGCCGATCGGGTGCATTAAGCCTTGAACAGATTCAATCCTCTATAAACACACTCGATCAGGCCCGCAGCGGCGAGGACCTGCTGGGCCTGGTGGCGTTTGACGATCACCCTCGCACCATCGCAAGTCCTCGCATTGCGCATGTCGCTGATCGCGCACTTGATGGTGGGACGGGCGCGGGGTCGAACCTCGAGAAGGCAATCGATCACGCACTCTCAATTCTGCCGCCAGAGAGCGCGGGTCGCATTCTGTTGATCAGCGATGGCAACCAGACTTCGGGCGATGCGGTTGAGGCGGCCCGAAGGGCCAAGTCAATTGCCCGCCGCGGAGTGGGCGGAAAACGCGGCGTATCGATCGATGTGTTACCCATCGATTATGACATTCGCAACGAGGTGTTGATTGAATCGGTCGATGCCCCGCCGCAGGCAGCGCAGAGTTCCTCAATCAACCTTCGCGTCTCGCTTTTCTCGACGATCCCCGTTGTCGGGCGGATTCAGGTTCTTGATGAAGGCATTCCAGTTGATCTCAATGGTGCACAAGAAGGCGCAGCTCGCGCGGTGAATTTGCAAGCGGGCACGACAGTTGTTGTTTTGCCCGTGCAGTTAGATGCTCGCCGCGTACACCGCTTTGAAGTAGTGTTTGAGCCTGAAGGCGCAGGCCCCGATGGCGAACCACTTGATACGTTCGCCGACAACAATCGTGCTTCGGCGTTCACGCTTACTCCTGGCCGCGGCGCAGTGCTCATTGTCGATGGTGTCAGCAACGGCGATATCGCCGGGCCCGGCGGCGTGCTCGCCACAACACTGAGACAGGCTGGGATCGATGTCACAACCGTCGCGCCTGAAGCAATTCCGACAGACTTGCTCGACCTGCAACGCTTCGATCTCATCGTGCTGCAGAACGTCCCCGCTGATGCAGTCGCGAGCAACGTTCAGCAACTCCTGGTTTCACATGTTCAAGATTTCGGCGCTGGGTTGGTCATGATCGGCGGGCCCGATTCCTTCGCTTCCGGCGGCTGGAAAGGCTCAGTCATCGAGCCGATTCTGCCGGTGAATCTGGAGATTCCAGACAAGGTGCTGACGCCCGATGCGGCCATCATGCTGGTGTTGGACAATTCTGGTTCGATGGCGTTTTTTGTCATGGGTTCATCGCGATCAAAGATGGAAATTGCGAATGAGGCCGCCGCGGCAGCTGTGGGAATGCTCGATAAACGCGACCTGCTGGGCGTGATCGCGTTCAATTCTGATTACGATGTGCTCGTACCTCTTTCGCCGAACAAGGATGCTGCGCAGACGCAAAAGGTGATTCGCAATATCGGCGCTGATGGCGGCACCAATCTTGGTCCCGCCCTTGAAGCAGCGACGCGGCAACTGCAAGCTGTGAACGCGAAGGTCAAGCACATCATCGTGCTTTCAGATGGGCGATCGCAGAATCACGAGTATCTTCCGGGGATCGCGAAGCAAGCGCTCGCACAGGGAATCAAGGTCTCGACGATCAGCGTCGGCGACGATGCCGATCCGATGACGATGGGAAAAATCGCCGCGGAAGGTGGCGGCCGCCATCATGAGGTGATCAATCCCAACGTGCTTCCCAAGGTCTTCTTGAGAGCGATCCGCGTGGTTCGCGCGCCGTTCATTAAAGAGCAGCCGTTCCTGCCGGTGATCACCAATCCTGCATCGCCATTGGTCAGCGGGCTTTCCAATCTGCCGCGATTAGGCGGCCTTGCGATGACGGATCAGCGCAAGGAGCCAACGATTTTCCAGGCGATCATGACGCCAGCCAACGAGCCAGTGCTCGCACACTGGAATGTCGGTCTGGGTCAGGTTGTGGCGTTCACAAGCGATGCCCACCGCTGGGCGAAAGACTGGATTGATGCTCCCGTGTACCGGGAATTCTGGACCAGACTCTGCCGCACAACTGCGAGAAGTCAGAACCGCGATGCAAGTCAGGCGCGGGTGGAAGTGGTTGATGGCAGGTTGAAAGTGAACCTGAATGCGGTGAGCGATACCGGGGCGACAGTCGAGGCGTTGACGGTGAACGCGACGATCTACACACCATCCGGACAGACTCGTGAGATTCAGCTGCCACAAGCTGGTCCTGGTGAATATTCCGGGAGCATCCCGGTTGAAAGTTCGGGCAGCTATGTGGTTGTTGTGCGGCCAGACAAAGCCAGTGCAGGAGCGGCCGCTCAAATCGCGCCGCTTGTTGCGGGAGTTTCAACCAACGCTGGCGAAGAGTTCCGCAAACTCAAGAGCGATCGTGCGTTGCTTGAGGCAATTGCTCGCGAGAGCGGCGGCCGCGTGCTTGCACTCGGCGATCTTGCTCCAAAGATGCTCTTCGATCGCGCAGGTGTTGTGCCGCAGGAAACCTGGCTCGCGCTCACGCGTGCTATTTTGCTCGCATCTCTCATCGCACTCATGCTCGATCTGGCAACTCGCCGCATCGCATGGGATCGTTTCTTCAGTCCCGAATTTGGTGCCGATCTGGCTCGCACCGCGGCGGATACTCAATCCGCTCGTTCTGCTCAGGCGGCATCCACACTCTCAAAATTACGAGACCGCGAGACTCCGCGCCCGGCCGTGAGCGAAGTTGCACTCTCGCAGGCCGATGGTCTCAAACTCGCGAAGGAACAGGCCGACAAACGCCGCGCAGCCAGACTCTCGCAATGGAAAGAGAATGCAGGGCCCGCTGTGGCACCAACCGTGGAAACTCCCGCGGCGGAAATTTCTGAGGAAACCGGCTTGCTCGCGGCCAAACGCCGCGCCAACAAGAAATTCGAGGAGTAGGGGACTACCGCGCAACTTTGGCTAATTCACGCGAATCCCATTGACCCACATACCCCGTCGCAGGTATCTTGAGCAAAGCCGAGGCATGTTTGTGGCGATATTCGCGTGGGAGTTATTCTGACGTCGCACATGCCGAAGGCCAGGCTGACGTGCAGGCCGACGTGCAGGCAGGAGTGATCAGTGCGAATTGCCTCAACCATCTTTGTTGCCGCGTGCTGCCCGCTTTATGCAATTGCAAATTCTCCGCCAGCGACGCCCCAGGTGAATGAACCAAATCCGACGCGGCTTGTAAATCCCTCTGATGCACACATGGAGTCGACGCTGTTTTCGGATCCGGATCCAGGCGATCAGCACCGCTGCACAGACTGGCAGATCGTGCGAGTTGATACTAACGAACCGGTCTGGATCACATCCTGTATTGCCGGTGTCGAACGCTTGCACACGCACCTGGGTGATGGTCAATTCATCAATTCCTACGCAGGCCGGCGCGTACTTGAACCCGAGAAGGTCTATCGCCTTCGCGTGCGCCACCGCGATAACAGCAACGACCCGGGCACAGAGTGGAGCCAGTGGGGCGAGCGCGAATTCACCACGGGCAGCATCGCGCAGCTCTTTCCGCTTGAGCTTGAAGACATCGAAGAATTTCCGACCCCGATATTTTCACTCCCACTTCCAAACGCGCTGACACCGCCAAGGGTGCGGGTTGAGCACCCTGATGGTGAAGAACTCCTGCAGTTTGAAGCAGGGCCAACCGGCAATGTTCTCACAAATCCTCCTGCGATGGCACATCACGATGCTGTTCGTGTCACTGTCATTGCGGGCAGCGCACCGCTCAATCTTGGGTTTTCTGAGATCACATTCCTCGACCACGAACGCGCCTCTCACACGCTCTACCTCCCGGCAATGTCGCTGCTTCCCGGCACATTTCAATCGTTCTGGGTCACACGCTCCGGCGGCACGTATTACGCGCAGCCCGGTCAGACTCAAGCCGATTTTTCTACGCTCGCGCGCGGCGCTCCGGTTCCCTGGCTCACTTCCCCAGATGTGAAAGCTGAAATCGTCGCAACTGGTTTCCAGCTTCCAGATTCCATCGCGTTCCCGCCCGTTCCATCCAGCGACCCGTCGGGCCCGGCGTTCTATGTCGGCGAGTTGTACGGCACAATCAAAGTTGTTCGCCGCGATGGCACAGTCACTGATTATGCAACTGGTCTCCTGAACTTTGATCCCACCGGGGCGTTCCCCGGCTCGGGCGAACAGGGCCTTGGCGCCATCACAACTGATCCGCTCAACGGCGATCTGTACGCCACTGTGCTCTATTCAGGCCAGCCATCAAATCCTCAGGCTCCGCACCATCCCAAAGTGCTTCGACTCTCCAGCACAGATGGCGGCCTCACAGCCTCGTCTATCACCACAGTGCTCGACATGCCTTCAGCTGTGCAGGGTCAGAGTCACCAGATCTCAAACATCACATTCGGGCCCGATGGCCATCTGTATGTTCACATGGGCGATGGATTCCAGTTCCCGCTTGCGCAAAATCTCGACAGCTACCTCGGAAAAATCCTGCGCATGGATCGCCAGGGAAATCCCATCCCATCAAATCCGTATTACAACATCATTGACGGCATCAGTTCGCGCGACTATGTCGTCTCTTCTGGCCTGCGCAACCCGTTCGGCGGCGCGTGGCGCATCAGCGACAACTCTCACTTCATTGTCGAAAATGGTCCCGAAGTTGATCGCCTGTCAAAGTTCGAAATGGGCCGCAACTTTGGCTACGACGGCACCAATGAGAGCATGTACATTTTCGCGACGCACGTCTGGAACCCTTCGATCGCGCCGGTAAACATCGCTGTCATTCAGCCCGAGATCTTCGGCAATAGCGGCTTCCCCGCCGCGTACTCCGGTCGTGCCTACGTTACCCAGTCTGCCGGCACGTTTGGCACTGGTCCCGGTGATGCCACAGCGAAATCAGTCACTGAGTGGGTCATCGATTCGGCGGGAAACCTCATCACCGGCGGCCGTCCGATGGCGATTTATGATGGCGTCGGAGCTTCAAGTGTCGCCGCGATTGCAGCCGGTCCCGATGGTCTTTACTTTTCAGATCTCTACAAAGAAGATGCTATCAGTAACCCGCTTGCACGCGGCGCCAACATTCTTCGTCTGAGTTACAACCCAGTGAGCGCAGCAGATTGCAATAACAACTCGGTTTCAGATCTTGATGAAATTCTTTCTGGTGCGGCGAAGGACTGCAACGAAAACGGAATTCCCGATTCCTGCGATATAGCAACGGGCCGCAGTCAGGATTGCAACCACAATTCGATTCCTGATGAATGTGATACCGCCGCCGCGTTTACTGCGGATTTTAACTCTTCGCTGTTCCCGTACACGGCGCTGGGCTCAGCGGTGATCAATAACGGTCGCCTTCGCCTGACATCTGCATCGCCAAACCAGATTGGGACGATTTGTCGCCCGCCAGTATCTGGTTACCCGATCGATCATTTCGATGTGTCGTTCGAATTCAAGATCGGCGGCGGCAGTGGGGGCGATGGCATCTGTTTCGCTGCGTACGACCTTGAGTCATTCCTGCCGAACATTCTGTTTTCTGAAGAAGGTCCTGGCTCGACCGGTTCTTCGCCGCCCGGCAACGGCGCACTTGCGGTCCAGTTCGATACCTTCGATCATGGCGGCGAACTTGAGAACCAGGTTGATATCTATTACAACCAGGTGCGGCTCGCGCGGTATCGGCCCACGTTTGATCTCGAAGATAACAATGTCCATCGCGTAACTATCTCGCTGCGTCACGATCTTTTGAATGTGCGTATCACTCGCGCTGACGGCTCAACCGAAGTCGTTGCAGATGACCTGCCGATCAACTGGCGGCCTGTGGTCACTGGCTTTGGATTTGGTGGTCGCACAGACAACTTCACCAACGAGCAGTGGGTCGACAACATCACCTTCCGCGTCGCGGCACAAAGTGACCGTGACGATGACCAGATTCCCGATGACTGTCGCTGCCGTGCAGATTTCAATCGCGATGGAGCTCTTGACTTCTTTGACTATCTCGACTTCGTAGATGCGTTCTCGCTGGGTGACATCGGTGAGTACGACTTCAGTCCCGGCGATTTCAACCGCGATGGCGGCGTAGATTTCTTCGACTATCTTGATTATGTCGATGCGTTCAGTGCCGGTTGCTGAGTGATGACAGGCCGCTGAGAGCTAGAGCAGGTCGCCCTGCAGGCTCAACACGTGCGCACTGGTTATCCGCGCCCGCACGATCGTCCCCACCATTTTCTGTGCTCGCGAGGCCGGTACATCGATCATGACAATCTGATCGCCTTCGGTGCGTGAGGACATCTGCACAACTTCTGCAAGTTCTTCTTCCACCGGAGCGGCAACTGCAGTCCCGATATCGCGCCCGCCAATGGTGATCCCGACTGATCCCTGTTGGCGCAGTTTGCCCGAGGTCATACCTGCTTTTTTCAGCGTGCGGCGGCTGTAGCCCTCGACCAGACAATCAAATTCGCGACCGATCTGCTCCTTGCTGATCTCATCGCTGATCTGCGACTGCAACGTGAGCAATTCGGAATTACGCCGCTTTTTCACTTCTTCCGGCACATCATCGGTCAACTTGTCAAACGCAATCGTGCCGGGCCGGGGCGAGTATTTGAAGATGAAAGCATTCTTGTATCTCGCCTTACGGAACAACTCAAGCGATGCTTCGAAATCTTCATCGGTCTCAGTTGGAAAGCCGACAATAAAATCGCCCGACAGCATGAGTGGACGTCCCTTGTCCGGCTCATCGAGATAGTGGCGACAGCGATCAATGAACTCCAGATACTCCTCCACGGTGTACCCACGATTCATCATCTTGAGCAATCGATTGCTGCCGCTCTGCGCTGGAACATGCACATACCTGCAGATCCGCGGGGAGTCCCGCATCACTTCCAGTACATCATCGCCGAAATCGCGTGGATAGCTGGTGACGAATCGCAACCGCTGAATCGCAGGGACTTCTTCGTGAATCCGGCGCAGCAGATCTGCAAAGGTTGTAACGTTCGTCGCAGCAAATGGATCGCGCCGATGTCCGCCCAGATAACTGCGGCCTTTTTGGGGCTGCATCACGCCGCCCAGTGTGACCGCTGCACCGTGCTCAAAGCGATAGTGATTCACGGTCTGACCAAGAAGCGTGATTTCGATGACGCCCGCATCTGCAAGCTTCTTGCATTCGTCGAGAATGTGCTCCGGTGGCCGATGCACTTCGGCACCACGCGTGAATGGCACCACGCAGTATGTACAGAATTTATTGCAGCCGCGCGTGATACGCACATATGCCGTTTTACGCGGCTTGTCTGGATCAGCATCAACGGGCGAAATTGCGCGCGATAGATCCAGCATTTCCAGCGTGTCTTCGGCGGCGGCCAATGTGCCACTCCGGCGAGACGAGTTGCCTTGCAATGAAAACTGTGATGCTGAGATTTCGCCCGGCTGCCGCACATTGGGGTCATCGGGGTTGATATCCGCTGCGGCCAAACCAGCTCTCACAGTGATCGCATTCGCCAACAAGTTGGGCAATTTGTCCAAGTCGCCGGGCCCGCACAAGATATCCACGACTGGCATGCGTTTGACCAGGCTCACGCCGTCTCGCTCGGCCATACATCCGAGAACCCCGACGACAAGCTCCGGCTCAGTCTCTTTTCGTTCGGCCAGTTCCCCCAGTCGCGACCACACCTTTTGTTCTGCGTGCTGCCGCACCGAACATGTGTTGTACAGCACGACGGATGCGTCCGCCGGATCAGCCACAAACTTGTATCCAAGCGTCCGAAGAGCGCCCGCCACGAGCTCAGAATCAAGCTCGTTCATCTGGCAGCCAAAGGTCTCGAGATAGATCGTGCGGTTGGACATTGGTCGGAAGTTTAGGTAGTAAATCGCGCAAGTGAATGTTTCCCGAGCTTTATTGGGTAGAGAGCTTTCTTTTATGCTTAATTTCGTTGACCTGAGGGCTCTTTTCTGTCAGAATAGCGGGCCAAATCGCTAGGTGACTCTGAAGTTCGCACACTGAGATTCGCTGGCCCCATAACTGAATTACTGAGGGTTCTATGAAAACCGTAACGCTTGCTGTTTCCTCGCTCATTGCCGCTGCTGTCGCGCCACTCGCCGCCTCCGCTCAGTTCTTCCGTCCCGACTCGGCAAGCGCGACCAGCGTATTCAGCAGCGGCTACGTCGTTGCGAACGCCATCAATGGAACCGGTCTGCCAGCCGGCTTTGGTCCATTAAGCTCACACGCGAACTACGCCAGTGGCAATCACTGGACCACTGCCAACGGCCGCACCATTGGCGAATCGGCCACGTTCTCGTTCACAACCCCTAAAACTGTCGGCGGGTTTTATATGTGGGCCCACCGGTCGAATGGTGTCGCATCGAATCCCAATTACGCTGTTACGCGTTTTGATCTTGTATTTCGTGACGCCGCGGGCGCAACCCTCGCCAATCTGACCGACTTGGTAGGTCTTCCAAATATCCCGATCGCGCAGACGTACACCTTCAACCAGGTATCAAATGTCTCGTCGATTCAGTTCATCGTCCGCGCAACTCTCAATAACAACGTCTCTCCATACACGGGCCTTGCAGAAGTTGCATTCGATTCCTGCATCGCGGCGACGTGCGATGCGCCTTCAAATGTCACTATCTGCCCGGATGGAATCGCCGAGTTCAATGCGGTCGCCTCTGGAACCGGCCCGTTCGCCTACGCCTGGCGTCACAACAGCAATCCCATCAACCCACTTGCAAATCCTTCGGCATCTACTGCCACACTTAATGTCGCCGCCGTTGCGGGCAACATCGGTTCCTACGACTGTGTAATCACCACCCCCTGCGGCAGCATAACTTCAGCCGCTGCGACACTTTCAATCTGCGTGGCCGACTTCAATTGCGATGGCTCGGCGGACTTCTTCGATTACCTGGACTTCGTCGATGCGTTCGCGGAAAACTCGCCCGCGGCAGATTTCAACCTTGACTCGGTCATCGACTTCTTTGACTATCTCGATTATGTCGACGCATTCAGCGTGGGCTGCTGATGCAGCAACTGTCGTGCCAGTTAATCCGTACTGCGCCCTCAATGACTTCATAAATATGTTGCCCAGATTCACGCATTTGCGTGAGTCCGATAGCGTTCCTCCGTTCTCCCCTTCGTAACCCGGCTCCATTCGCTCTGGAGTCACAAGGAGATAGTGATATGAACGCATCAAAACTCGCCGGATTGTCTCTCTGCGTCGGCCTCGCCGCTTCTGCACTCGCGGTCCCCGCTACCTATCAACGCTATATCGGCACACCGGGCATTGAAGAAGGCGGTGCAATCGCCACCACTCGCGATGGCGGTAGTGTGTTGGCGTGTGTTCGCCGTGCGGCCGCGACAGGTCTGCGCAATATCGTTGTGATTAAGCTTGATTACACCGGCGCAACCCAATGGGAGCGCGAAGTGTTCTTTCCCAATGATGAAACGCCGCTCAGCATTATGCAGACATTTGACGGCGGTTATGCACTCGTTGCTGATGTCACCGGCGTCGGCGCGGGTCTGGGTCTGGGCATCCTCAAACTCAACCCGGTAGGCGGATACATGTGGGGCCAGGTCTGGTTTGGCAACCCCTCTGGTACGGGAGTGCACGGTGCCAAAATCATTGAATCTGGTACAGCCAACAATCTCGTGATCGCGTCGCGCGGCTCGTTTGGTGCCGGCGTAGGACAGTTGCCCGTGATTATTCAATTAACCGCGGCTGGCGGATTGGTCTGGGCCAATGGCTATCCAGACACGCGTTACGCAAGCAACCAGTATGGCAGCTTCATGGATATTCGGCCCTTCCGCGATCCTACGGGCGGCCTCGCGAGTGGCTTCCTTGCGTGCGGTTGGACACAAGCAGCCTCTACCGCTCCACGTGAGCCGCTCGTCATGTGGGTCAACGCTGCGGGTATCAACCTGGTCCAGAACACCTACACCCCCGTTGGCCTTGACCGCTATTTCAACGGACTCGATGTCTTGCCCGCTGGCGATGTCGCGCTCACCGCAAGCGACGCCTCACCCGACTCATATTACTACAACCTGTCTCCACTCCTTGTCGCAGCGCCGCCAATTCTGCTCAGTCGCTTTAAGCCCGCAAACGAATCTATCTATTCCACACTTCCTGCCGGAGTGATAATCGGTGGCAATGACACCATCGCTGGCGGCAACGGCGCACTTGTTCGCGTTCATCCAGCGTCGGGCACCTTTACGCACATGTCTTTTGGCGGAGCGCTCCCTGACCGCGTCGATCAGACCTCTCCCGCGTCCGATGGCGCAAAGGCTGTTGGAACAATAAACTCCTTCACGCACGGCAGCAGCGATATCTGGGTCTTCCGATCTGACCTGGGTCTTCGCACCGGCTGCATCGAAGGCCCGGTGGCACAACCGACCGCAGTTCAAGGGCCAGTTTCATTGCCGGTTCCTTTCACCCGAATTGGCCAACAGTTCACTCCCTGGAATCCACAGGTCGTACTCGTCACCGATATCAACACAATCATCTGCCTGAAGTGCCCCGCCGACTTTAACGGCGACGGCGTCATCGACTTCTTCGATTACCTTGATTATGTCGATGCCTTCTCACTCGGTCTTCCCTCTGCCGATTTCAATGGCGATGGCATCATCGACTTCTTTGACTACCTCGACTTCGTTGACGCCTTCAGCCTCGGCTGCTGACTCTGGCCGTAAAACGTTCTACCTCGACAGGCCCGGCGCTCTTGCCGGGCCTTTTTCATTACTTGGCGATCCGACAAGGGATCTCACGTAAATTCGCATATTTTTCGGTATTGGTGACGACTGGCATAGTTTAAATGATTCCAGATTTTCATGAGTTCTCAGCGAATTCTCGGTCGGGATTGCCTATTTGATGTTCAAAAACACATAAAAGTGAATAATTTGGCACAATTTCGCGCGTTGTAGTTGTAAAACTCAGGAATTTCTGGTATGACGGTATTCTGAAAGTAACGCGTAATTGTATATGTCTTAAGAAATGTTAGTTAGACTCCGGCGTTCGGGGTATGTTTCTATTGAGGAGAAGTATCATGTTAAACTCGTGTAAGTTGGGTTGTCTCGCAATTGGTGCCCTTTTGGCCGCATGCGGCACCGCTTCCGCTCAGATCTGGGCTGAAGTTGGCGATGCGCCGGTCCGCCCGGCATTCCAGGTGACTGTTGGCTCCGGCCCGTTGGTCGCCATCGTCGGCCATGGAAACACAGATGCTGCCGGGGCTATCGATGTCGATATGTACTGCGTTCACATCGATACCCTCTCATGGTCAGCTTCGACCGTTGGCATTGGCTGGGACACCATGCTGGCTCTTTACGCTATGGACGGAGTGACCCAGCTCCGTTTCAACGACGATTCGCCGTTCCCCGGTTCCTTCATCAGTGACACTGCTGGTGGCAGCGCGGTTGTCCTTCCGGGTCACTACATCCTCGGAATTACCCGCTTCCCCGATGGCGGCTTCGATGATCTTGGCGGTCAGGGCACCGATCCTTACCGCATCGAACTCACCGGCATGAGCTATTGCGAAGTTCCAACCCCCGGCGCATTCTCGCTCCTTGGCCTTGGCGGTCTCGCAATCGCACGTCGTCGTCGCTGAGTTTCAGCGCTGTAGCACCTCATTAAAAACAATCAACCAGCCCCGCGGCTGGTTGATTCATTTTTGCGTTTCATTCGTCGCGCCCTGTCTACTTCACAACATCCTCGCGATGCCGCACGATGCACGCCGCCGGATCATCCGCCAATTCAACCGCAACCACATCAATCCGTAGCGGTCGACCATGCCATTCATTCGCTGCCGCCAGCTTCCTTGCGGCCTTCACCAGCAAGTCCCGTTTGTGCTGATCTACTGCAAATTCCGCCGCCAGCGATTCCTCATCCCCCGCATCATTACGCCGCGTACGCGTCTTCACTTCCACAAACACAACCGTATCTCGATCCACCGCCTCTGCCAGAATATCAATCTCCGTAAACCGCAGCGGCAGGTTTTGCCCCAATATCCGGTACCCCTTCTTCCGCAACAGTTCGCACGCCATATCTTCGCCGCGTTCACCCACATTCTGCGTGTGCGTCTTTGCTGCCCTCGCCCCGCGCAGCTTGTTGAACGCTCCCCACATCAGTTCGCCTCTCGAATTGTTCCCGCGTCACTTCTCTGCAAATACCGGATCAAAATACCGCTGCTGGGCAAACCCCACCAGTTTCTGCGACATCTCTTCCAAGTTCGTAAAGCTCGCCCGCTGCTTCAGACGCTCAATGTATCGATTCGTTTCGTGCAGCTGCTTTCGGCTCCGCAGATAATCTTCAACGCGCAACTGCACATCGTACAACTCGCGCTCATCCAGAATCATCTGCTCCATGAACACAAATCCAAAGCTGTTTCCTACTTTGAACGGCCCGGCCCACGTCCCCTCAGTCAGCTTTTTCGCCGCCTCGTTCATGTCCTTTGGCCCGAATATATCCGGCGGCGTCTTGGGATCGGTATACACAGTGACCTTCTTGCCACCTGTCGCTCGCTCAAAAGTATTGACGCTGCTCTCCGCGATCTCAACAAATGAAGTCCCCGCCCCCAGCTTCTGCTCCACTTCCTTCGATTCCGCGTCCGTCCTCACAAGCACCACGCGAAACACCGCTTTCGGCGGCTCAACATACGCTTCCGGCCGCTTGTCATATTCAAGCTGCACATCGCGCCAGCTCACGTTCACGCGGCTGAAAACTTTCCGTTGCAACTGATACCGCACCAGCTCAAGTGTCTTTCGGGCTTTCAAATACTCATCGATCGTCTGCCCTTCCTGATCACTCACCTTTTCACCCGCGCGAGTCGTACTGCCTCCCGACTCAGAACGCAGATCTTCCTGAACCCGCTGCAAAAACGAAAAGAATCCCATCTTCTGCTCTGCGGTAAAACTCGCCGACGCCTCCGCTCTGAGCAGTTCCACCTGCAGTTCATTTTCTAGTTTGTTCTGCGTCAGCACAACGGCAAACTCTCTCCACACCCGCAGCAATTCGATACGCGCTTCATTCAGTCGCGCTGCCGGAATTGTCTTTCCGGCCCCGCCCGCCGCACGCTTATACAAATCCTCCGCCTGCGCCCGCATACGCGGACCCATTTCCTCCAGAAAGCTCGATGCAAAGATCGCTCGCCCGTTAATATCTCCAACCTTCGCATCAATCTCCGCGCCCTCTCCGGTGGCCGTAGCAGTCACAACCGCCGTCGCCGGCCCCGGAGTGATCGTCACCTCCGGCTGATTTGGCGGCATCGGTGTTGGCGTAATACCCGGGGCGGGCGTTGCCTCCGCAATCGCGACCGTTGGCGCAGGCCCATTGGGATCGCTGAAATCTGCCACGCTCAGCGGCACGCTGGCAACCGACTTCACATCACCCGACCCGCGACAGCCGCCCAGACCCAATGCCGCCGCAAGTCCCGCAAGGCTGCAGATTACAGAAACACGGCATTTGTCAGCAACTGTCTGATGATTCATAAGTGTTTCCCGAATCCATCCGGAAGTGAGCACACGCTCCACGTGTGCCGCCAATCAACCAATACATCGCTCCGCTCGGCTAGAATGACCTCGCTCGGCCCACCCCAGTGTAACCACCTTACAGGATCACGTATGTCACTTATCACAGGCCCAAACTCCCCTGACCCCAAAAACAACAAGCCCGCCGACGCTGGGAAGATCATCGTCGACAGTGACTGGAAGTCCCAGGCCCAGGCCGAGAAGGAAAAGCTCAATGCTCAGGCCCAGGCCGCCGCGGAAGCCAAGGCTGCTCAGCAGGGCCCGGCCGGTGCCCGCGACCCCAACGAACCACTGGGAATTCAGGACCTCGTCAGCATCCTCGTCAATCAGGCCCTGACGTACATGGGCGGCATGGCCGACCCCCGCACCGGCAAGGTCGTCGTCGCCCTCGAATACGCCAAGATCTACGTCGACCTGTTGGGAGTCCTGGAGCAAAAGACCAAGGGCAACCTCACGCCCGAAGAACAGACCATGGTGACCAACGTCACCCACGAACTCCGCCTCGAGTTCGTCGAAGTTTCCAAAGCTATCGCCAAGGCGATCGAGGAAGGCAAGATCACTCCATCACAAATGAGCGGCGGCGGTCAAGGTGGTGCGGGCAACATCAAGATCGTCCAGCCCGGCAGTTCTCCTGCAGGCCCCCGCCTCAGCGGGCCTGGCCTGTAATTATGGCCTGCGGGGCGTTATGGGCCTTTGAGAAACGCTGCGCGGCAAATAAAACACGCTCTGATGGCAATCCGTGAAATTGCCCCTGTTTTTCAGGCGGTTTTGTGGCATTTACAGTTTTCTGCAGAACGCAAAGCAGGTAGTATGCCGCCTGAGTTTAGAGCCACGTGGTGTAGGCTCTGGACAGTTCTGGTAAACCGCGCGGCTCAAGGCAGGCTTGGCCGCGTGTTTCTTTTTTGTTCCGTATCCTGTCAGTATGCCTGCATTTCTCAAAGACCTTCCCATCGCAATCACCGGTGCCTCAAGCGGTATCGGACTGGCAACCGCACTTCGTTGTTCTGAAGCCGGAATGCCGGTGGTGCTGGCCGCACGTCGCAAAGACCGCCTGGAATCCGCGGTTGCCCAGATCAAAAGTTCGGGTGGCAAGGCCCTCGCGGTAGTCTGTGATGTCAGCCAGAAAGGTGCGGGCGAGGAATTGGTCGATCGGACGGTTAAGGAGTTTGGTTCGATCTACTCGGTTTTTGCCAATGCTGGCTACGGAGTTGAGCGACGGGTTGATGAATCGACTGATGAGGAAATTCAGGCTCTTTTTGCGACCAATTTCTGGGGAACGCTCTGGACCATTCGGCCCGCCCTTGAGAAATTCAAAGCTCAGAGAAATGGTCACATTCTGATCTGCTCAAGCGTCGTTTCCAAAATCACCCTTCCCGGGTTTGCAACGTATTCATCCAGCAAAGCGATGCAGGACCACTTCGGGCGTGCCCTGCGGCTGGAATTGCAGTCTGATCCTGCAACTCAGAACATCCATGTATCTACGGTCCATCCGGTGGGGACCAACACAGAATTTTCGCAGGTTGTTTCTGCAAACTCCGGGCGGCCGCGGCGACTGGGCAGCAGTGGGGTGCTTTCGCAATCGCCCGATCAAGTGGCACGCGCTGTGGTCAAGTCGCTCTATTCACCCCGCGGCGAAATATGGACGAGCTTTCCTTATCGCGTGGCGCTCGGGCTTGGGACCGTGTTCCCCTCGATCGCCGATGGGCTCCTGCAGAAAATCGCAAATCGAAAGCCGCAGGTATGAATTAGATTCTGGCTCGAAGCGATCAACAAAAAAAAGTGGTCCAGCACAGGCTGTGACCACTTCTCTTGTACTAATTATTGTCGAAAACGCTGCGAATTACTTCGGGCCTTCGGGCTTTTTGTCGCCTGCGGGAGGAGTTGCCGGACGACCAGCTCCGCCGCCACCACCTGCGCCGCCTCCACCAGCGCCGCCACCCTGGCCACCGCGGCCGCCGCGTGCCTGGCCCATCGCTTCTTCAACAGTCTTGGCCTGTTCTGGTGTCAGAACTTTGGCAAGAGCTGTTGTCAGTTTGGTGCGATTTTCCTGCATGGCGGTACGCATGGCTTCGCGATCAACATCTGCGCCGCCGCTGTTGGCCATGAGCTTGCTCTGAGTGCCGACGAAATCTTCAACGGCGTCGAACGCGGTCTGCTGCTTGGCTTCTTCAAGCTTCAAGTCGATCATTGCATTGGTGATGCCGTCCCATTGACGGTTAAAGGTTGAAAGCGAAGAAGAAACTTTGGTCACTTCCTCGGGCTTGAAGCCCGTGAGTGCTTTTTCAAACTTGGCTTTCTCGGCCTTGTTCAGGTCTTCGGTCGCGGTTCTGATTTCCGCCATTGCTTCTGGCCCGCCGCCGCCGCCGCCCTTGGCCATGAGATCGTCGCGGAGTTTCAATACGGCTGCCTGCTGGCTTTCGCGCGCTGCTGTGTATGCAGTCACGAGTGTCTTGGTCTGATCAGCGCTGAGTGAGTGGCGCTTTGCAACGCCGGTTGCCTGTGCTTCCCACGCGGCCTTGGCCTTTTCGGGTGAAAGTGCATTGCGACCTTGAGCGCCAGCGCCGCCGGGGCGATTTGGGCGACCTGCGGGTTGACCTTCCGGAGCCTTTGGCTTCTCGCCATCCTTGGGAGTAGCTGGCGGATTTGCAGGTTGTGCGAATGCAGCGAAAGAGGTGCTGGCGGCGAAGAGAGATGCGAGAATCAGGTGTTGTGGGCGCAAGGTTCAAACTCCATTGGCGGTTCATTCCGGGCGTTCACGCCGCGGATATGAGGCTATTGATACTAACGCGGCGAAAGGGACTTTATTGCCAAGATTGTCATCTTTGGAAACGGTCTTTCTAGTGGTAAGAACGAGGTCCTTCAGGGATTCTTCCCTGCAATGCAGCGCGGAAACGGGATTCGAGTTCTGACTCGGCCTTGCGGCTGGGGTCGTATTCGAGCGGGAAGGTGTAGCGGAATGATGTGCCGCGGTCGATCTGGCTTTCGGCCGAAAGTTCGCCTTGCAACAGGTGCGAGAGTTCTTTGCAGATGGCGAGACCAAGGCCCGTTCCCGCATGTTCGCGGCTGTAGGACCCATCGACCTGGTAGAACTTGTCGAAGACACGGGCGAGCTTTTCTTCGGGGATGCCGCGGCCGGAATCGATGACGCTGACCTGGATCTTGCCGTGGCCAGGAAGGTCGCCCGCGCCCAGCAGTTCCGCACGGAGGATTATTTCTGCGGGGCGGCCTGATCGTTCTTCCGGATCCGTGAACTTCACCGCGTTTGAGAGAAAGTTGAAAATGATCTGCTGGAATTTTTTTACATCGGTGCTGACCAGCGGCAAGGTTTCAGGCACATCGAGCCTGAGTGTGATAGATTTCTTCTCGGCCAGTGGCGATATGAGACCGATCAATCCTTCGCAGACATCGCGCAGGTTCATTTTTTCGATGACTACTTCGATCTTGCCTGCTTCAAGCTTGGCCATTTCTAGGAGGCTGTTGATCATTTCCAATAAGCTGCGGCCAGCAGTGACGATGTTTTCGAGATAGCGGATGCGCTTGGACACGGGGCCGTGAAGCTCCGAGCCCTGCGGCAAGGTTGTTTGCTCATTTCGAGCATTGTCGAGCATGAGCTCCGCAAATCCAATGATCGAATTCAGCGGCGTGCGCAGTTCATGGCTGACATTGGCCAGGAATTCGCCCTTCATCTTCGCGCCTTCGTAGAGGGCATCGTTGGTGCGTGCGAGCTCGTGCAGTTTCAGGTCGAGTGCGGCGTTGATGGCGCGCAGCTGATCCTGATTATTCTGCAGGTCAGAGAGCATGAGATTGAAGCTCTCAGCCAGGTCCTGGAATTCATCGCCGGTTTTGATGTCAGATCGAATCGAGACGTTGCCTTCTCGCACACGCACGGCGGTCTGCTTGAGATCGCGCACCGGGCTCAGGATCAATCGATGGGTAATCTGGTAGAAGACAACGATGGCAATTGCGATGACGACGACGAACGCTTCAATAATAAAGACGATGTTGAGCGCGAGCAATCGAGTCGCGGGGAGAGATCGGCGCTTGACGAGAATTAAACCATCGAGCGTGCTGGTTTCACCAGTCTGTTTGCGCACTGCCTTGGCGTACTGATACTCAATCGACTGGCCCGACAGGCGAGATTGCTGAATATCCAGCCGCTCTGGATCAGATTTCAGCCGCTCAACTGCGAGGGCAATAAATTCATCAGTGGCGGCCATTCCCTCAGCTTGCGGCACAGAAAGCCGCCGCGCTTCGACGCCGGCATATTCGATCGGATCGCCAGGAGTGGGGGCCAGGCCCGTCAAGATCGCCGGATCAGATTGATACTTGGTATCAAGCTTCTCCCACATGCTGGCCATATTGCGCGAAACTTCAAGCTGCCCCCCTTCAACCAGCGCACTCATGCGAAACCACGGAGCAATGAGCGCAGCAAGAACAGCGAGCACAATCGCGCCACCAAAGAGAAGCAGACACTTGTTGGCAAGAGAGAGGTGGCGTATCACGGGCAGCATCCTATGGGGTATCTTCAAGCACCGACAGTTCCAATGGTGCGAGTGGTTGCATCGGAAGCAAACCCGCGAAGCCATGGATTTACTTGCCCGTTGACAGAGAGCCCTGAATGTGCGAAATGGTGTTCCCTCAAATCTGAATGGCGGGTGACTCCCCTACGACATAAATAGGGGAGACGCTGAAATCAACTCCTCACAGAAACTCGAGTGTTCTGAACTTTTCAAGCACCGCTTCCTCGTCCAATAGCTCTGTATCGACAGCAATGCCAAGCCATTGGAAGGTGCCAACTCGAGCCAAGTCCGTAGAGACGTGATTGCCGAATCTTATTTTCTTCATGTCTACGCTGGTCCAACCGATATCGACCAGCTTTGCTTCTCCGATGTAGCGACCGTTGTGACACAAATAAATGCGAGCAGTGTCGTCGCTTTCGTCGTAGCTCACCGCGCCGATGAGACCTCGCCCGCGCAAAAACGGAGTCGAGTCAAGAGTCTCCGTCGGCCCGCCGCTCTGACTGGTAATCGAGTAGGACGCAACGAAATCGGTGTGACCACTGTTCTCTGAACCGGGATGCGCATTGATTGTGAGGAACTTGGCGGCATCACCGCTCTGAATCGTTAGCAGGGGCAGAGTTGGAATACCATCCGATGCTGATCTGGTATACTGGTCCCACGAATCCTCCGGCATGATGCCCGCGAAAAACAAGGTGAACGATGCCGGAAACGTATGGTCGATGACGGCTTTCTCTGGCGGATACACTGTCAAAATCGATACTGGGCTCGTGTAAGTCGCGGCTGGCAGCGGGTAGCCAAACGTGTCGACTGCTGCGTATCCATTTGTCGAATCTTCAGTTCCGAACTGACAGAATTCGCTGAACGCAAGATAGATATCAGTATCTGCGTCGGAAGCCGCGCCCGCCCCGTACGGTCCGGAACGCAGAACAAATTTTTCCTCGCTGTTCGAGTTAATGCTGCCGCGAAATGGTTCGGTTAAGCACTGCCATCGTGCGGTATCGCCAACAATGCTGTAATCGCCAAGGGCAACGTAATTGCCTGCTGACGAACCCGCATCCCACGCAAGCCACAATGGGCCTGAACTACATGAACGCTTTGGTGATGGATAATTGCACTGGGGCGTGTCAGCCTGCCGCGCCGAGTTGGATCGAATCCACATTCGCAGGCCGAGTGGAAGAGTCTGACCAGTGGGGAGAGCCCCATCTGATGACGAGTCACGAAGGGTTGGTCCGAAGTAGCAGATCCTCGTCGCGGGGACTGTCCGTACTTTGGTAACTCTAAAGACAGCATTCGCCTTAACCGGAGGTTGAGGATCGAGTGCGGATAGTGCAGAACCAGTCATAGGCATTTCGTACCAAATGCCGCCCGAGTCCTGAGTACAAGGGACTACCTTTGCAACAGTTGCGTTCTCGAACTGATAGATTCTTGGATCATCAATAAGCCATTGTCTACCGCCTGGACCGATTTGAAGCGGCTCGCCTGTAACAATCACAGGCAATTCTCGACGAACAATTGAATTTGATCCGCTGATCCTGATCGTTGCTAGATATATGTAGTCTCCGATGACGAACGCATTTTGCTCGTAACCGGTCTGAGGCACGAATCCCCATGACCCCTGTGCGCCAGATTCCCAGGAGAATGCGTAATCGTTCAGCGCGAGTCGCTTGTTCAAACTCGCATCGCCGTTAGTGGGTATCTGTCCATTGTATACAATCGAGCGAGTTTCATCCATCAATATAGTTCGGGCCTCAAGATCGGCACGATCGGCGCGGATGTGGAAACTTGCGGGCCGAGTGACCCTGGCCCCAGCAGACCCGATGAACGTTTCATGGGAGGGCGTGCTGGTCGTTGACGATCCCGGTGTCAATATCCACGAACCTTCGCCCACCGCATCGCCGCCGAGCAGGAGTGTACCTGGGGTCGGACCCGGCCCGACCCCGACAAACTGGTTGCCCGCATTTCCATTATTGTCCAAGGCGGTACCACCGCCTGCGGTCGGCGGCGTGCGGATTGCTGTATCGATGGTTCCGTGCCAGTTGTCTATCACAGTCCAGTTGCTGGGAATGTGAAACCCGGTATCAGAAGTGTCGTTCACGATGACTCGAATCATCGAATTTGCTTCATCGCCGCTTGCAACGACCACCTGCCACTTGCCATTTTCCTCTTCTCCATACTCCGTCACGCCAGCAGCATGAATGTGCATGTAACGCGGCCGTGCTCCAGTAGCGCCGAACGGAGGATCCCACAGCCCGGTAGCGGGGAGTTCGAGCACGGCCATTGCTGGCCCGCCCCCGCTAGCCTGGACCGGCTCGTATTTCCCGGTCGTGGAACTCAGCTTCAGCTTAAACCAATATGCTCTTCCGCCTTCGGCAATCGGGGTCGCTGTCGAACCCGGCGCCGACTGGTAGTCCACGAACGGAATTATGACTTCCTCGGGACGCTCGTCGAGATCGCCGGAATACCACGGACAGTACCAGCCCGTGCATGCCCAGGTGTTGAGGCGCGGCTCTCGCGAGTTGATTGGCGATGAATTCACTGTGTCGTCGTAGAAGATTGTGAATTCAGGCCCTTCTGACACCGAGACCGATAGAGACTCCGTTGAGACGGCTACCGCTGTGCCGGTGGGAATCCACGCTCCCCCGATAAACTCATGCTTCGCGCAGATGACGATTATTGTGCCAAAGCAAACAACGCCGGTCTGGGGAATGAAACAACTGTTATCATTCCGATTGCCGGTTGCTGAACGAAGGCTCCGTATGTCTGGCCCGCTAATGGGCACGGCACCTGACAGGCTTGAACAACCATAAAATACCCGCCCTACAACCTTGCTCATGTCGGGTGCCCAAGAGAATCTCAGCTTCCTATTGCCCGCCTCCTGAGTGACTATTAAAGGGTTGGGCGAAGCGCCGGTCGTCGAGTCGTATCCTCCCGCGAGTATCTTAATTCGATCTCGCCCACCCAGTTCATCTAGTGCTTCCTCTTCTCCCCAGAGTCCAGCGATGGATTTGGGAAATCCCCAACGCGGCACGTTCACGGCCACTAGATCGCCGGTTGGTTCAGCAGTTGCAACAGCACGTGCAAAGGTAAACCAAGTAGATGACGTATTGCCGCGTGTCAAATCATATTTCGTTAGGGCCATTGAAGCTCCTTTTCTGTTAATTTGTACTCGTCAGCGGCACTTTGGTGGCATAATAGCAAATTTCGTTCACAATTGCCGGTGAGGTGACCTAATGCGCCCCCCCAATTTCTCGATTGTTGGAATCTCTGCGGTGTTCGCGTCGTCAACATTTGGGCAGGGCCCTCCCCCGATCATTGCGGATTGGCTAGTGGAAGACGGGACACATATTGGTGACGTGATGTTTTACGGTGCCGAAACTTCCCCCTACTGGATTCGGATTCACCACCAAAACGCCGACTACTTCAGCGCTTTTGCAGGTTTTCCCGGATCCACGTCCCCCCCCTATTGCACCTCGTCAGCGCTCGCTGTGTATGACTCGGCTGGCACATTACTTGCCACGGTCACAAGTCCCATCAACCAAGTCAACCCCATCTACTTTGGGAGGCTCTGGGAGCCCGGTTTCCCCGGCTCTCCTGTCATGCTGCTCCCCAATGAGTTCTACTACATTGGTATTGCACCCGGCGGTACCATTTTTAATCAGGGCTTCTCGGCTAACCTGGCACCACAGACGGGACGAATTCGAATCGTGGTCGCTCCTACGGCTGGGACAACTGCGACACTGGCAGTCTTAGGAGTGTCGGCGTTGCGCCGGCGAAGGCCGACTGTCTGAGTTCGTTCGTGTGACATGTCTCAGGAGGCTCGCCTTGTATCCGGTGGCACCAAATATCTAAGCGCCAGCAGGAATGACGGCTGGGTCTGGCGTTTGATCCAACCGATCTTGACGTTCCTGTGTGAGCGGGCGATTTATTCCAGTGCCGTAACGGTCGGCCGCGCATTCCGGTTCCCTAATTCAATAACCCTTCCTCAGAAAAATGCCGCCTACCTGAGAAGCCCGCCGGTCCGAACCCGTGGGTCCTCTATCTCTGATCCGTCCCGACATTCTGCACCATCACGCAAACAGTCCAGACACATCGGACAAAACGTGCCCTCGAAACGTCCGATACCGGCCCGATAACCCGCTCCAAACACAAAACATTACCTTCTAAATTTGTAATATTCTTCAGCCCAAAACTGGGGGAAACACTGGGGGTACCGGAAGCTTTGCGCCCGCGATGCGCGCCCCCTAACACGAGGATTTTTTACGATTCTGAAAATAATTTTTTCGCCCCTCCTGCGCTCCCATCGCCCCTTTTCACTAGACAGCTCGTCCCTACCGGACAAAAAGCGCCTCCCGTTTTGTCCCGCTCCGCCATAGGTAGCGGACGTGAGCGCTCGTCGCACCCACCTCCCTCAACCAACCCAAGGAGCCCTGCCATGTCTCACCGCAACAGCAAAAAGTCCAACCGCATCGGCCAGTCCATCCAAAAGCACCGCGCTCAGCGCAACAGCCCTTACGAAGCCGAAGCCCGCGAAGCCATGGATCGCGAATACCGCAGCAAACTCCCCAACCGCCCCACGCCTGAACCCCTATCTCCCGATTCCTCCTCTCAACTTTCAACTCTTAACTCTCAACTTGCTTCTCTGCCTGAGTTCGCCTCCTCCTCTGAAATTTCAAATCTCAAATCGTCCTCTGACTCATCTCCGTCCGCGCCCTCTGCCCCTATGACCCTTAGCCCCTCGACCCCTTCTGAGTTCGCTGCTGCGAAAACCTACATCGCAAGTAAACCCGCGACAAAGGCCATGCACAAACTTCAACACATCCTCGACAATCACGACTTCGACTACCTCAACCCAAATGATGTCGCCCAACTCTCCGCCCTCATGGTCGTCTACGCCCAACTCCAAAACTCCGCGGCGGTCGAACGCATCTCCGAATCTCTCGACCAGGTCGGCGCCGGCTACAAGCGCGAACCCCTCACCCGCGAACTGACCAAAGTCCTCTCAATTCAGGACCGCGCCTTCGCCCGCGCGCAGCGCGAAAAGGCCGCCAAAGAAAGAGACCAACGCCGCATCGAGCGCGAAGCCAAGCAACAGCTCGCTCAGGCCGCCAAGCAACTGCGCGATGAACGCCTCTTCAACCAGCGCGAAGACCACCTCGCTCGCAAAGAGAAAATGGTCAAAGACAAGCTCGAAATCGAACTCACCAAGCGCGCCAACCTCTCTCGCGAAACGGTTGATAAAACCTCACACCGCCAACACACCAGCACAAAATCTCAGGGTGCCACGGGCATTCCTGCCGGTGTCGGCTCCGACTCTTCCTCAGCACTCGGTACTCAGCACCCAGAACTTGCCGCTCAGGATGCCACACCGCCAACACAAATCGTCACATCGCCTCACACCCTCACATGATCTCTCGAATCGAACCGCTCACACCGCCAACGTCGCACAAAAAAAGTGCGACCGACCCGCGGTCCCCGCGAGTCGGTCGCTGCACACAAGGAGCTGGAGCTTTTCGAAACCTGGCACGGGGCCGTTAAGCCGCGGGCCAGGGCGCGTCGTCTTTGTAAGGCGATAGCGAACTGACGCCTTCTGTGACGCCCTGTCTATAAGCAGGGAAGATTGGGATCAGTCGTTTCCGGCTTCATCATCGCCGCCAGAACGCTGTTCCAGGAGCTTGCGAAGATGAGCGTTTTCGCGACGGGTTGCCTCAAGATCAAAGACCAGATATTTGATTGAGAGGCGGAGATAGTCGATCGAGTCCTGCAGGTCAGCGATGGTCTTGCTTACTTTGTCGTGGCGAGCCTTGGTGTCCGCGGCCATTTTCGCAAGGGCATCACGTTCAGATTCAGGGAGCGTGTCGATCTGGCTGATGAGTTCAGAGAGCTTTGATTGAAAATCGTTCTCGTTCATGGCGAGTCTCCTCGTATATTAGTTTGTCAGTCACTTAGGGAACGAGAGAACAGAGAGACAATGGGCGTGCCAATGCTGGTGCCAGAGCGAGGGGGTGGTAATGGTCCTCAAAAACGCGAGTTTTCAAGTCGAAAATGGCAGGTTTATGTTTTGGGACGTGAGATAAGACAGTGGCAGCAGGGCCATCTGTGCGGGCTGGTGATTTGGTTCAACACTGGGTGTGGTGCAATTGCACGTGCTCCCGAAATTGGTGGGATTCAGAGAGACATGGGCAGGGAAGAAATTAACATGGATATACAGGATGAACAGGATAAGAAGGAATTGTGTTCAGTCTCCTATCATGTCCATCCTGTATATCCATGTTGATATTGTCTTGTCGTTCTCACTCCGATGTTCAGCGTTCTCGAAACCGACTCATTTCGAAGCTGTGATTTCAACTTCGAATGGGACCATCGGAAGTTTTTCGCCGTTCCACATGCGCACTTCAGAGAGTTCCTGGTTTGCGTACCGGACGTAGTGGGGGGTTGTGGTGTAGCCGGTGAGAATCAAAGTGGTGCCATCTACTGCAACGTTGGCCTTGGTGAAAACCTTATCGGCGCCAGCGACTTCGAAACCGTTTGGGTCGCCGTTCAGGCCGGTGGCGTGTGTGAAGGTGAGGCGGAGGGTTTCGCCGCGGATTGTGGCGGATTCGATCACGGGGCCGGAGGTTTCGATGCTCGACATTCCGTAGGTGGTCTTAAGCGCAAGTCGAGCGAGACGATCGCCGACGGACTTCTTGTCGTTGGGGTGAATGTCGGCGAGATTGCCAACATCCATCGTGGAAGCCATGCCGGTGAACGGCAATGCGAGCGCCTGACGCTGGGCATTGCGAAGGTCAAGCGTCAGCGGCTTGCCATCGCCGTAGTTGAATGGGGCGATTTCTGCAAAGTAAAAGCCGAGCGGTTGGGCATTGGCTTCCCAGCCCTGATTGAAATGCTTGCGCCAATCTTGAATCATCGCAGGGAAAAGCTTGCCATAGTGAGCAGGGTCGCCGCGGTTCGATTCGCCTTGATACCAGACCGCGCCGGATACTCGCATGGGAATAAGCGGCGCGATCATTCCGTTGAAGAGTGCGGTGGGAGTCCACGCGGTGACTTCCGCAGTTTGCGGATACCGCGGCAGCTTTGCGACAGTTGAACCGGTGCGAACAGTCCAGTTTCCCGCGAGGCTGATCGGAGTTTCGCCGGTCGCGCTGAGCGACCATTGATCAGGGGTTCCTGTTGCACACGCCTGGCCGCCGGTGTCGATCACCGCGAGTGTGATTGTGTGTTTGCCGGGCTTGAGCGCTGCCAGCGTATAGCTGCGCGGATGATCCCAGTTTCCCATCTCCAAAGTGCGCGCGACCGGAACGCCATCTATGAAAACAACGTCCATGTCATCGATCGCGCCAGTAGAAAGTACGAGCGGATGCATCGGAGAAGTTGCAGGGATCTCGAATTCACGCTGACACCAGATCACGCCATCAAACTTGGAGAGTTCAGCTCCAAAAATGGCGGGAAGAGAAATTGTCTTGGAGTCGGCGCTGAAGGTGGTCTTGGCGAACTCGTCTACGATGTGCTTCTCGAGATTAGTCTTCCAGGTTGCAACGGCCGCCTCTGATTTCGCACGCAGCGCTGCCACTGACTCCTTGGTTGCGATCGCCGCCAACGCTTCTGCATATTGTGGAAAAGGTCTTAAGCCTTCAGCGCTGGTCCAGGATTGTGCTGGCGTGCCGCCCCAGTTAGCGCCGATCAGGCCGATGGGAATATTCAGTTTGTCATGCAATCCGCGGCCAAAGAAATAGCCCACTGCGCTGAACGGTCTTGCAGTCGCGGGCGTACAGATGTGCCACGAACCGGGTTCTCCGCCAAGCTTCTCACATGGCGCTTCAGATGCCGGCGAACTTGAAACAACGTTTGAAAGGTCCATCAGGCGGATGGGTGGCATGTTCGCCGATTCGAGCTCCTTGGCAGAGTCTTTTGTACCCTGGTAACCGCCACCAAAATCGCCGACCATCATTTCCATATTCGATTGCCCGGAGCAAATCCAAACTTCGCCGAGCAGGACGTTGCGGAGGGTGAGGGTGCTTGTGCCGCGGATTTCGAGGGAATGGCCTTTGAACGGGGCGGTGTCGGCGGCGGGGGTTGTGAGGCTTGCGGTCCACTTGCCGGTCGCATCGGCTTTGGTTGTGACTTCGGGACCGAAGTCGGGGCGGATTGTGATGGCAGTGCCGGGAGCATCGGTGCCCCAGATTGGGCAGGTGGCGCTGTGTTTGAGCACCATGTTGTCGCCGAAGGCGGCGGAGATTTTGAGTGTGGGGTCAGCGGTGAAGGATGCGAGCGCGATGAGGGCGAGAGTTGTAAGCATGGCCGCAGTATACAGGATCTGCGGCGAGAACATCAATCAAAAGAGATTTCGATTGGTTTGCCGTTGGAATCTTTGGGGGCGCGTTCGAAGATCCATTTGAGTTCGGGGAGTTTGAGGAGGTAGCAGGCGAAGGCGTAGCTGGCGATGCCGACGGCGGTGCAGGCGGAAAGGGTGAGGAAATTGGCGAACCATTGCTGGTTGATGGGGGCGGTGTCAAAGAGGAATTTTTTGCAGGTTTCGAGCGTTGCGTAGACGAGGAGGGACATGATCGCGCCGGCGAGGCAGACCATGAGCATGCCGCGGATTGTGGGTGGATTGAGGGGTTTGATTCCGAATTTGCGGTTGACGAAGATGGCGAGGACCAGGGTTTGGACGATGGCGGAAATGCCGGTGGCCCAGGCGAGGCCAGCTTCGCGGAGTGGCCAAATGAGGGAGAGGTTGAGGATGAGGTTGAGGAAGACCATGGCGATGGAGATGTACATCGGTGTGCGAGTGTCGCCTTTGGCGTAGAACGCGCGGGTGAGGACGTGATTGAGGGAGTAGGCCCAGACGCCGGGTGCGAAACCGGTGAGGACGGCGGCAGCGCGGGTGAGGCCATCGGCATCAAAGCCGGTGCGAGTGCCGGAAAAGAGGACGGCGACGATGGGCTCGCGGACGAGGACGAGGCCGAGGCTGGCGGGGAGGCCGATGAAGAGCGAGAGGCGCAGGCCGCGGCGGAGGACTGAGCCGAAATGTGCATCTTCCTGGGCGTGACGAGCCAGGAGCGGGAGAACTGCGGTGGCGACTGCGATGCCGAAGACGCCGAGTGGGAATTGGTAGAGGCGGCCGGAGTAACTGAGGATGCTGTTGGAGGCTTCATCGAGCGGGTAGGTGTGGCCGAGCATGGTGGGGCCGACCCAGATGGGCCACATGCCCCAGAGCTGGTCGAGCATGGAGTTGATCTGGATGGTGCCCAGGCCGATGAGGGCGGGGACGAAATTTTTGAACATTGAGGCGGTGTGAGGCGCGGTGGACGAGTCGGAGCGGAACTGGTTGAAACTGACGGATTCGCGGAGTGCGGCGATGGACCAGATGACCTGGACGATACTGGCGAGGCCAGCGGCGATGCCGACTCCGAATGCGGCGGCGACGAGGTGCGTTTTGTAGAAGTAGAGGAAGACTGCGCCGGCGACGATCTGGAAGATGTTGAGGATGATGGGTGCAGCGGCGGGGGGGCCGAACTTGCCCTGGACCTGGAGCATGCCGCCGAGGATGGCGGTGAGGCAGACCAGGGGCATCATGGGGAGCATGACGGCGATGAGCTGGAAGCTGAGGCGGCGGTCGGGGTCCTGGCCTAGGGGAGATAGTAACATTAATAAAAGTATGATTATTCCGAGGAGGGAGATGCCGCCGCTGACTGCGAGGAGGAGCGAGACGACTTGAGAGGAGAAGCGACGGGCGATTTCGGGGTTGGACTTGCGGGCCTTGACGTATTCGGGGATAAAGGCGGCTGAGAGGGCACCTTCGCCGAAGAGGCGGCGGAAGAGGTTGGGGATGGCGAATGCGTTGGCGAAGATGGAGCCGATGAGCGATGCGCCAAAGAGGTGGGCGGTGAGGACATCGCGAGCGAGGCCTGCGAAACGTGACAGCAATGTGAAACCGGAGACGATGCGGACGGCGGCGGCGAGAGCAGCGTTGTCGCGGCTTGACGTTGCGCCTACGGGAGCTTGGGTGGTGGAGGTGGTGGGGGAATCAGTGGGCAAAGAGGAACCAGTTCAGGATGAGGATGGGGAGGAGGAAGATGGAGGCGTATCCGAGGTACGCAAAGAAACTCGGCATCTTGACTGATTCTCCTTCAGCAATTGCTTTGACCATGAAGTTGGGGCCGTTGCCGATGTAGGTCATTGCGCCGAAGAAGACTGCGGAGGAGGAGATGGCGTGGAGGAGGTGGATGCTGTTTGGGGAGGATGAGAATGCGAGGACTGCGGATTTGGACATGTCGGCGTGGCCTTCGATTGCCATCGCGATCTGGAGGAAATTGAGGTAGGTGGGGGCGTTGTCGAGGACGGCGGAGAGGCCGCCGGTTGCGAAGTAAAAGCGGGAGGCGGTGGCGAAGGTGGTTGCGCCGGTGAGGCCGAGGTTGTTGCCGTTGGCGGAGAGGTATTGCAGAGCGGGGATCATGGTGAGGAAAATGCCGGCGAAGAGGAGGCCAACTTCTTTGACGGGTTCAAAGTTGAAGCGGTTGGTGTCGCGGATCTCGGGCTTGGAGAGGAAGTAGCAGGAGATGGCGACGATGATCTGGAATGTGGCGCCGACGGGGATGTGGTGGAGATCGATGAACTTTGAGAGGAAGGGGTCGAGGAAGACGCCGACGAGCATGAGAGAAAGGGAGATGAGGCCAGTGGTTCCGGAGATTGAGAGCGGGGGTTTGGAGTCGGGAGTTGGTTCGGCAGAGACAGGCTTCGGGCCGATGCGGCGGTCGATGAAGTAGAAGATGGCGAGGAGTGTGCCGCAGACGAGGAGCCAATCTTGCCAGAGGTTGGTGAGGGTCCAGGTGAAGGGGACGCCTTTGAGGAAGCCGAGGTAGAGGGGCGGGTCGCCGATGGGGGTGAGGCTGCCGCCGCAGTTTGAGACGATAAAGATGAAGAAGATGATGTGGAGGGGTTTGAGGCGGCCGTGGTTGAGGCGCATGAAGGGGCGGATGAGGAGCATGGATGCGCCGGTGGTGCCGACGAGGTTGGCGAGGACTGCGCCGACGGCGAGGATGGCGGTGTTCATGAGGGGCGAAGGTGTGCCGCGGATTCGGATGAGAATGTTGCCGGAGACGATGAAGAGGCCGCCGACGAGGGCGATGAACGAGTAATATTCTGTAATGGCATGAATGACGGCGGTGGTTCCCTTTACAACGCCGGGGCCGTCAGCCTTGAACGCGGCGAGGTAGAAGGCGGCGACTAGGAAGCCCAGGAAGAGAGCGATGTCGGGGTAGTACTCGTGCCAGAAATGGGGCTTGAGGAGCGGGGTGAGGGCGATGGAGAGGAGAAGGACGACGAAGGGGGTGACGAGCCAGAGGGGGACGGCGGCATCGGCGGCGGGGGTGAAGGCGAAGGACAAGAGGCCGCCGATGAGTGCGCCTGCGAGAGCACTGATTGCCCAGCGAGCGGGGCCGTGCAGTCCAGATTGTTTTTGGTGTTCGCTCACAGGCTGCAAAGGTACGCAACTCACGGTCAGGTGTTCACGTGTCGGGCAAACCCGGCACCGACGATTCGCGCGGCGAGGATGCCCAGGAAGATCCCCCCACAATTGGCGGCGAAGTCATCCCATGCGCATGTGCGGCCGATGGCGGGGATTGCCTGCGATCCTTCATCTATGGCGGCGTACAGGATGCCGATGACGAAAGGCCAGCGTAATCCGCGCCAGGAATTCCAGTTTCCGACCCACGCGGTCGCGGCGAAGAAGAACGCCCAGGCGCCGAACGCGCCGAAATGGATGATGAGATCGGTGCGAATGGGCGGGCCGTCTATCCGCAGTTGGGGCCAGTGCGTGGCCGTGAAGAGCACTATCGCGTAGACGACGAAGATCTGTCGCCACCAGCCATTTACTTGCTTTGCGATGTTCACGCTACCGCGCCGGTTGCGGGCTTGACCACTTTCACTTCAAGCGGTGCCGCGGGAGTTGGCTCGGGCATCCACATGTTCCATTCTTTGAGGAGGACATCGGCGAGGATGCGATAGTCGGCTGCGCCGCTGGCATCGGATGCGTATTCAAAAATCGTTTTGCCGAAGCTGGGGCTTTCCGCCAGTTTGATATTGCGGCGAATGGCGGGGCGGAAGACTTTGGCGAACTGCCAGGGGCCAGGGAGTTCGCGGGCTTGGTCGAAGAAGCCGTCGAGATCGGCGACGACTTCCCGGGTGTGTGTGCTTTGGGCGTCGTAGGCACAGAGGACGATGCCGAGCACTTGAAGTTTTGGGTTGAGCGCGGCGTTGACCATCTTCACGGTCTCGAGGAGTTTACCGACGCCTTGCAGGGCCAGGAAGTGAGCTTGCATCGGGATCAGGACTTCGCGGGCTGCGCAGAGGCCGTTGAGCGTGAGCAAGCCGAGCGAGGGCGGGCAGTCCATCAAGATGATGTCGAAATTTGCTTCGAGGCGATCGAGCAGTTTGTTGAGGCGGAGCTGTTTGTCGGGCGCGGTGGCGAGTTCGCTTTCGACTCCGGCCAGGTCGGTGACGGCGGGAAGCACGGAGAGATTTTCGCGCGAGTTCTGGAGACATGGACGCGGATCGGCGGCGGGATTGATGATCACGTCGTAGACAGAGTGTTCGAGTTGATCTGGATCGATGCCCAGGTGCAATGTTGCGTGCGCCTGAGGATCGAGATCGACCATCAGCACGCGCTTGCCTGCCTTGGCGAAGCTCGCGGCCAAGTTCACGGTGGTTGTGGTCTTTCCAACCCCACCTTTTTGGTTCATTAAGGCAATCCGTCGCGCCATTTTTGCATCCTCCGTGCAAAGGACTATATGTGGTTGCGGCCTCAATTGTGCCAAAGTGACAGATACTCTTTGCCGCTATGCACGAACTTGTTCTGGCAACATCGAATCCGCACAAAGTCCATGAACTTCAGGCTCTTTTGGCTGGCGCGGGCGTCCAGATCCGCGGGTTGAAGGACCTGGGAATTGTCACTCGGGAACCGGAAGAGACGGGGAAGACGTTTGTGGAGAATGCGACGATTAAGGCGCTGTCGTATGCGGCCCAGACGGGGCGGATGTGCCTGGCCGATGACAGCGGTCTTGAGATCGATGCACTTGGCGGAAGGCCGGGCGTGATCAGTTCGCACTATTGCACTCTTGGGCGCGAAACCGGGATGAGTCGGGAGGAGCGGGATGCGGCCAATAACGCGAAGGTGCTGGGGGAGCTTGCGGGGGTTGCAATTGGGCAAAGGACAGCTCGGTTTGTGTGCGTGATGGTTGTGGCTGCGCCGGGGAATCCGATTCCGTTGACGATTTGTCGAGGGACGTTTGAAGGGCGGATCGGGATTCCGCCTGCGGTGCCGCGGGGAAGCAATGGATTTGGGTATGACCCGCTGTTTCTCGCGGGGCCGGGATTTACGCATACTGGGGCGGAACTTTCTGCGGCAGACAAGAATGCTCGAAGCCATCGAGGCAGGGCGGCGGCGGAACTTTGCGTCTGGCTCGCTGCGGGCGGTCTTGCAAAAATCACAGGCTGAATTGGCAAACTACGCTTTTGCATGAACACAGGACTGGCCATGGAGTGGCTTGAGACCGATGGGCTTGGCGGCTTTGCCATGGGCACGGTTGCGCAGATTGGCGTCCGCGGGTATCACGCGCTGCTGGTGAGTGCGAAGTCGCCGCCGGTGCATCGCATGGCGCTGGTGAATTCACTGGATGCGTGGCTTGAAATTGGAAACGACGAGCCGGAAATCATTCACCTGACACGCCATTGTTATACATCGCCTGATGTGTTTAACGGGATCGTTCATCCAGCCAAGGGCGCGAGGGTCGAGGTTTTTTCATCTGATCCCTGGCCGAAGTGGACACTTCGAGCATCGGACACCATCACTGTAGAGAACGAATTGTTTCTCACGCACAACGCACCAAACTGTGTCATGTCATTCCGAATTCGCGGCATTCCGCCATCGACTCCCGCGAAACTTTGTATTCGCCCGCTGCTCTCAGGACGAGATGTCCACGAGATGCATCATGAGAACCAGGTTTTTGATTTCACGGCAAATCAGATCAAGGAATCCGTGGTCTTTCAGCCGTATGGGGAAGCTGTTCCCGGTATCGCCATTACCACCGGAGGGACATACGTGCATGTGCCTACGTGGTACCGCAATTTCCTTTATCGGGAAGATCAGGCTCGCTCGCAGAACTGTGTTGAAGACCTGGCGTCGCCGGGGATCTTCACGTTTGACTGTGCCAAGGGAGAGGCGCTTCTGGTCTTTTCTGCGATTACGGCCACGCACGCTGCGCCGGCGGAAGATGTTCACACCTTTGTGGACCTTGCCCGAATTTCTGAAACGCGACGCAGAAGGGCATTTCGCTCGCCGCTGGATCGGGCGGCGAATCAGTACGTTGTTCGTCGCGGCGAAGGCTCTTCGATTATCGCTGGATACCCGTGGTTCACCGACTGGGGCAGAGATACGTTCATTTCGATTCGAGGGTTGTGCCTGGCCACTGGCAGGCTTGGACAGGCTGAGTCAATTCTTACTGCGTGGGCAGCAACGATTGACCGAGGCATGATTCCTAATCGATTTGTGGACCACGGAGACCCGCCAGAATTTCATGCAATCGATGCGAGTCTGTGGTTTGTCGTTGCTGCTGGTGAATTCCTGGAACTGGCTGCGATGCACAAACACACGATTGGTGACCAGAGGCGACTGGAAGCGGCCATGCTTTCAATTGTTACTGGTTATCGAGATGGCACGCGATTCAATATTGCGCTGGATCAGAGAGATTCACTGATCCGCGGCGGCGCACCCGGTTTTGCATTGACCTGGATGGATGCGAGGATTGGAACCTGGTGCGTGACTCCTCGCATCGGCAAACCCATTGAGATTCAAGCTCTATGGATACGTGCTCTTCATTTTGTTTCGCGATTTGCGCCTGAATGGACCAAGCTTCAGGCGGCGGCGGAGCAGTCTGTGGCGCAGAATTATTATGACAAGGAACTTCTTGCACTGATTGATTGTCTCGATGTCAATTTTGAGACCGGGCACATCGATCGATCGCTGCGCGCGAATCAGGTGTTCGCGCTGGGAGGTCTGGGGCCATCGTTGTTTTCAAAGGAGCACACTGCAGCGGCACTGGCGACGGTCGAGAAGAATCTACTGACGCCGATGGGACTGCGCACGCTTGCGCCGTGCGAAAAGAACTATCGGGAGAGCTATGAAGGAAATCGAGAGGCGCGAGATTTTGCATATCACCAGGGCACGGTCTGGCCGTGGCTGCTGGGGCCATTTGTAGAGGCGTGGGTTGGTCACCGAGGGAACACTCCAGCGGCCAAGGTTGAGGCTCGAAAGCGGTTTCTTGAGCCACTGCTTGCAGCATCAAAAACGCCGGGCGCAGGCGGCGTAAGTGTCGGTCACATTGCCGAAATTGCGGATGGAAACTCTCCGCATTTTGGGCGCGGCTGCCCCATGCAGGCATGGAGCCTGGCGGAAGCGTTGCGACTTGACGCGATGGTTCTGAAAGTGTGATTGCAGGCAACCGGTTTACAGGCAATTGGCTTAGAGGCAACCGCTCGAGTACGAATCGACAAAGTCGAGGTAGTCGAAGAAGTCGTTGGTGCCACTGTTGTTGAAGTCTGCTGCCGGATCGTCAGCGGAGAAGGCATCAACAAAATCGAGATAATCAAAGAAGTCGGTTGTGCCATCGCCGTTGAAGTCTGCTGGACAGATCGGCATCAAGTTGGCACGCCACGCTCCGCGACCGTAAGTTCCGGCGACGATCACGCGCTGGTTAACGTAGATCTGCAGGTCACCGACGTTCACGTTGGGGAAGCTGGCATCATCTTTCACCCAGTTGCGTCCGCCGTTGAGCGAGACGTAGATTCCTGATCCTGTTCCTGCGTACATCACCGGCGTTGGCGCGTCGAAATCGACAGCCAACGCAGTGATTCCCGCGCCGCTGGGCAGAGTCCCGGTCATATTCGTCCAGGTTGCGCCAAAGTCATCAGTGCGGAAAACGCGATTGCCGGTTGCGTTGAAGTACGAAACGTACGCGGTTCCAGCAGCGGTGGGGCTGATGCAGATGTCGGAAACATCGCCGCTTGTGAGGCCAGAAGAGCGATCGACCCAAGTCGTGAGGTTTTGAGTAACTTGCACCTTACCGGTAGACGAGCCCACGTAGATCACGTTTGAGTTGGTTTTGGCAACAGCGATTGCATTCAGGGTGCCGCCGATTCCTGCGATCGAAGTTGCAGAGAGCGGTGTCCAGGTCACAGTGCCAGCTGTAGCGTTGGTCGTGCGCCAGACGCGGTTGGTTCCACCAAGCAATGTGGTTGCGGAGTTTGGGTCGCGCACCAGAGGTGCAATAAAGTTCACCGCATCGCCGCTCCAGGGACCGGTGATAGATGTGCCGCTGGAGTTGCTCCAGCGAGTCACTGCAAGATAGACATAGGTTGTGTATCTGCGGGTTGCAGTGCTTGGATCGAAGACAGAGAATCCACCATCGCCGGTCTGCAACTGCGGCCAGGTCATTGATGCGGCGGTACGTTCGGGTGTGCCATTATCTTGTGTACCACCGAGCATTCTTTCGACCGAAGTCGGGTGCAGGGCGATTTGGTAGATCTGACCCGCTGCCAAAGTCGAGTTCAGGTTGACCCAGTTTGTGCCGCCGTTTGTGGACTTGTAGACGCCGCCGTCGTTTCCTTCCCAGATAGTGGGACCGGGGCCAAAGACCATGGTGTGATGGTCGGGGTGAACGCCGGTTGAGTTGCCTGAGATTTCAGTCCAGGTGTCACCGCCATTGGTGGATTTAGAGATACCGACGGTTGCGTACCGTGGATCGACGCCGCCAACATAGATGGTGTTGGGGTTGAGCGGATCAACACAGATATAGGTGTTGTACGCGCCCTGTGGATTAGGGTAATTTGGAGTTGCGGTTTTCTGGGTCCAGGTGACGCCGCCATCGGCAGTGCGCCACATACCCAGGATGCCACCGCCGTTAACGAAGCCGGCGTAGGCAATCAGGGGGTTGGATTGGGAGACTGCCACATCGACATGAGAGAAACCACCCGTTGGCAGGCCGCCGGCGAGTTTGACATATCCCGCGCCGCCATTGGTTGATTTCCAGACTCCGTTGCCGCGTGCACCGACAAAAATCGTGCTCGAGTTTGCCATCGACATGCTGGAGCAATCGATAATAAGTCGTACCGGCCAGGTGTTGCCGCCGTCATCTGAGCGGAACGTGCCTTCACTGGTTGTGACATGGATGATGTTGGCGTTCAGCGGATCAACAAACATTTTTGAAACGCGATTGCCGATTTGGGCGGCTGTTGCGACACGTTCCCATGTTGCTCCGGCATCCAGCGAACGGAAGATTCCATCGCCGTTGCTGCCAGCTACATAGTCTCCGGTGCCCAGGAACACCAGGTTCGGGTTGGTCGCGGAAACCGCGATCGCGCCGCAGTTGAGGATTGAGAGTTCATCGGTCAGTGGGACCCAGTTGGTGCCGCCGTTGACGGTCTTCCAGGCGCCGCCGGAGGCCGTAGCAATATAACAAATATTTGCGTTAGTGGCGTGAGGGGCGATTCCGGTGATGCGTCCGCCAGCGTTGCCTTCGTAGGACCAATACTCGCTCGACATCGGTCGCGGTCCGACAAAGGTCCAAGTTTGGAAAATCCCGGCGGTCGTGACAGGTGACCAGTCCGGAACCGGGTTGCCGACAGTTCGCCAGTAGCCATAGGGTGCCGGACCCGCGCCGCCTTTTTTCCGCCGCGGATCGCCCACGGCAATAATGCCTTCAGGCTTGATGGCCGGTACACGACCTTCGACTCGCAACTCGTCCATGGTCATGGTTCGGAGTGCCACTGACGAGGTTTCTGTGCGAGCGCACCCGGCTGCGAGCGCCAAAAACACTGTCGTACCGACAACCACGTTACAGGACGTCTTCATTCTCTTCTCCAGTAGCACTTCATTCGGAACCTTCCATTGGAGAGTTCCGACAAATATGCATAGAAACACCCAAAAAACAACGGATCTGCATCGCTCGACGCATCAGGTGAAATCATATGCGCTTCAGTCCCGCGAGGCTGGAATATCCGCATAGCTGATCAATTGAATGTGACATCAAAACAGGAAGCGAAACCCGACCGCAACTAGTAATTTCAGTTTGGGTCGATGATCCAGTTTCTCTGCAACTGGTAACTGCAACGCAGCTTCAAAAGCCCAGAGTTTTGCTTCGTACATAACACCAGGTCCAATCAAGAGCTGGGAGTCGCCATTGGTCTCCAGGTTCAGTGCTGCCTCGGCGGATACGAACCACGCGCCGGAAGTTTCGGATGTATAGATATCCGGCGCAACTCGATATAGATAGGCGCTTTCCAATGCAAACAGGTCGGACTTGGAATCTCCTGCCTCGATTCCCTCATCTTCCTGACTTGTGTTCATCTTGTAGAGAACGCTTGCGCTGCCGCCGTGACGTTCGCGGATCCATGTAATGGCGTATCCCGCCATCGGATTGATTGACTTACTGGAGAGGGCGTCGTTTCCGCTTGGCAATTCCGCGCCGAGCACCCACGCTCCACGCAGGGTGTTGATTGGACCAGTATCAAGCCGGAAACTCCGCAGCTTGACCATGACGTCGAGGTCACCCATGCCGCCATCGTGATCGTCGCCCTGGGCAGTCTCGGTGGTTCGCGTCACGAAGGGGACCATGAGTTCGAGAGTTGTATTGGCGTCGATGCCGTAGGCAAACTCCGTTTCAAGGCCAAGCTCTGTCACACCCTCGTGTTCTCCGCTGGGCGAATCTCCATACATTTGAAAGTGCAGCATGGGGCGGATGCGCACCCTGTCTCTTGGAACAAACGTCGCCGACTGACCGAACATGGCTTCCTGGGCCTGACAATTTGTGGCGCAGCATCCACCCAAGACGACAAGGAACGGGATAGACCAGAAAAGTCCTCGAACTCCGCGCCGCACTTTACTTGAACTCCTTGAGCGTAAATCCTGCGGTTTGAACTGCATCCGCAACTTCGCCTTTGGTCGGACGCTTGTCACCCTTGAAGTTTACAACCACTTTGCCATCGCCCAGATCGCTCGTCATCGAGTCGTACCCGGAGAGTCTGGCGATCTCCGAATCGAGGCTGGTTGCGCACAGCGGGCAACTCATCCCGTGTACCACGAGCTCGATGCGGTCGCCCGTCACCAATGTCGTATCGGATAACAATGCAGGCTCGGTCATCCCGCCGCCACCGCCACCATGCCGGTCGGATTGACATCCGGTCAAGATCGCCACTGCCAGGAGCATTCCAATGTTGAAAATCCGCATACAAGAACTCCAGAAAAGCGTGGATGTCGGGAGAAAAATCTTTCGGGCGAGCCGCCGCCAGCAGGCCTAAGTGTAGCAACAATTGGACAATGACAGTCAAATCAGTCTGCGTCTTCTGCGCCTCCAGCCACCGCATCGATCAGAAGTATTTCGTTGCAGCATCTGCAGTAGGGGCAGAACTGGCAAGAGCGAATCTGCGGGTGATTTTTGGGGGCGGCCGGTCTGGCCTCATGGGCGCGGTCGCTGATTCGGCCCTTGCCAGCGGCGGAGAAGTCATAGGAATTCTGCCGCATTTCATGGGGCATCACGAGGTGGGTCATCAGTCGCTGACTGAAATGCGACTGGTTGATTCCATGGAATTGCGTCTTGGAATGATGCTCGCTGAATCAGATGCGTTTGTGGTGCTTCCCGGCGGGCCCGGCACACTTGAAGAACTGTACTTTATCATCAGCCGCAGAAAGCTGGAGCGGACGCGCGGCCACATAGTCATACTCAATCAGGACGGGTTCTTTGATCCGGCAATTGCCATGCTTGATCGCTGCATTGAAGAACGGTTTCTGGATCCGAGGTATCGCAACCTTTACAGTATCGTGAGCACTCCCCAGGAGATTGTTTCGAATTTGCAGCCTCGGGATTAATTCAAGAAGAGCGTGTAAAAAAGAAGCGGGCAGGTTCAACAAGTTGAACCTGCCCACTTTGATTTACACAAACACCAAATTAGCAGCCGGTGCTGAATGCATCGACGAAGTCGAGGTAGTCAAAGAAGTCGATGACGCCGTCGCTGTTGAAGTCAGATGACGGATCGTTCGCCGAGAACGCATCGACGAAGTCGAGGTAATCGAAGAAGTCAACGATGCCGTCGCCGTTGAAGTCGGCAGCGCAGCCGCCTTCTTCGAAGTAGCATGAGCCGGTCAAGGTGACGGTGTAGGGGAATGCCGCGGTGTTGAGGGTGTCCCATGATGCGGGCTGGAGGTCGCCACCGTGAGCGCCATCTGGAGCGCGAACGACGTTGAATGGGGTATCAGCCCAGATCGCCGCAGGAATTGCGTTGTTGGGGTCGTTGTCGTAGTGGCTGATAGCGATGAAGTATGTGCCGTTGGCGGTCACAAACTCAGCACCCATAGCGGATTGGAGCCCGCCGCCAGCTGGGGTGTCATCGTTCATTTGAACGGCGTTGCCGGCCGAATCAAAGAGGAACAGCTGAGTGTCCTGGGTGGTGTTGCCAACCGTGGAAGCTGAGAAGTTCGCGAAGTCGCAGATGTCGAACTTGAACATGTCAGCTGCATCGCCAGGGCCGAGGGTGCCAGACACTGAGTCAAGTGAGCCGGTGCCCGAAGGAACCTGAGCTGATGCGGGGAGATCATCTGCCGGTGGCGGTGGGCCAACCAGAGTGACGGACATTTCGCCGGTGCCAACGCCGCCACCAAAGCCCATGACGCGAATCAGGTAGGTTCCGGCGGCTGGGAGCGAAGCAGTCACCGTTGATGAAAGTCCGCAGGCGTCATCGTTGCAGGCGATTGATGTCAATGCGCCGCAAGCTCCGCTGTAAACTGCAATCACGCTGTCGTAGCTTGCGCCACAGCAGGACACGGTCACGCTGTCAGCGGACGTGACGGTGATGGAATACCAGATATCGTTCGAGCCTGCGCCGCAGGGTGCAGCGGGGCCGTCATTGGTGCAGAGTGTGGTGTCAAACGCGGTGATTGATCCATTGAGCACTGCAATCGCTCCGGAACAATCATCATTCACCTGTGCTTGTGCCGCAGCGCCAAACGCGAGGCCGGCAACCGCCGTCAAAGTTCTAATTTTCAACATGATTTCTCCCTTTTTATGAGAGCACGATCACCCACGAACGCTTCGAGGGACAATCTCGCCTCACGACCAATATTATTTGACCAGAAACGCCGGACGATGTCAAGGCGATATTCGCCGAAAATGTCACATGACGTCGGTCAGATAACCCCACTCCCACCCAACGAGAGACGAAAACATGTGAAGATGTGAGGATAATTGCTTGTACAACCAGGCCATGCATGGAGCCAAAAAAGAAGCGGGCAGGCTCAACAAGTTGAACCTGCCCACTTTGTTTTTACAACATCAATCAGCGATCAGCAGCCTGCGGCGAACGCATCGACGAAGTCGAGGTAATCGAAGAAGTCGATCGAGCCGTCATTGTTGAAATCGGCCGATGGGTCGTTCGCAGAGAACGCATCGACGAAGTCGAGGTAGTCAAAGAAGTCAACAGTCGAGTCGTTGTTGAAGTCAGCGGTGCAGGTCGGGACGAAGTTGACGTCCATGGTTCCGCTGCCTGATTGGTCATTGAATCCGCCAAGCTGAATCAGGACCGTCTGACCAGCCGCGACCGGTGCGTTGATGGTTGACCGGAGGCCGCAAGCATCGTCATTGCATGCCAGCACTGCGCCGCCGCAGGAGTCCGCGTAGGCAGTCAGTTCGGTGTCAAAGCTCGCCCCAGCGCAAGTCGTAACGGAGAGTGTTCCCGCGCTGGCGGAAGTGAACGAGTACCAGATGTCGTGGCCAAGATTGAAGCCGCAATTCGTAGGGCCATCGGTGCTTGCACAGGTGGTATTGAATGAAGTGCTTGAGCCGGATGTGACGGCGATCGGAGTCGCGCACGCATCGTTGCTGAGTCCGGCCTGGGTAACACTCAAAGTACCGGCTCCTGAAGCGCCAAAGTAACCGGAAACCTGGATAAGGACGGTCTGGCCAGAGGAAACGCCCGCAAAACTGGCGTTCGACTGAAGGCCGCAAGCGTCATCGTTGCAGGCCAGAACAGCGCCGCCACAGCCGTCATAAATCGTGACGACCGTGTCAAACGAGGAACCGCATGTTGAGGCTGAGATTGTTCCGTCGCCGCACGCGGTGTAAGAGTACCAGATGTCTTTGGCATTATTGAAGCCACAATTCTCAGGGCCATCGGTGGTTGCATTGATGGTATTGAATGCGGTAGGTGTTCCGTTCGAGACCGCGATCGCCTGAGCGCAGTTGTCGTTGTTGGGCGCGCCACTGGCAGTGAAGTTCACAGCGAGCGAGCCGGTTCCCGATTGAAGGTTGTAGCCGCCGACCTGGATCACGACGGTCTGCCCGGATGCGATGGGGCCGGAGACTGTGGACTGCAATCCGCAGTCATCGTCATTGCAAGCAATCTCGGCGCCGGCGCAGTTGTCTGCATACATCGACAAAGCTGTATCGAAGCTCGAGCCGCACAGGGAAGCAGTAAGCGTGCCTGCGCTGGGGGCGGTGAACGAGTACCAGAGGTTGTTGCCGGCATTAAATACACAGGAAGGAAGTGAGCCGTCGGTGGTGGTGCCACGGGTGTCGAATGCAGTGACCGAACCGTTGCCCACAGCAATCGCGCCAGCGCAGGCATCGTTCACCTGGGGAGCGAGGTCGAGAACAAGTGTCCCGGTGCCCCGTTGACCGCCAAAGCCTGCAACGCGGATCAGGACAACATCGCCGAAACTGACGAAGGCTGATGTGCTTGAGGACAAGCCAGTGCAGGCGTCGTCGTTGCAGCTCAGTTCTGTGCCGCCGCATCCGCCGGAGATCAGAGAGACCACCGTGTCATAGCCTGCGCCACAGGTTGAGGCTGTGAGGATACCTGTCGCGGTTACTGTGTAGGAATACCAGATGTCATTCTGACCAGCGCCACAGCTCGATGAGCCGTCGTTGGTCGAAAGTGTGGTATCAAATGGAGTCGACGAGCCTGCGGTGATCGCGATTGCGCCCGCACATGGATCGTTAACTTGAGCCATCGCTGCCGAAGCGAACGCGAGACCAGCTGCTGCCGACAAAATCTTTGAGTTCAACATGATTTCTCCCTATTTCTTGAAAGCACGATTGCCCCGCGAACAACTCGAAGGAACAGCCCGCCTCACGAAAGTCGTGGGCATTGAATCAGACTGGGAGGTGTGTGTCAATATTTATTTATCATGATTTCGATGGTTTAGTGCAACCGCATGGAGGATATTGGAATTCGTGGACCAGGTTCGGTCCAGACAACACACTTCGTGGATTGCCCAGATTACCAGCAATTTGGAGTGAATCCAAACTGTTATGCAAAGCCAGTGATGATGGAGATGCTGGCGGCTGCACCGGAGAAGGACAAAGAGCAATTTCGCGGGAAGATCTGAAATGAACGGTGTTTGTAAGCTAATGACGTAAGAATCTGCAAACTAGGCAGAAATTTTTGCAAAAGCGCACGAAATTGTGGTCCTATAACGCGAATCCGCGAAGCGCAACCCTCCGGTACATCAAAGGACGCGGAAGGTACAGAGGGAAAGCAGTGCACGTGCCTTTGGCGGTAGGAACGATTACTTTCAAAGAGAAGCGGACGCCGCGGAAACAGCGGAAATTGGAATTGCCAGAACATCGAGTCACACTTCTGCGTCAAGGGCTTTGAACGGGGAAACGCAATTCTGATGGGCTCATTGAGCTAGGTCTGTGTACAGGTGGTACTCCGCCATAAACTCCCGCCCTATTAACAGGAGTTCCGCGTTGTTCGTTCTTCGCCAGGCCAAATCCAACGACCTTGATGATCTGCACTCACTCGCCAAGCAGACTTTCTTTATTAACCTGCCGCCGGACCGCGAGATTATTGCGGGAAAGATCGAACAGAGCGAACGCAGCTTCCAATCGCTGGCATCGAAGAAGAAGGCAGTAAAGCGTGCGACTGGTTCGCTTGGCTCGGGGATCAGAGCAGTCACCGGCAGTTCGGACCTTTTCCTGCTTGTGCTCGAAGACAGTGATGGAGGCGGGATCATCGGAACCAGCCAGGTCATTGCGCGCATGGGTGGCAAGGGTGAACCGCGAGTTTTTCTGAAACTTGAGAACATGACGCGTGAGAGCAAGAGCTTGAAGCTCAAGTGGACGCATCAGATGGCGAATCTTCAGACTGATGAATCGGGGCCGACTGAAATTGGCGGCCTGATTCTGAATCACGCATTTCGCGGCCACAAACTACGCCTCGGTCGCTTTCTGTCGTTCGCGCGATTTCATTTGATCGGGCTGTATCGCAATCGCTTCGCATCGAGAGTTGTGGCTGAAATGCTCGGGCCGATTGATCGCAATGGGTACAACCCGTTCTTTGAGAAGTTCACGCGTCACTTCATTCCGCGCTCGTTTCCTGAGGTGTACAAGTTCAGTCAGCAGAGCAAGGAGTTTGTGACGGGGTTGATGCCGCCGGACTGGATGGATCTGTCCGTCATGGATCCGGAAGTGACGAGCAGTGCGGGAGCGGTGGGGCCAGACACGATTCCAGCGCGGAAGATGCTCGAGCGGCTTGGATTTCAGAACAACGACCGCATTGATCCGCTGGATGGTGGGCCGCATTTAGAGGCGAAGACCGATGCGATCACGCTGGTGAAGGCGAGTCGCCAATTGACGGCGATTTCGGGCGGCGCGAAAAAGACCAAAGATCTCAACATCATCGCCAGCGTGCTGGATGCCAATGGGAATTTTCGAGCGGTGCAATCGAGCGGGACGATTACAGGCTCAAAAGCGGCGATTACTTCTGAGGCTCTCAAGGCTCTGGGCCAACTTAAGGGTTCGCTGGGTGCAACCGCAATCACATGACATTCAAGATCGGCACGTTTAGATAAAAAAACACTAAATAATCTATTGTCCAATTGTCAGGCAATCTAATCCAAAATAAGTCTGTGGCTTTGAAGAGTCTTTGTTTGCTCCGGTCAGTTCAACGCGGATGATGAAGTTGCCGAGCAGTGGGGTGTGTTCGCCTAGGTCGATGTCAGCGGGGATGACTTTGCCCTTTTCGCCGCTGTAAAGGTCGATGTTGGTCGCGGCGACCTTGCCGTTCACGGATATTGAGACTGTTCCGTAATCCCAGCTCCTGGTCAAATGCAATTTCAGTTTGCGCGGGGTTTCGCCGGGAGAGGGAACTGTTAATTCAACAAAGTCGCCGACCTTTTTGCCTTTGACCCACAGGTGCGTTTCCTGACTCCATTTGCCATCTGCGTATCCGGTCATGTCTTGCGGCTCAGCGATTGTGCCGTCGGACTTGGCGCTGATTGCGGCGGTTTCGCATTCAATTGCGCCGGGGATAGAAAACACCTGAATCTGCGGCAGGCGCTGCATGGCAAGTTCGGGCTTGGACTGGTGATTTACAAGTGCACCGGCCATGGCGTAGAAGAATGTGGTTGCGGAGTAACTTACTTCGGTCTGTGCCCAGTGCCAGACTTCCATGTCAAACTTCAGACTCTTGGTGAATGGGATGGTGTCGAGAGCACGCTGGCGAGAGAGAGTGGTGAAGCCGCGGTTGCTTGAGCCGCCGTTTGGGTTGAATCCATCGCAGCGCATCTGAGCATTAAACGGTGTGGCAAACGGTCTGGGATCGCACCAGCCGTATCCGTAGTAGTCTTCGGTGCCCGTTCCAAAGTGAGATGGGAATGACTCTCCATCGACATAGATGTGTTCATCGCCTTCGCCCCACCAGGCCTTTACGGGGTTGAAGACGGTGAGGATGTCGCCGACTAAGACGCCTTTGCCATCGACGCTTACGTAATTGAAATCCTCAGTGCCAGCGGCCTTCTTTGTGTGGATCGAAGGCGCATAGTTCCAAGTTGCGTGAAAGCGCATGGTCTTGTCATCTGGTTCCCATTTACCTGAGGCCATGCGCAAGTCCACCGTTACAGTTTGATCGCTCTGATTGTCGATGAAAATGCGTCCGTTGCGGGAATATGGCATGACAAATCGAGAGAGCATCTCGCGGTCGGCGTTGTATTCGAGGTAGCGGGTACGAAACGGTTTGGTTTCCGGGCCGACTCCGAAGAAGTCACCAACAGGCACCCAGACAGTTTTCTCGTAATCAAAGTCCATGCGGATGATGACCTGTCGAAGCGCCTTGGCCATGTCGGGCGCATCGAGCTTGAGAAGGAATGCTGTAATGGCGTTGCTTCCAATCGCGCCGCCGACTTGATGGCGCTCACCCGGGGCCAAGGTTGCGCTGGCGGCACCAACTTTGAGCGGAGGACGCGGCGGATCGGCAACTCGTTTACCGGCCTCAATCAGAATCGGCGCGGCGGCTTTGAGCACGGTTTTTGAAAGTGATTGAACCAATGTGCCTTGGGTATAGGTACGGTAGTTGACTTGATAGTACAGATTGTCGTTTGCATCGGTTGTGATGAGGCATGCTTGCGCGTAGGGAATGGGCATGTAGATGTTCCACCCGCGTGAATGGGTGTCAGCCAGCGGGGGAGCGATGCTTCCTTTGCCGGACATGAGTTGTTCCATTGAACCTTCGATGACGGGCGTCACGCTGCCATCTATATAGATGCGAAGGGTGCCTTGCGGATTTGGGGTCCAGATTCGAACAATTGCGCCAGGGCCGATGCAGTCGGCGAGGACGTATTCTTTTCGCCTGGTGCCGCTGGCTGTGGCGACTTCCTGCACGCGGAGCATGTGGCCGCGGTCGTCGTTGGCGAACCAGGTTGCGGGATCAGATGGCGAGACACTTGCGCGGTCGTAACTGGAGTACTGGCTGCAGGTGAAGGGATTTACCGGCAGTTTTGCGAGGGCGCGGTAATCGTTCATTTCTATGAGAAGGGTCTCAAGGGTCACGGGCCCGGCGAGCACCGTCGACGCGAGCAGACATGGTACGATCATGAGCAATCTGGCAAGATTGAAATAGAGCATGGCAAGAGGATATAGCAGACACGCGGCAAAGAGTACTCAAGGTGAGTGAAAGTGAAGGGTTCGCATGGGCTGGTGGTGGGCAGCTATCGGGTGTGGGGCACTGGTGATTGTCGCCGCGGTTGTAGTGGTTTTGATGCGACATCGTCGTCGTCGCAATACGCTGGTTTCGATCGTCATGTTGAGTGAGACGCCGCGGGAGATCAGTGAGTCGATGGTGCGAGGCGCAGCGCGGCGGGCACTCGGGGGCAATGTTGAAGTTGTGAGTATGCCCACACCCGAGGAATTGGGAATTGTGGGTCTGGTAGTACATGCGGTCGAACATGGAACGTACTTCGTCATTTCATCGAAACGTCCATATGTGGATGATCCCGAGTTGGACTCTGCGATGTATGAGAACGAGCGGGCTCGCGAGGCATTTGCCAGACATAAAGCGTGGATTTCGGTTGATGCGACGGGCGGACTTCCGAAGAAGGACCGGATTGATTGTGTGATGAAGTGCGTTGCCCGGCTGACAGCAGAATTGCTGGACGACAGTTGTTCGATGCTCTATGCGACAGCGACGGAGCGGGTGGCTCTCAATGGGCCGGGAATCGAGTCGACTTTGCGCGGAGAAGATCCTCTTTCGATTTTCGGAGACGATGAAGTGAACACTCCGATCATTCATGTGGACAAAAGTCTGATGGCGGTGAACAAGGCCATGGAAACGGCGCGGAAACGCTGGCCCGAGTTTGTTGAGGCATTTGCGCGGATAGGGCCTGAAGGAAATGCGTTGGTGAAGGGCAAGTTTTCTGAGGGCGAGGAATCGGAGTACATGTGGGTGAAGGCAGAAACGGCCAGTGCCCAAAGCGCGACAGGTGTACTGCTGAACTCGCCAGCGCATGTCAAGTCCATCAAAAAGGTGCACCAGGTGACGATCCAGTTTGAGGACATTGCGGACTGGGCGTATATGGAGAAAGGCGAGCAGAGGGGGATGTTTGTGGAGCGGATTTTACGCAGCTAAGCGAACACACTAAAATATAGCTAACTGTTTTAGTTCTTTATGCAAACAAAGCTCTCGCATGCTAAATATTTCTCATGAGAAACCTCTTGAGATACTCGATTGCGCGTTTGAAAGCTTATACGCTCTCTAGACGTTCCAAATTGCCTGTCTTAGGCAGTTGTCACGATTGGGTAATGAGCCTGGTCGAGCAGAGCACTTCATAAGGAGAGAGAAATGACGAGTTCAGGCAAGGCGGCGATCGCCGCGGCGTCGGCAATCTGCGCTGGCCAAGCGTTGGCTGGTATCACGTACCGCGTTGTCGCATTGAGCGGCGAGGGCGGTCAATATGGACCTGACCAGGGTTCATCGGTTTTTACTGCGCTCAACAGCGCGGCGTCAATAAATGACAACGGACAAGTTCTTTTCCGCGGCGATATGGGCGCTGGCGTAAATGGACTATGGCTGAACAGCGGCGGTGTGAACACGGTTCGCGCGATCGCCGGGGCTCCGATGCCTGGCGGCGGCACCTATGCAAGCAATTCAATCTTCAACAGCTACGGTCTGAACAACAACGGCAATATTGCCATGCGCCTAGGCGCAAGCACCGGGATTTTTGGCGACGACGGCTCGGGCATGGGCCGATTGGGCTACACCGGCGATGTGGCAATGGGAACTGGGGGCGCAACACACTCAAGTATCGCTTCGGGTATGCCGCTGATGAATGCAAGCGGGCAGATTGCTTATCTCGGCAGTCTCACGACTGGAACAGGCTCACCTCCAGTGATTACCACCGCTGGTATCGCCAATGGCGCTGGCCTGTGGGTCGGTGGGCCGGGAGTTGGAAACCAGTCGCTGGTGCTGCGTCAAAATGACAGCGTGCTTTCACTGGATGGCTCAGGAGCAGTGAGAGTCGGCGGTTTGACCAGCGGCAACCTTACGATGTCATTCAACAACAACGGAAAATACGCGATTCAGACTGTGCTGCAAGGCACGGTCGTCACTGGTAACGGTGTCGGCGCAAACGCCAACTCGATTCTCACCAATCGCACGGGTAGCTTGTCAGCGTTGGCGCGGTCCAACGATGTTGCTCCTGACGCTGCGGGAGGCATGGGTGGCACCGATCTTTATCGCTCGTTCAGCGGCGGTGCGATCGGTTTGAACAATCTCAATCACGTGGCATTCCAGGCGACATTGAAGAATGCGGCGGGAACGCAGACCAGCACCGGCGCGTTCTATACCGATACCGGCACCGGTACTTTGCGGGCAATTGCTCGTCAGGGAACTGCGTTGCCCACGATCACGTCGATGACAGGCGCGGCTCTGACAGAATTCAACGGCGTGACCTGGGGTGCCGCCTTTGATCGTCCCGCGATCAACAACGTTGACAACATGGCGTTTATCACCACCGGCATGGGTAATACCGGCGCGACTAACAACACGGGCGCGATCATGACGTATGACACCGCCGGCAATTTCCACAAGGTCGCCCGCTCGGGTGATGTTGCAGTCGTCGGTGGTGCGCCATTAGGCGGCGATGCGTTCTTCCTGTCATTCGGAAGCCTGGCGTTCAACGATGCGGGCCAGTTGGCGTTCGGCGTGAATCTCACCGGGGCTGGCGTCAGCGTTGGTCTTGGGAACGGGTCGGCACTCTTTGCCGCGGATACCGATGGAACGCTGTACATGCTTGCTCGCACCGGTGACAATTTCACTGTTGGAGCTGGCGATGTTCGAGTGGTTTCATCCATCAGCTCTATCGGCAACAGCGGCGGCGGAGATGGCCGCACCATGTCGCTGAATCAGAATGGATATATCTCGTTCGGTCTGGATTTCTCGAATGGAACATCCGGCGTATTTGTCGCCCATGTTCCGGCACCAACAACAATTTCCGGGTTTGGTCTTGCAATGCTGATGGCGGCACGTCGTCGGCGTCGCTGAAAAACGATCTCTTGAAAGGAAGAAATTATGAAGGCAACGATGAATCATGTGTTCGCGGCGGGAATGCTCGCAGCGGTTGTTACGTGTGCACACGCTGACCGCGTCAAGGTCGAAGTCCATGGTATTGTGGAATGGAACCAGGTCACCAGCGGGGTGCTTGGCCCGGTGCGCTCCGGCGATGCTGTGGTCCTGAAGTTCGAAGTCGATTCGAACCTGTTTGTGAACAGCCCGCAATGGCCAGTGCGGGGGTATCCAATCGTGCAGTCGACTTGGAACTTCCAGATCGGGTCGGTCCAGATTCCGCTTCTGAGCCCGATGCCGACGAACGTCACTCCTTACTTCTCGATTCGCAACAACGACCCGGGCGTGGACGGCTTTGTCATCACCACGGTTGTTGACGGCGACCATGAGATTCCGGTCAACTGCGGCCTGCCCAACTATGGCATGTCGTTCCTCCGGACCTTCAGCTCACCCAACATCTGGCCGTCGTATGACATCATGCAGTGCCAAGGCGACTACGCCTTTGAATTCATGAGTTCGTACAACTGGACGATTCAGCGCGGCGAATTCAGCACACCGGTCGGAATGACCTACGAGACGATCTCGGTGCACGCGGTGTGTGTGGCGGACTTTAACGGCGACAACGTCATGGACTTCTTTGATTACCTTGATTTTGTCGATGCGTTCAGCTTGAACATGTCGAGTGCAGACTTTAACCAGGACCTGGTGGTTGATTTCTTTGACTACCTGGACTTTGTGGATGTCTATTCCACCGGTTGCTGAGTCGGAAGGCCTAGAAACTCGTTTTCCCTCTGACCTCCGGGTTCACGTGGCGTGACCTGGAGGCTTTTTTGCGCAAAGAATGTAATTCGGACTGGAATATGCCAGAAGTTGGGCTGGTAACGATCTTGTCGATCTGAAGGGATCACCCCGGCAGCGGGCGCGTTCTGGCAGGCTGGACGCATAATGTCCGCGACGGTGGATTTTCAACAGGGTCAAAATCAAGAGAGAACTATGAACACAAAGATCGCGGTAACTCTTCTGGCGCTGATTTCACTCTCCGGCTGTGCGGCATCAACGAGCGGGGTTGGGGGTGGCGATGAGAATCACCTCAAACAGGAACTGCGATCGGTGATCGCGGGCGCACGCGATCGCGTCTTTCCGGCGCTGGTCAATATCAGCGTGGTGACGGTCGACTATCGCGGTGGAAGCGAACGCAAGGGACAATCGACCGGATCGGGAACAATCATTGATAACCTTGGGCACGTGCTGACGAACCAGCATGTGGTGAATGAAGGCAAGAAGTTCCGCGTGACGTTGAGCGATAAGCAGGAATTGCCGGCGACGCTGGTTGGAGAGGATGCACTTTGTGATCTGGCGATTCTCAAGATTGATCTGTCGGCGATGAAGAATCCGGAGACGCTGCATATAGCGGAGTTGGCGGATTCCAACACGCTGGCGACGGGCGACATCGTGATGGCGATGGGCAGTCCGTTTGGATTATCGCGATCGGTGACGCTGGGAATTGTGTCGAACACCGAGCGAGTATTTGCGGCGGGCAGCGAAGATGCGATGGACGCGATGCAGGATGAAGCGGGGGAGCGGTCCGGGCTGTTTACGCGCTGGATTCAACATGATGCGGCGATTAATCCTGGCAATTCAGGTGGGCCGCTGGTGAACGTGCAAGGGCAGGTCGTCGGCGTGAACACGCTGGGTGGCAGCAACATGGGATTCGCGAGTCCATCGAACCTGGCTCGTGATATTGCGGCGAAACTCATTCAGTTTGGAGAGGTGCCGCGGTCAAGCATCGGCGCAACTGTCAAACAAGTTGGTAAGACAAGCTTTGATAAAGGTGTGCTGATTACAAGCGTGATTGCCAATGGTCCGGCGGCGCAGGCTGGTGTAAAAGCGGGCGACCTTGTTACCGCGATTGATGGGCAACCGATTACGGTGAAATTTGCCGAGGAGATCCCGCCGCTATTGAAGAGTTTGGCGGACCGCGCGATTGGCGGCACGATTACGCTGGCGATTGAACGGGATGGAAAGCCGATCAATGCCACGATTACCACTGAGAAAATGCTGCGAGATAAGGGCGATGAAACGCTGCTTCGCGCCTGGGGCATCGTGGGGCGTGAGATCACCGAGAAGATTGCTCGAGATCGCAGGCTTGATTCAACGCAGGGTGCGCTGGTAGGCGGAGTGCGGCAAGGGAGCCCTGCGGGGCTGGCTGAACCGGCGATTGGATGGGGCGATGTGATCAAATCGATCGATGGAAAGCCCGTGAATTCGCTGAAGGAGCTCGTTGAAACATATCGTAAGATCATGGAACAGGAGAAGCTACCGGAGTTTCTGCTGATTGAGTTTGATCGTCAGGGAAAGAACCATGTGACATTGATCAAGCCCCGGCCGGAAAAGCGGGATGACCCGCCGCGGGAATTGCCAAAAGCGTGGATTGGGGCGGCGACGCAGCCGGTGACAAAGGACATGTCGAACATGCTGGGGCTGAATGGTGCGCTTGGGTTCAGAGTCACACGTGTGTATCCCAACAGCAAGGCGGCGACCAGCGGGTTGAAGGTTGGCGATGTTGTAACTGCGTTGAATACGGACAAGCTGGCTCCCAAAGGTGCGCAGGATGCGGGGCTGTTTCAGCGGCAGGTGCGTAAATTGAAGACTGGGGAGACTGCGACGCTGGCGGTGTTGCGCGATGGCAAGCCGGTGGAAGTAAAGGTGGAGCTTGAGCGGACGCGGTACACCGCAGATGAGGCGATCCGGACTGAGAATAAAGATTTTGAATTGACGGTGCGCGAGTTGACGTTCTTTGATCGCGATGATGAACGCTGGGATGAGAATGTGCAGGGTGTGCTGGTGGAGGATCTGGAACATGCGGGCTGGGCGGGGTTGGCAGGAATTATGCCTGGCGATTTGATCCAGATGATCCACAAGGTGCCGGTCACCACGATTGCTGAGTTCAAGGCGATTATGGAACGATTGGCGAAGGAACAGCCAGCCAAAGTTGAGTTTGTAGTGTTGCGGGACAACCGCACATTCTTCAACTTTGCTGAGCCGGATTGGAAGCCGATGCTCAAGGATGAGCAAAAAGAAGTGAAAGAGCCAGCGAAGTAGGCGACGTGCGGTTAACGCTTCGAGTTTTGAGTCTGCCAGCATAATGACCGAATTCGCCCTCAGATGAGGGCGAATTTTTTTTCGCAGAGATTGGAATCCAATCGCCCGGCCTCCTCGTTATCAATGGGGAAGGATGCGGTCCGAGTTGCGGGCCGTCACAACTGTTCCGTGGTGTTGTGTGCGGTTGTGAGCCAGCTCGGGTCGGCGCTGCAAAACAAGATACACATCTGATTCAATCCGACATCTCACTGCAGGCGGATCATGTCCGCAAGGCTCGGTGAGATGCGAGAGATATCTCATGGACTGGAAATGGTAGAGAGAAGACTGAGTTGTCCGTTCCGCAGAATGGAGAGAATCATGCGACGAAATATGAGAGGGCTTGTGATTGCAAGCATGCTGCCAGTTGGGGCAGCGCTTGCGAGCCCAGTGATTGAAACTGAGGTAAATGGTCAGGCCGCCAACAACTCGAGGGCGACAGCACAGCTGCTTCCGTCGCTGGCGTTCACCATCAATGCCGATCCCAACGTGTTCGGGAATCGCTCAACCGTGAGCGTCTCCGGAAATACCAGCAGAAACGATGTGGATTTCTATCGTTTTGATACGACTGGCGGACCCGCGTACTTTGATATTGATGGGACGAGCGGGCTGGATACGTATCTTGCGCTGTTTGATTCGTCCGGGACGATCGTTGGCGACAACGACGATTCCAGCGCGGCCGATCCGGGCAGTTCAACCGGGCTCGATGCATTCCTGGGAGTGATTAACATCGGCCCGGGAACCCACTACATTGCCGTCGCCAGCGGCGGAAACAGCGCGGCGGCGTCGTTCAGCGGTTCGATGTTTACTGAACTGTTCCGACCCGATGGCGGGTTTGGCGGATTTGCATTTCTGGATGCAGATGCCGGAATCGATTCGTTCCTGCGCAGCGATGCACAGACCGCGGGCCAGGCTTACACGCTGAATATCACCATTCCTGCGCCCAGTACAGCACTCGCAGCGATCGGAGCTCTTGCGTTCCTTCGTCGTCGTCGGTAACCCATATGTCCCAGAAACTGGAGACCTTTTTATGATCACTCGTTCATGCAAGTGCGCTGTCATGGCGCTCGCCGCCCTCTCTGCCGTCAGTATGTCTGGTCTTGCCCTGGCTTCAAGTCACGGCGAGGCTCCGTATGTGAAGTCGCTTCCCAAAATCGATGGGACAGACTTTTACATGTTTAACAGCTATGAATCCGGCCGCGAAGGATTCGTCACGATCGTCGCAAACTACTACCCGCTTCAGGACCCATACGGCGGTCCAAACTATTTCACGCTCGATCCATCTGCGCTCTACCAGATTCACATCGACAACAACGGTGATGCCCGCGAAGACCTTACGTTCAGCTTCATGGCGACCAACACCAACAACGACATCAGCCTCAATGTTGGCGGCGTCATGGTGCCGATAGCGCTGACGAACGCTGGAATTCTTGGCCCAGGCGCAGGCGATACTGCCGGCCTCAACGTTGCCGAAACCTTTGGAATGTCCGTGATCCGCGGCGATCGTTACACCGGCGCATCCAACGCAGTCACCAACACCGCGACTGGTTCCCCCGTCTTCCGCAAACCAGTTGACAATATTGGCCGCAAGTCGATTCCGCAGTATGAAACCTACGCCCGCAACCACATCTACAACATCTCGCTCCCGGGCTCGAATCTCACTGGTCGCATGTTTGTCGGTCAACGCAAAGACCCGTTTGTGGTAAATCTTGGCGAGATTTTCGATCTCGTAAATTTGAATCCGCTGGGCGCGGAAAATGGACGTCCCGACACGCTTGCAGACAAGAACATCACATCGTTTATTCTGGAAGTGCCAGCGAGCTATCTCAAGAATTCCAAGACACAGGATGCTGTGATCGGAGGATGGACAAGTGCGAGTATGCCGCGTGCACGGGTACTTACGACTGCTCCGACATTCAACAAGCCGGCGACGACTACTGGAAACTACATACAGGTTTCGCGGCTCGGCATGCCACTGGTCAATGAAGTGGTGATCGGGCTGCGCGATAAAGACCTGTTTAACGCGAGCGTTCCCAGCGGCGATGGTCAGTTTGCAACCTATGTCACCAATCCGACATTGCCGGTGATTCTCAATCTGTTGTTTGGCGTGACGCCTCCGTGTCTGCCGCGAAATGACCTGGTTGCGGTGTTCTTGACCGGTGTTCCAGGTTTGAATCAGCCGCAAAATGTCGTGGCTTCGGAAATGCTGCGGCTCAATACCAACACCAACCCCGCAAACGGCGGCATCGCGATCAAGCCGCGTGGCATGCAGAATCGACTCGGCGTGATCGGCGGCGATCTGGCGGGCTTTCCCAACGGTCGTCGTCCCGGTGACGATGTTGTCGATGTTGCGTTGCGGGTTGTGATGGGAGTGTTGTACCCAGATGCAGGACAGGCCGGCGGGTGTGCACCGCAGGGCAACGCACCGTTTACCGATGGTGCGATTGTCGACGATTCGTTCTTCAGCGATTCGTTTCCGTATCTGCTGTCACCTCTCCCTGGCGCTGGCAACTAAATGCTGATTTCTCCAAAGGGGCGCGGTTGATGCGCCGGGCGCACCACGTTCGCGGCGGGTTGTTCGAAAGTTCAGCCCGCCGTTTTAAGAGGTATGTATGAAACTCAATCGAGCAATCGTTAGTGTGATCGGACTCTGCATGCTGGGTACACAAGCCCTCGCGCACGAGTTCTGGCTGAACTTGTCAAAGTACAGCGTCCAGCCAGGGGAAGTTGTACAGATTCAAACGAGGGTGGGGGACGGCTTTCCTGGCGAATCCAGGCCGCGAGACCCGACGAAATTGCTGAAATTCGAGTTGCTGGACTCTGCGGGATCGATCGCGATTATGGGGATGGATGGGGCGGATCCTGCAGGAATTGTGCGGGCGCAGACGGCAGGAACCTACACGGTCGGATATCTCAGCAAGCCCACACGAGTGGTGCTTGGTGGCGACAAGTTTGAAAAGTATCTGAAGGATGAGGGGCTAGATAACGCGACCGCACTTCGTAAAGAGGCGGGTGAGCAGGTGAAGGATGGGCGAGAGCGATTCTCGCGGTGTGCAAAAGCGATCTTGAGTGTTGGTGATGACCGCGGGGCAGGGTTTGACAAAGTGCTGGGGTATCCGATTGAGCTCTGTGCAGATTCGCATCCTGCGCTGCACAAGCTGGATCAAGAGATGAGTTTCACTGTTCTTGCGGACTCGAAGCCGGCGGCGAATGTGCTGGTGAAGGCTGTCAACCGTGATGATCCAACCAGAACGCTGAGCGAGCGGAGTGATGAGAAAGGCAAGGTCAAGTTCAAACTCGATAAGGCAGGTCTATGGCGACTCAATGCTGTGAAGATCGCGCCGGTGAGTGAGAATGGCGGCGATAGTGATTGGGAAAGTCATTGGGCTTCGCTGACGTTTGAAATTTCGGCTGCGCCGGGTCAGGCTGCGGCGACTGGAAGCAAGTGAGGATGGCGATGGCACACTGTGGAAAGGCCATTCTGTGCCAACTTGTCGTGATGGCGGTATGTGCGTGCAATGCGCTGGGGCATGACTTTGGCGCGATGAAAGTTGAGATTCGGTGCGGCGAGGCAGGCACATACTCGATTGTGATTACAGCGGACCTCGATCATGTGCCTTCTGCCACGGCGAAGGATTTTCCGCGGCAACTGCAACAGACAACATCGCTGTATTTCGGGGGCGTTCAAGAGGGAGCGCCCCCGGAATTAGCGGTGGCGCGAGCGCCAGCAAAGGGTGCAGCGGGGAGCAACATTGTCGAGTTGCAGGCAAGTGGCCGCTTCGCCGCGGATCCGAAGACCATCGCATTCAAGTCGGACCTGGATATCGGCGAGTATTACCTGGTCTTTACGCAGGATGGGAAAGCGGGCCAGGAGACTCAGTGGCTTGGCGCCAAGGTGAAGTCGCGGGATTTTCAGTTGAGCCAGCAGATCGTGGAGCGGTCAGAAGCAGAGTTGTTCGGGCAATATGTGTGGCTGGGCTTCACGCACATTATTCCGCTCGGGTTCGATCACATCATCTTTGTGCTGTGCCTGTACCTGCTGAGCACCAAGTTCAAGGCGCTGGCAATGCAGGTGACTGCATTCACGATCGCGCACTCGATCTCGCTCGCGCTTTCAATTTCGGGAGTCGTGACGCTGCCGTCAAACATCGTCGAGCCGCTCATTGCAATTTCCATTGTGTATGTCGCAGTTGAAAACATGTTGGTAGCGAAACTGCCGCCGCAGCGGCTCGCGGTGGTGTTCATGTTTGGGCTCCTTCATGGGCTTGGGTTTGCGGGAGTGCTTCAAGAGCTGGGAATGCCCGGGGACCACTTTGGATTAGCGCTGGTAGGGTTCAACCTTGGCGTAGAGATCGGCCAGTTCGCAGTGATCGCAGGCGCGTTCCTGCTATTTGGTGCGTGGTTCAGAGAGAAGCAGTGGTACCGAGCACGATTCGTGCTGCCGCTGTCGGGCGCGATCGGTGCGTTTGCTCTGTACCTCTCCATTGACCGGCTGTTCTTCTGAACATGAAATCAGCGAAGGATGTTGAGCCCGATTTTCTTTTCCAGCTCAGCAGTGGGGCGAGCGATCAGGTCGTAGCCATCGCTGCCGACGATCGTGCAATTGACGATCTCGCCTGAGGCCAGCTTCTCGCGGGATTGCACGAACGTGACCGCATCGACTTGCGGGGCCTGGAATTTGGTGCGACCGGTGTAGAGCTTGCCGCCGCCAGAGACGCCGCTGGTGGCTTTGCCACTGGTGCGGAGTGCGGCATCGATGACGACATCGACTTTGTTGCCACCGGCCAAGGGGTTTTTCTCGTCGAACGCTGAGGCGAGGTGAGCGGCCTTCGCGAAGGCGATCTTCTGCTGCAATTCCATCACTTCATCGCGGCGGCGTTTCTTGTCTTCCTGAGAGACGCGCAGTTTCGCATCGTTTTCCATCGTGCCGGCGACAGTTCCATCTTCGTGTGAATACTCAAACACGCCGACCGCCTCGAACTTCATTTCTTCAATGAAGTTCAGGAGTTCCTGGTGATCAGCTTCGGTCTCGCCGGGGAAGCCGGAAATGAATGTAGTGCGGACTGTGAATCCGGGGATGGCTTTGCGGAGCTTGTGAATCAGTTCGGTTTGCTGATCGCGGGTCGCATTGCGGCGCATGAGCTCAAGCACTCGAGTGGATGCGTGCTGAAGCGGAATATCCAGATACGGAAGCAAGTGACCCTTTTTCACCAGCCCCGCGAACGATTCAATGATCGCATCGCTGAAGTTGGTGGGGTAGGCGTACATGAGGCGGATCCAGCCCTGACTGCCCATGTCGTCCATGGTGTCAGAGATTGCCTGAATCAGTGTGGGCAAGCCGCCGTATTGCTCGTAATTCGACGCCTTCATTGGCTTTGAAACTTTCAGTCCTGCTCCGATGTCATCGCCGTAACTTGTCGTGTCCTGACCGATGAGGAGCAACTCATGCGCGCCATCGTTAATCAGTTCACGAGTTTCGTTGACAATGCGGTCGAGGGGTTTGGAGCGCATCTTGCCGCGGATTGAGGGAATTGTGCAGAAGGCACAGTTCTGGTTGCAGCCTTCAGAGATGCGGAGATATGCGTAGTGCCGCGGAGTGAGGCGAAGGCGGGCGGAATCGTCTTCGAAGTAGCCGACGCCTTTGCCATCTTTCCCGTTGACGGTGAGGCCCGCGGTGGTCATGCCGCGTTCTTTGGCGGCGACGAGTGCGTTGGCAGCGATCCAGTACTTGGGACCGGTGCTGGCGGATTCGGCAAGTGATTTGCGCTCGGGCGCGATTCCCGTGACAGCTTCGACGATCTTGTCGCGATCAAAGACGCCGACCATGGCATCGATGCCGGGAGCCCATTCGAGCATTTTGGCGCGGTGACGTTGAACAAGGCAGCCGGCAACGACGACGCGTTTGAGTTCGCCGCGGTTCTTGGCTTCGATTGCTTCTTTGATGACGCTCAGTGATTCGTCTTTGGATGCTTCGAGAAAGCCGCAGGTGTTGATGACGACCGAATCAGCGCCGCCGAACGACTCGCCATCGAATGAGATAGGAACGATGCCAGCTTCAGCAAGCGAGCCGAGCATTTTCTCAGAGTCGACGAGGTTTTTGGGACAGCCCAGGCTCACGAATGAGACGGACTCAACGCGGTCGTTGATGCGACCGGGCTTGGTTTTCGTTTGGGTGGAGCGGGGCATTATGAGATTGTAGGTGGGAGGGCGTGGCTGGGTGCTTGGGTTTTGGGGTGAATTCGCAAGAGGAGGAGGCTCTTTTGAAGCCCAACAATGAAAAATGCTGGAGCCGGACTTTGAGTTCTCGACACTTGTACAGCTTTTGCGGCGGTCCGAACACGACCCGAGGGTGAGGTATTTCTTCGGATCATCAATGACTGAGATCGAAAGAGACGCGTACTACGGCTCACTTGTGTACAAGGAATTCGGGGTAGAAGTTGTGTTCAACGAGGCGCCGTGGGTGGTGTCGGAGGCAGAAGTCCAGGACCCGGAAGAGCTCTTTCTTTGCGCGTTCCATTTGCATCGAAGCGGGCACGATGGCCTCGCAGAATACAGAGGGCTGCTTCCGCATGGTGTTCAATATGGCGATTCGAAGGCAGAAGTGATCCGTAAGGTGGGTGAGCCAACGCAAAGTGGCGGTGGAGAGGCAAATGCAATGTTGGGTCGAATACCCATTTGGGTTCGGTATTCCATGTCTGGATTTGTTCTGCATTTTCAGTTTGACGATAGCGATCGGCTGGAGATGGTGACAGTATCGACGGAAGAGGTGCAATGATCGTCGGCGTAGCGGGTGCATGGGCTCTGCAACCGCTACACAGAAGTCGCCGTTCTGGTACGCTGTTCGCCATGCTTGCAAAATATGAACCATCCGGAATCATGGGGACATTCACGCCGCTCACGCTGATCGTGCTGCTTCCGATCGCGGCAGGAGGCGCGTGGTTGTATCAGGTGTTGATCAGCTGGATCCCATTCATTTACATCAACTTCTTCATCATGCTTGGATACGCGCTGCTACTGGCGGTGTCGAATGTGTTCCTGTTGCGATTGACAAAATGCCGCAATCAGGCGGCGGGTGCAGCGATTGGCGCCATCGTTGGACTTGTCGGCGTAGGGGCTTCGCACTTTTTTGCGTACACAGCACATGTCTTTGACGGGATCGGAGTGGTGTGGGGGCAGGGTGGGCCGCCGGTCTCATTCTCCGATTACATTTCCGAAAAAGTGGCGCAAGGGTGGTCGGTCGGGCGTTTGAGTTCTGGCATTGCGATTTCCGGTTTCTTTGTGTGGGCCATCTGGGTGATCGAAGGAATCGCGATTGTGCTGGTGAGCCTGGGCGGTGGGGTCGCCGCGGCGGATACGCCATTTTGTGAAAAATGTGGTTGTCGGGCGAATAAGAAGGCCGGCGAGTTTTCGGTCACGAGCGTTTCGCCGGCCACTGTTGGCAGAATTCGCGAAGCCGGCTCGGTGCGGGACATGCTCGCAGACAGCGGCGGGGGAGCGAGCAGCGACAAGCTGACCTACAGGGTTACGCGATGCCCATCATGCGATGGGTTGACCACCCTTGAGATTGAATACGAGAGCATTGAAGTGAAAGATGGAAATGAATCCAAGAACTCAGAAACCCTGCATGAAGGGCTCCTGCTTTCTGAGGGTGAAGCGAAGGTGTATTTGAGCCGTGCGAGGTGAGAACCGGAATCATCCCACCATATTGCGATAGCTCAGCCCGGCCATTGGGTAGTACTTTGCGAGCGCATCGTTCAGGCGCTCTTCATCAGTAATCGCGATCGAGCACGGCTGGTTCACGCTCCAGTTCACGAAACGCAGCGCACGCGGCAGGTTATCGCGTGTAGTGCACACGACTACTTCGTCAGCGTTGAACTTAATGGGGATCACTGAGAACTGCCAAGCCTGGCGGCGTGAAATGAGCCGCAGGGCCTCGGGGTCAATCTTCTGCTTGGTCGGATCGATGGTCTTGGCGACTGACTCATATTGATAAGCCCAGGCACTTTCGACATCGACCGGGTCAACATCAAACATGCGTTCGGCGAGCCAGCCGAAAGGGCGATGGGTCGTGACCTGCTGCGCGACGATGGCATCGCGCTGTTCAGGAGTAATGATGCCTTGTTTCACGAGCACATCGCCAAGTCGAAGATACATCCGGAACCCCTCAAGTAGCCGCGGCGGGGCGGAACACGTTCTGTGAACCCGCCGCGGTGATAGAGGAATCGGAGAAGTTTCACCGCGACTGGCGAAGTTGTGATTGAAGAATGAGGGAGAGAGGTATGTGGGCGATATGGAACGGAGTTGAACGAGATGCGGGTAACACGGAGTGTGCGGGTAGGAAATGTAGTTGGATTGCGGATTTGGGTTGCATGGCTACAGATTAAAATGCAGCGGATTCGGTGAAGTGGCTGATAATGGTGGCGATCGTGATGAGGCGGATAGTGACCACTTGGCTGCACGCATCAGCGTCCAGTAAGAAATAGTCCGACAAAGTCGCTTGTTGGAAAACGGACTGAGATTTCAGGACGTAACCCGGTGAATCAGGCCTCAGGTTCCATGGTTGCAGTCAGGCCTTTTGATGCGAACTGCTCGGTGTAAAGCTCTGCGCGTTCTTTGTGGGTGACCAGGACCAGAGCGAGTTGACTGCTATGAGCTTCGAGGGCGATCATGACTGCTTGCTGCTGCGAAACTGCCGCGAGTTCCATGATGGTGTCAATGACAAAATCCATGTCGTTGACGTCGTCGTTATGGAGTAGAACTCGATATTTGGGGAGTTCTGCCCGTTTTGGCGGCGATTTCTGTGGCAGTGTAGCTGCGCCCGGTTGTGAGGTAGATGGGGTAGTTTCTTCGGCCATGGGGAACTATAGGTAGTTTGGCGTGCTTTGGCATGCGTTGGGATGGTTGGCGCAAGCATCGCTGGCGGCCGTGGTATAACTGCATGCGGACCATAAATTTATTGGTAAGAAGCAAGAGAGTTCTGGTATCGTGGTCAGAGTCCCATAGTCCGGGACAAGGAGAAATCGTATGAAATGTACTGGAATATTAGCGTTATCGGCAGGTCTGGCAATCGGTTCTGCCGCGATGGCTTCGGATGGCTGCCGCGTTATGCGGGCGGTGACCGATTCTAATGGCGCGCGGATTGAAATAGTGGATGGCAACGGATGCCCGATTGATCAGAGCCCGGCGGGCGTGCTATGGACATATCGCAATACTTTCGCGGCGATTTCGCAATCAGTGGCGTTTGGCCCTTCACACTTGTGGGCTGGCCAGTCGCTGAACGGCGAACGGCTTCAGAGCTTTGAACTTCCAGGCGATGGGACACCGACGGATTACGCGGTGCAGGTGAACAGTCCTGTTGGAGTTGGATCGGCTCAGAACGTCGATCGCGTGGCGATCATCGATGGTGTTGAGTACTCCGGTCCCTTCACTATCCGTGGATTTTCGACCGCTGGACCAAGCTGGTCGTTTCCCGTCCCCGCGCCATACGGCACCTATTACTCGCAGCACACCATCAGAGTGTCTCGCGATGGTTCGACCGTTGTAGCAGGCTTCGATTATTACGATCAAGCACTCCAGCAGGCGTTCGCACGCGTCTATTTCCTGAATGCACAGACTGGTGCAGAGATTTCACACTGGGATGGTCCGGGCGGGATCACCGCCGTGAGCATTACTGATGATGGTTCCCAGTGCCTTGCGACTAATGATTTCCGCGGGCGACTGCTCGATCGGACGACGGGCGCTGAAGTGTTCCAGGCAACCGGCGCGGGCTCAGGCGGCTGGTACCAGATTTCCGGCAACGGGCAGACGATTGTGGTTGGTGGGTTTGATATGCGAGTGTTCACGAAAAATGGAGAGACATGGAACAACGTGATTAACTTCAGCGCACCGGGGCAGTGGTTCGCCTGGGGCATGGCAGTCTCGCAGGATGGCCGCACAGTGTGCTCAGAATCGCACGTGTATACCGCCAACTACCTCGAGACATATGTGCGGGCTTGGGATGTTCCCAGCGCAACGATGCTCGGCGAAGTTCACACTGTTGGCATCGGTGGGTTCCAGGATTCAGCATTTGGCGCTGCGATGTCAGATGATGGATCGAGATTTGTTGTTGCCAGCTGGGGCACCGAAGACAACGCTCATCCCGAAGTTCGCATCTTTGACCGCACTGTGACCATGGTGGGCTCGATCGATACCCCTGGTTCGCCATTCACCGTCGCCATGGCAGGCAGCGGGCAATACGCGGCATCGGGCAGCAAGGCCGTGCACGCCAATACCTTCGGTAACGGCGGCGATGTGTCGCTGTATGGCGAAGACACTGGTTGCGCTGCAGACTTCAACGGCGATGGCGTTGTCGACTTCTTCGACTACCTGGACTTTGTGCAGGCATTTGCCGATGAAGATCCGGCGGCTGACTTCAACGGCGACACGGTGATTGACTTCTTTGATTATCTCGATTTTGTGCAGGTGTTTGCTGCAGGTTGCTGAAACTGGAAGAAACTCAAAATGCAAGGCACGACCTTTACGGGCCGTGCCTTGCTCATTTTTATGAAGGGGACGCAAATCTTAAATGAGGCGGCCACTCAACACCCAATGCTGTATGCGTCGACAAAGTCAAGATAGTCAAAGAAGTCGATGTCGCCGCTTTCATTGAAGTCCGCTGCAGAGTTCAGGCTGGAATACGCATCGACAAAATCAAGGTAGTCGAAAAAACTCAGTGTTCCATCGATGTTGAAGTCTGCAACGCACATGACAGGGTTGGCTTCGAGTGGGCCGATTGAAGATGGAATTGGACGACGGCGACCCAGAATGTCGTACTCGACAGCAGCTGGTCCATCGGGGACCTGCCCAGCGAGGGATGCCGGGATAAGCAAACTTCCAGCTTGAGTCATTGGGTACGAAGGTGCCGAAGCGAGTGCAACCGGAGACTGGGTGTTAGACCAGGGAGCCGGTGGCATGGCAAAAGTCGCGGTGTTATTGACGCCTCCTTGCGTCGGTGTGGAGGGGCGATTCGCGTAGTTCCAGACTGGGCTGAGGCGAGAAGTCTCGTTTGAAATAATTGACGAGATCACTGAACAGTTGTCAAGACGACCTGCATGGAATTCGGTGCTGAAAAACGATGCTGGCGTTGTCGGACCCGCACCGGTGATGCGAAGGCGTCCGTGCAGTACAACATGCTTGTGTTGAAGCTGTGATTCGGCCAGGGCAAAGTACCCTGTCATGTCAGATGGGAAATTGAGTTCAATATCGCGATTGATCGAAAGTCCGTCATATGTGTTGCTGCCAACACCCCAGAGATACTGATTGCCTCCGCCTGATCGAAAGATAAATTTGGAGCGGCAGTTAATGTCGACAGTCTTGAATGCGCCGCCGCTCTGAACGCCGTTAATTTCTGCAGTCTCGTTAATGATGAATGAGCGATAGTAACGAACATCTAGTGGATCGGCAGGTTGTGATGCAACCGTGCCGGCGAGTGTGACAATGCCCTGCGGACAGCCTCCGTAATCTGAGTATCGTGCGCGGGTGCTGCTGGCCGGAATAAACACGCAGTCGCGGCGAATGTGAAGTGAAATGGGTGTGAGACCATTGGTATGCATGTACACGGGATACCCCTGAACATTCGAATCAGCGCCCGCGACGCCCGCGCGGCGCAGACCGCCGCCAAACGTAGTACAGCGATCCAGAATGAACTCATTTGAGCCAAGCAAAGCAAAGCAGACAGCCCCATCACCGCCCCCAAAAAACACAGCATCTCGGTTGGTGTGATAGCCAAACTGGCAGTTGATGAGCGTAACGATGCCACCATCAAGTGATGTAGCATGGAGCAGGCCGTGGTAGGCTGTCCAACCCCACTCGCAGTTGGTAATCAGGAGCGTGTTGAGCCCCGACTGTGAAGAACGAATGGCGCCGTTTCCAGATTCCGGTTGATCGGTACCCCAGCCCTCAATGATGAGGTTGTCGAGCCGGATCGAGGGTGAAAAACTAATCTGTATGCCAGGGCCTTTGCCGCAAGCCAGTTCCACGGTGGCTAAGTCGTCGCTCGGTTCTGTACCGATGTTAATTCTAAGCGAACCGTTTGGATTCATGTAGAACGAGCGCGGCATCGCGAGAACCGCATCGGCGTTGGGCTGCTTGACATAGGGCTCGAGTCGATAGCCGCGATATGGGTCTGATTCGGCAAGACGCCCTCGGACCCAGTATGCGGAATACTGGAGATTGCGCTCGTAGATTCCGGGTGATACAAACGTCCACCCTTCAACTGACTCTCGTCGAAACGCGAGCAGTCGAGGCTTGGCGGTGCTTGGCGATGCTTGATCAAAATAGGACCCAATTGAGCAATTGCCAGCATCGGGAATTGTGATTCCCTGCTGGTTGTTGTTGGAATCTGCAAAGAAAGTGTCGCCTTGACGAAACAACACTGAGGTGCCTGAAATCAGCTGGCTCGACAGCAGCGTCCTTACATCACTCATATGACGAACCAGAAATGGCGATTCGATCGAATCCCCGGAATTACCGCCGCCAGTTGCGGACCCTTGATCCGACTGTGCCATGTACACAGTCCGATCACGTTCGACCGGAACCTCTGCTGCGCGATAGGCGATAAGCCGATCGATTCGACCAAGAAATGCGAGTCGCGTTGGAGACTCCCACTGACTCACCGGCCCTATGTTGGGTATTTGGGAAAAGGGTACTTCTGCGATCGCGGCGAGCGCAAACGCAAAAACGCACAGGCACGCGGCAACGCGGCCGCGCAGCGACAGATGTGTAGCCATGATGTCAGACTCGATTTACGACGGTGAGAAAATGTGGGGCTCTTGCAAACGCTGCAAGAGTGACCGGGCACATGCTTCGCTACATTGCGAAACCGGGTGCTTACGCACAGACTAAGGGAATGAACGCATTCTGTCAAGCGCTGCCCGGCACGCGCTTGCGATATCGGACCGGTCAGGCGAGAGATATGTTGGAATCAATACAATTTAAGAGTCTGGACCAATCGTTTGGCAGAACTTCACCTGGCGACTATGTAGTCTTCTGTCTATCTTTGCGGCCGCGCCGCGGGACCGTACGTGTGACTGAGTTTGAAGTAGAGTAACGAAACGGGACTGATGATTTCACCCGCCGCGGATGCAGCGGTAAGTGTGAAACCGTCGTGAATTGGATCAACAAAACCGGGGTCTATCACCCTCGAAGTTGAATCGTTGATCGAAGCCTGCCATTGTTCAAAGGTCAGATTATTTGGGAGTGAGAAGGGCGTGCCATCGGTGCGCCAGAAAACATTACGGGCAAGTGAAATGTTGCCTGACCAGTCGCCACTCAGGACGTTGGCGCCGGGCGCGGCAAGGATAATGTTGTCGGTAAAGGTGAAGGAGAGATGGTCTTCCTTGCGACTGCGCCAAAGCTGGGCATCACGGCCGAACGCGAAGATATTGCCTTGAACTGTGTTGTTCTTGCCGTAATGTTGGTGAAATCCGCCGTGGCTGGTGCGAGTTACGATGTTGTGCGTCGCCACAATATCTGTGGTTCCTTCATCAAAGTAAATGCCCCATGCGATGCTGCGACCAAAAATATCGTGGAAAAAGTTCTGGCGGATGACCGTTCCCGCCTGATTGCCAAGCGTGTAGATTCCGGCCATGTCTCCCAGCGGCGGCTGCGAGTTCCCGGAGCGCGAGCCCAGGTTACAGACCTCGTTGAATTCAACGATGTTTGCACCCGCATCGGCAGGCCCATAGCCCCAGGTCCAACCGATAGAGATGCCGCTGTAATCGAAGTCGCTGATGCGGTTGTAGCGGAGTTTGTTGCCCGGGCTCTGGCCGATCCAGACGCCCACGGCTTGATGGTGGATCTGGCCGCCATCGGTGAGTATGCAGGCTTCAATCGTGTTGTTGGCTGTCTTGTCAGCAGCCTCTGTCGCAATAGAGGTTTCGCCAAACTTCAGCGCGCCCGCACCCAGATCAGTAATCGTGCAGGAATCAATCACATTTTCGCGGCATCCGCGGCGGAGTTCCAGGCCATATTGCTCGACGTGCGCGATGGTGCAGTTTTGGAACGACGAGTTGGTCATGTAGTTGCAGATGACCGCGCCCGGGCAGCCATTGGCCGCCTGTATGAAGCCGCGGGATTTCGTGCCGCCGAAGTCGGTTTGAAAGTCCGCGGGGAACCACCATTTGGCGTGTGCGAAAGTGAGGTTCTGGAAGTGGAGGTTAGAGATGGGGGCGGAAGCTGTGCCGCGGATTTCGAGGAGGGTTGTCAGGCGCGGCATGATGTGTGCAGCGGGCTCCCCAGGGGCATCGATATACGCGCTGTAAACATAGATTCGCCGTGCTGCCGGGTCGCACCAGAACTCTGGCGCCGTGGTAATCAGCGAGCGATCGTTCTCGATGTAGTAGAGATCCCCCGCAGAGATTTGTGTAGTACTGGGGAGCGTAAAAGTGACCGTGCGGGTCTTGTGATCGATGGACTTCACGGTGAGATGGGAATCGATCCAGCGAGCGAATGTGACAACCTCTGCGCCAGGTGTGATTTTGGCCCATGCCGCGGCATCTGACTCGCGATAGCAGAATGCTCGCTGTCCTTGCATCCACGAAGCAGACTGTTCTGCGGCAGGAATTGACTCGATGGAGAGGAACTTGCCCTCAGCGGGGGTGCGGGCAATTGGGAGGCGTCTGGCGAACGTGTCTGATTTTCGCTGCGCCCAGATAGTGTGGAAGTCTGTCGAGACGGGAAGGGGCACTGATGGAGGAATGTCTGCGCTGAAAACCACCTTGTCATCAAAGTCGACCAACTTCCAGTCGGACAAAAGCGTGCCGCCGGAGATGATGACGGTGTTAGGTTTACTAGCGCGATATGTGATGGGCGAGTCTGCGGTTCCTGAATCGTCAGAGGTGAAAGCGAGTGTTTCGGGTAGAAAGTAGGTCCCCGGCGCAACTTCGACGGTAATGGGTCCAACGGTGGTCTTCGCCGCCCGAATCGTGCGAATCGCATCGCGAGCGGCCGCGAGCGAAGGCAATGCATGATTTACATCGCTGCCGGAGTTCTTCACATCGCCAGATGGCGAGATGTAAAGAGTGAGAGGTTCAGGCGCAGCGAGCGTGCAGAGCAAGAGAGAAAGTGCGAGCATCTGCTAAGGGTATGAGCAGATCTGAACGCAGGATGCCGGGTGTATTAATCAACGCCCGACGAACCATTCACAATTGAGTTGACGAGCGAGCGTGGATCGACGCCAAAATGCCGCTCGCATGCATCCTGTGAATCTTGAAACTTGCACGCTTTGGCAAAGTTGAAATAGTCACTTGGGCGAGTTGCAAGGAGCGATCGAGTCACCCACTGGGCCAGGTGATAGGCGAGTTCCTGGTCATCTTCAGATGGTGAAAGGAATCCATCTCCACTTAGAAAATCTTCGCAATCCCGGTCCTCCAGCGCCTCGCGCTGTCTCGCGATCATTTCCGCATTGAGAATAAAGTTGTTGGTTCCCGTCACGCGCTCCTCCATCATCTGCGTCAACCCCTCTTCAATCCAAAGTGGCAGGTTGCAACCGTGCAGGGCGTGATGCGTAAGTTCGTGTGCGACTGTGTCTTCGATTGCGTGACGACTTCCGGCATTGATCGAAAGGAGCGGGAATGCATCTTCGCGAAAGATGTACAGGCCGCCGGATGTGGCGAAATTGCCTTCCTCTGGGAAGAACGCGGATGTGAAATCGACATAAGCAGAGTTGGGCTCCAGCGCGACAATGGCAACGGGCGGGATCGCGCCATCGCCGCGGATCCGGGCCAGATCGCGTGTGAGGATCTGCAGCGAGTTTTCTGCTGCACGAGCGAGACTGGGTCCGATTGAGCCTTCAAGTGGAACAAGCCCTTCAACACCCGGAGACCGCCAGCGGCGATGATCAACGGTCAGGCTGTCCCGCAGTTCATCGAGCCACGCCGCGGCAATGGCTCGTTGCGCGTCCGCCTGATTGCCTGGTTGCTCAGCAATAAACGTCGATGCCTTGGACCACATAACAAACGGAAGTCCGCTCTCTTCGCGAAAGAGATGACGCACCGCATCGCGGTCGATCGATGGCAGATCGAGCAGGGCACGTTTGCGGGGTTTGAGCCATGAAGAAAGCCAACCGAACATGGCGGAGTGTAGAGCTACTTTGTGCATTGGCCTGACCGAGTCAACCCCCGCTGGCTTTGGTCTGCGAGTAGCCAAGCGTGCGAAGGTGGGCAACGAGTCTGTCGCGGTGGTCGCCCTGGAGTTCGATCGTCGAATCAGACAGATTGCCACCGGTGGCAAACTTCTGCTTGAGGTCTTTGAGAAGTTGCGCCAGATCTTTCTCGCGCGCGGTGAAGCCCGAGATAACCGTTACCGTCTTTCCACGACGCGATTCACGCTGGACGCGGAGGGGCTGATCTTTGGCGTGGGCGAGTTTGCCATCGGTCCCGCGCGGGCACGCGCAGAGGCCGATCGGCTTTTCGCAGTGCTCACAGGTGACGGGGCGTTCGAGGGATGTGCCGGCAAAAAGGCCAGACATGATCAGGCTCCAGGATGTGCCGCTGTGGGCACTGTGTGTATCAAAGACCTGTGCCATTGTTCGCCGCCAGCACGAACAGTGGGGGCTCCGCGCTGCATTCCGGACAACGGACTGAGGTCGCGAACGCAGTGAGGTCATACTAGCAGTTGGCGCAAATGCCAGGTTGCGAAACAGATCTGATCCAGTTCTTAGAGAGTACCTATTGCGGAGGGATGGAAGCGGCCTTTGCAATCAGGAGATGTGGAAATCTTGGATCGAAATTGAGTGTGTTTGCAAGAGGCAGGCACTTTGGGGCCAGGTCCGGGCGGCAATGGCCCAATACCGCTAGAAAGAGAGCGCGAGAAACTTCTCTTGGAACGCAGTACAGAAGCTGTGCCTCAGTTGGGGTCGCCGTTCCCGCCAGCCAGGTGGCAGCGAGGCGATCATCGAAGGTCGCTGATGCAAATTCGTTGATAACCAGGTCGAGCTGGGCCTGGGCAAGTGTCGAATCGTTCTTGATGTAGGCACCGAGAATGAGGGTGAATCGGTCTTCGAGAGATGAATCCTCGGTGACAAGTTTGGCGGCCTCGGCGATCGCACCTGTCTGAATGAGCGCATCGAAGTTGAGATTGCCGCCAGGTTGGTTGTATCTCGTCCAGTTCGTAAGGTCGTTTTCACAGTACGCGAGAATACTCAGGAGTTGGTCACGCAGTTCGTTCGCGCCGGGCCCCTCTTCGGCCAGGTACGCCTGAACGTAGGCTACTGCTTCATCGTGTTTGTGAAGTGCAGCGAGACAGACAATTTTGTCAGCAGCTTCTCGAGCCGAGGTCGAGTTGGGCGTAGCCCGCAGGTGCGGCGTCTCAAGGCACTCTGCAAACTTGCTGCGGGCGAACAAGGTTGAGCGGTTGACCTGCTGAGCGCCTTGATCCCATGGAATCAGTTTCATCACCTGGTCGGCATACCTGGCGGCCAGGTCGAACTCGCCGCTATCAAGGTAAAATTTTGCAAGTGCACGGGCTGCGTAGGGGTGAGGTGAATCGCCCGCCGCCGCGGCAATATACGTAGCGATTCTCTCCTTGGGATCATGGGTGACACGAGCGCGAAGGTAGAGCAGGGCTGGGTTCTTTGGATCGGTGTGAAGCAGGGTTTGGTACTCGGTCTGGAGGTCAAATTTTGGATGGTGTGTTTCACAAGTGTCCTGGTGCAGGCGATGAACATTGACCAGAACTGGACGGATCTTGAGAAGCGGCTCGATAGTCTGCTCAAGATCCTCCTGTGGAACAGCGCTCGAAGCAAAGAGATATGTCTCACACTCAGGATCGATTTTGAGACCATTCACCACTCTGTCGGGGATTTCACCTGCGCCCAGGTAATGTCCGACGATTCCAAGTGAATCGAAGTTAACGGCTGAAGAGAGTTCCAGGCTCGTGCGTTTTTCGGAGGAGTAGCTATTGCTCTTGACACTGACCTTCGCCGGGAGTGGTGTGAACGGACAGTCAATCTTCCCTAACTCGTGAATCTGCTTTCCGGTGAAGAGCTCGTAAGTAGATGGAGGAGGATTTCTGGCGTACGTAGCCGTGCACTTAAATACCAGTCCAAGAGAATCTGGATTGATTACAGTGATTGGACTGTTAAATGGACGGGTGAAGAAATTGGTGGAAAGGTCTGCCTGAAATGAAGGAATGAGATTGAGCGGGTGATTGACCGAGATCGTATATGTATCTTCAGGAACGGTGACAAATCGCTGCGAATCCGCGGAGACGGAGAATGTCTGTGAACCAATTACAACTTCATATGGATAGGTCGTACCGTTGACAAGATATATGCGGCGGTTCTGGCCGTTGTTGTAAGCTACAAAGAGGTAAATGCTCAGCACCACGATGGCGATAACAGGACCAATAAAGCGAGCAATTCGAAAGCGCACCGAGCCCTCGGATTCCTTGAATTCCTTGACATTGAGCAGTTTGGAAGCAATCGGCTTGCCGCTGTCGCGGTACTTTTCGCTGACCCTCTGCATTTTCTTGAAGTGCTTGTCTTTAAGCAGTGTTGGGTGCGCAGCTGCAAATCCGTCGAGCATCACCATCGCCCGATCGTGCGCGCCGGCGGCCTGCATCGCCGAAATGTAAAGCGTCAAAAGCCAGAAGTCTTCCAGCTTGTGTTCCTGCAGCAACGGTTCTGCAACCAGGGTTGCATCCGCGTATGAGTTGTAGCTAAAAAGCACCGCGGCAAGTCGTAGCGACACTGCGCGATCAGCTTTGATTGCCAGTGATTGGCGGTAGTAGCTTGCGGCTTCTACGCCCATTCCGAAGTGTCGGTGAACATCGGCGATCGTATTGAGAAGCTCTGGTTCTTTCAGCAGTTCAGGCGAAAGCGATGCGACGATGCCAAGACATTCGTCTTTGGCATCAAAATAGGCAGCACAGCTGATCGCCTTGATCGCCGTCTGAAGGTCGCCGGGATTCTCATCGAGTTTCGCGGCCTCCTCCGCAATCGATACGTCTCGGGCCTCATTCCATTTTTTCAGCGAACTGACATTGTGGCGACGGCAACTGGGGCAGTCGTCATTGATGCGTTTGGCGCCAAGCGGAATCAGCGGAATGAAAACAACAACAAAGAAAAGGGTTGTCTCGTAGGACTGAAGATCGCCATGGCTGCCGCAGAACTCGCAGGTTCCGCGCCGGGCGCGGAGGTTGCGTTTGCCGTAATACCACGTCCCGATTCCATTTACTGTCTGCGGCATGGCCGATCCCCTTCTGGTCTGTGCGTAAGAGCATACCAGATTTCTGGTGACGTGCCAGCGAATGGTGGGGGCTCGACTAGAATCTGGCGGCTGGCTCCCTCGTCAAGCGAGTATTCAGGTGTGATTTGGCTTTATCCCGACCTGTCGCACTGTTGGCGCTCGCTTGAATCGGACGAATGTCCGGGAGTTGTAACAGGGAGCGGGCGGCACTGTACCGGGGCCAGGGACATTGCTTCTGTCGCTTGCCGACACGCTCGCGTCAACCAGCGCAAGGGTCAAGTGAAAACGGCTTCCACCTCAATAGTGGAAGCCGTTGTCGTTGTTGTTTAAGGTCAGTCCTCGCTGCTTATCGAACGGCCTTCTTCTTGCCAGCAGCGTTCATCCACTCCGGCAAGCCATCGCCCTTCTCAAACAGATTGGCGAACTTGAAGCCCTTGCGTGCCTTCCAGGATTTGCGGTGATACGCATCGCTCGCCAGCAGCGGGAAGAGCGCAGTGAGTTCGCCGAACACCATCTGCTCGTGAACCACATCGACCTTACCCCATGAGCAAGCCTCTCTCAAAGTAGACCCTGAGAGTGCTCCATCGCGTGAGTCAGCGACCGTCATCTGAATCGCGTACTTATGCATGCCGATATCGCCGCGGGCCTTGCCACCCTTACGCTCGTTGAGCAGTTCGGCAGCCACGACAATGTCCTGAGCGAAGTTCTTGGGAACGCCGCCGCCGAGCATGAGAAGACCGGTGTCTTTGCATGCCAGCTTGATGTCAGTCAGTTCACGGAAGTCTTTGCCAGAGTCAAACGCGACCTGTCCGCGGCCTTCTTCGATCGCTTCGGTCTGCTGCAACACGATGCCGAAACCGGCAGAGCAGTCGCTGAACGCGGGCACAAAGATGGGGACGCGCTTCTGGTAGCAGGTCTTGACGATCGAGTCGTTCTTGGCGTGGTTCTGCGCGAGGTATGCGCCCATCGCTTCGCAGAATTCGCGGCTGGAATACGCGCCAGGCTCGAACGCATTGAAGATCTCGTGAGTTGCCGCATCGCAATCACGCAGATCATCCTCGTTGATGTAGGTGTCGTAAATACGATCGATCATCAGGTTGCGAAGCGTCATGTCATCGACCGGAGGCGCTTCAGGCGAGCCCGGCGCGATGTAGTGCTTGAACCCCAGGCCTTCAAAGAAGTCCTGATCAACAATGTTCGCGCCGGTCGACACGATGGCATCGATCATGTTGTTCTCGAGCAACGTAATGATCGCCTTCTTCAAGCCCGCTGAAATCAGCGAGCCCGCGAGCGTCAAAATCACCGCGCACTCTTTGTCCTTGAGCATCATCGAGTAGATGTCAGCGGCGTTTGAGAGCGTGCGCGCGGTGTACGCCATGTCGCGATAGCTGTCGATCACAGGCCGCGCATCAAACTTGGTGATATCGATGTGCTCGATGGGGCGAGAGAGAAGTTCCTTCTTGGTCCATTTGCCGTTTGCCATTGCGAAATCTCCGAGATGTTTGCTGATTGCAGAACATCTGTGCAGTCGGCCAAGCCCCCCTAGCCGGGATAAGTTTTTGAGTGTCGCGGGGGTGACGCGACGGTTGAACTATACGCAAGCCAGGGGCGGAATGTTCATAGAAAGAGTCGCTGGCCCGAGGAATACTCCCGTATGCTTTTGGACGCGCAGCGGGAGTCGGCAATGGTTTTCCCAAAGAAACGCATCCCCGGTTTCACCCTCATCGAACTCCTCGTCGTCATTTCCGTCATCGCTGTCCTCATCGCCATTCTCCTCCCCGCCCTCGGCCATGTCCGCAGCACTGCCCGCACCCAAAAGTGTTCCGTCAACCTCCGCTCTATCGCTCAAGCCTTCAACCTCTACTCCGCCGACAACAAAGAACGCATGCCGCACTGGTCGCAGTGGCACACCTACCACGGCGATGGCACCGGCAACGACACCCCTGGCCCCGGCTGGGCCGAACTCATCGAAACCCACCTCGACTCTTTCGAAGCCTTTCAATGCGCTGCCCGCAAACGCGATGACATTCTCGTCGCCTACTTCATCCAGGCCCGCTTCACCGCATCCCGCACCAGCGGCCAGTTTTACCAAAGTCTCTACGCCCCCGATGTGAAACTCACTTCTCAGTTCATCATGCTCGGCGATGGCACCAATCCCAATCTCTTCTCCGCTCCCTACGGCAACTCGCCAAAGCCCCCCAATGTCGACCCCGATGATGCACGCTGGCCTGGGACCTTTTATCCCGGCGAAACTCGCCCGCATCCCGGCAAGGGCGATGACAGTGGGGGCGGAACTGGCTCCAGCAACCTTGCATTCTTCGATGGCCATGTCAAAGACTTCGTAAAATACGAGTCCGACACAATGACTTGGCACGGCAACCAGATGTTGCCATGGAATCAGGTGCGCTAACCGCTCCAATCGTCTTTCTTTCGCTCACGCTCGGGTTCCGTTTTTCGCTGTGAGCATCATGTTCGCTCGCACTGGTGATCCGTTTGGCGGACAACTGACTGTCTCTCCGCATCGATCTGATTCTGAAACTGCCTTCATTCCGCGGCGTCAAACTGACAACAATCAATTCGAAATCGAAAGGAATCACAATGTCAACGCCTACAACCGGAATCCATCACATCACCGCAGTAGCGTCCGGCCCGCAAAAAAATCTCGACTTCTACGTCAGCACGCTCGGCCTCCAACTCGCCAAGCGGACCGTCAACTTTGATGACCCCGCAACCTATCACCTCTACTTTGGCGATGCCGCCGGCTCGCCCGGAACCATCCTCACATTCTTCCCCTGGCCCGGCGCAAAACGCGGCACACGCGGCTCAGGTGTCGTCAGCGCAACCACATTCGCCGTGCCACTGGGTAGCCTGAACACTTGGTCCAACCGTCTCAAATCACTGGGGCTAGCGACCTCCGAATCCACCCGATTCGGAACTCCGGTAATTCAATTCGAAGACCACGATGGCACGCAGCTCGAACTCGCCGAGTCCGCCGCTCGCTCATCGAATCCGCCAAAAGCTCTCGACGCATCAATCGCCATCACCGGCTTTCACAGCGCGACGCTCACCGTGCGCGATCTCGATGGCACCATGCGAATGATGAAAGACCACTTGGGCATGAAAGTCGCCGCTAACGAAGGCAACCGCACCCGCCTCATCGCGGGGAACGGCACAGCGATGGCCAGCATCGTCGACCTCGTCCACGAACCCCAAACACCAATCGCCCATCTGGGGGCAGGCATCGTCCACCACATCGCGATGCGCGTGAACGACGATGCCCACCAACAGGAACTCCAAAATTCTCTCATGGACGCCGGCTTCGGCGTCACCGATGTCCGCGAACGCATGTACTTCCGCAGCGTCTATTACCGCGAGCGCAGCGGCGTCCTCTTCGAACTCGCCACCGATTCCCCGGGCTTCCTCATCGACGAAACCCCTGACACACTCGGCAGTGCACTCAAGCTGCCGCCACAATACGAACCCATGCGATCCAAAATCGAAACCAGACTTCCAGTACTCAACACACCCGAAGTCGCAAAGGTCTGAACAGGTCAAATCAGGTCAAACCATGTCACTCAACCTTCATCAACACGTGTACACCAAAGGTTCCGGTCCGCGCACGCTCCTCTTGCTCCACGGCACCGGCGGCGATGAACACGACCTCATCCCGCTCGCCCGCTCGCTCGACCCAGAAGCCTCAATCCTCAGCCCCCGCGGCAACATCAACGAAAACGGCGCACTGCGCTTCTTCCGCCGCCTCGCCGAGGGAGTCTTCGACCTCGCCGATGTAGAACGCCGCACCCGCGATCTCGCAACGTGGCTCAACTCTACCATCACTCACTACGCAATCGACCCTGCTGGCCTGACAGCAGTGGGGTACAGCAACGGCGCCAACACCATCGCCGCCATGCAACTCCTTCATCCAAACCCACTCACACGCTCCATCCTCCTTCGAGCCATGGTCACCGCAACTCCGTCAAAGCTCCCAGACCTCTCCGCTGCGCACATCCTCATGCTCAACGGCGAGCGCGATGCCATCATCCCCCTCTCCAACGCCCAGCGCCTCGCCGCCACATTCAAAACCGCAGGTGCCCACATCAACCACCAAGCCCTCCCCTGCGGCCACGAACTCATCGCCGATGACCTCCGCATCGCGCACGCCTGGCTGCGATCCTCAGCAACCACGGCCTGATTTGCCTACTACTCTGCTCCCGCAGCATGCCCAAATCGATCGAATCACCTCCAGCGCCCCATGCCTTCTCACCCCTCTCCCTCCCAGACTTCCGCTGGCTCTGGATCGCCGCGCTCGCATCCAACATCGGCACCTGGGCCCAAGAAATCGGCGCAGGTTGGCAAATGGCCATTTCAACCAAAGACCTCGACCCCTCCCGCGCAGCACTCATGGTGGCCCTCGTCCAGTTTGCCAGCAGTATCCCCGCATTCCTCCTCACCATGCCGGCCGGCGCACTCGCTGATGTTATGAACCGCCGCAAAATCATGCTTGCATGGCAATGTCTCGCCGCTGTCGCCGCCGCCAGCCTCGCGATAGTCGCTTGGTCTGGCCACATCACTCCCTGGATGATCTTGCTCGCCACGTTGTCAATCGGCATCAGCGCTGCAATCACCAACCCCGCATGGCAGACCGCCATGGTTGAATTGGTCCCCGCAAATCAGGTCCCGCAGGCCGCAGCGCTCAACTCAGTCTCTCTCAACCTCTCCCGCACCATCGGTCCCGCAATCGGCGGCCTCCTCGTCGCAGCTCAAGGTCCCGCCGCCGCCTTCACGCTCAACGCTCTGAGTTTCTCCTTGTTCATACTTGTACTCTGGCGATGGAAATATGTCCCGACTCACCACGCTGATAGTTCCGAGCGCGTGGTCGATGCCCTCGCATCCGGTCTCGCACACATTCGCTCCTCGCGGCCGGTTCACGCGATGATCGTTCGTACCGCCAGCTACGTAATCTTCGCAAGTGCGCTGTGGGCGCTCCTGCCCCTGATCGCCCGCAATGAACTTCATACTGGGTCCACGGGATACGGATGGCTTCTTGCTTCACTCGGCCTGGGTGCGGTGTTGGCAACCCTTCTTTTGCCACGTATCCGGACACGACTTGGCCCCAATCAGGTCCTCGCCGCCGCCGCAATCCTCTACGGCACAATGATGGCAATCATCGCCGCACTCGCCAAGTTCCGCGGCGATCAGCCCAACACGCTCCTCCTCGCATTGCCAGCAATGTTCCTCGCCGGTACCGCATGGCTTGCCATGGTCGTCACCATCAACACCAACGCTCAAATGATCTCTCCGCCCCAATTCCGCGGCCGCGTCTTCGCCTGTTATCTCACAGTTCACTTCGGCACTCTCGCGGCAGGAAGCCTGCTCTGGGGCATCGTCGCAGGCAGCCTCGGTGTACCCCATGCCCTGTTCATTTCCGCATCGGGCATGCTTCTCGGCCTGCTCACCATGCTCAAATACAGAATCATCGAAACGCCGCCTGCTTCATACTCGCCGTCACCACTGGAAGGAAAATGAACATGAAAATTGCGCTCGCACTGCTCATCGCATTTGGAATCGGTTTTGGTTGTGCGTGGTTCCAAGTACCCACTCCAGCGCCCCCGACACTCCTCGGCGCTGCATTCGTCATGATGATGACTGTGGGCTTTATGACAGCAACCAAGCTGCGCTCACCCGCCGCCGTTGCTCCCATAGCAACTCGTCAGGAAGCCCGTTCCAATCCTTAAGCAAGATATTTGCCAGAAATCCACACGCCGCCGATGCACGCCGCAGTGATGATCCACATCGCGATCACGCTCGTCACAAAATATGGAAACACACACATGAGCACACCTGCGCCAAGACAGCGCAGATTGGTCTGCTTCTTCCCATAGATGAAAAAAGCCATCCCAATCAGCCCGATAATGACACTCGAAAATAACGACCAGGGGTTGCCGAAGTCCATGCTGAAGTAATCGTCCCGATCACCATCAAGTCGTGGTGTTTACCGCCCTGCCGAGTTCTGGCTCAGATGCGCCAATCCGCCTGCATCACCTCTTCCACTCACGCACGTCCGAAATGCCTTTCATTACTGCCTTCGGTTTTCACTAATGCCTAATGCCTGCTGCCTAATGCCTGTACCGTCCAGATCGACACCCCGAACCCGAACATGGTTATGATGCCCGCTTGAAACTCAACGGCAGAAAAACAGTTGTCACCGTATGGATTCTCCTTGTCCTGGCGGCCATCGGCATCCTCTGGTCGCGCGGACCTCTGCCGCAGGATCAGGCCTATCACGCCTTCGCCGACCATCGCCCACTCTGGGGCATTCCCAATTTCGGCGACGTCATGTCCAATCTCCCCTTCGCATTCATCGGCGCCTACGGCATGTGGCTCATCATGTGGCTCCATCGCCGCCGCACAACCAACTCAGCAAAACTTCTCGGTAACGCCGACTTTGCCTCCCTCACCATCTTCTGCGTCGGCGTCATCCTCACCTGTTTCGGCTCCGCCTACTACCACTGGTCGCCCAGCAACGCCACGCTCGCGTGGGACCGATTCCCCATGACCATCGCATTTGCCGGGCTCGTGGCAATGGTGGTGTCCGACCGCATCTCCTCACGCCTCGCCGCCTGGCTGCTGATTCCCCTTCTATGCGCCGGTGCCGCCTCCGTCTTCTACTGGCACTACACCGAACAGCAGGGCCGCGGCGACCTGCGCCCATACGCAATCGTCCAGTTCGCACCGCTCTGCATGCTCCCCGTCATGGCCCTGGGCTTCAAAGCCCGCTACCTCAAAGCCGGTGTCCTCATGCACGCACTCTTCTGGTACGCGCTCGCAAAGGTCCTCGAAACCGCCGACCACCAGGTCTTCAAAGCCTGGACCCTGCTCGGCATCGAAGTAGTCAGCGGCCACTCTCTCAAACACGTCGCTGCTTCGGTCGCACCGCTGGTCATCCTGAATGGAATTCGCAAGCAGGCGTTGCTTGAAGAACCAACACGCTCCTACTAAATCCGCGCCCACTGCAACGGGGCGGGAAGATCGACCGATGCAAACTCAAGATGAATCACGCGACGATGCGAAGCGGCAGCCGACTTGCGCGAAGCGTGAAGGATGAGCGGACGCATCAAAATCGCATCGCCCGCTTTGCAACACACCGCGACCGCCGCACTGTCGCAAGTCGTTCGATCAATCTCGGCATCAGCCACCAACTCGTGATGTGATCCCGGCACCACAAGCAGAGGGCCATTGTCAGCTTCGCAATCATCAAGGTGAATCCGGACCGTAAGCATCCCCGCCAATACATCAACCGGCGGCTGAACATGCGGAATTCCCGCCTTTGTTGACCACGGTCTAAAACCCTCAACCTCATGTTGCTCATTGACAGCAATGGTCGTGTCCTGATGCCAGACCACATCCCAGTTCGCATCAGGCGACTTATCAAACAGGATCGATCGCGTCACAAAAGCGCCCGCTCCAAGAACCGGCTCAACGAGTGCCCGTACCTCTGCCGATCTGGCAAGTTCCACCGCGGCAGGCGACAGCGTCAAGAGCGACCTCACCCCGCCACGGCGCTTAGAACTCTGTTCGAGCAGTGGACCAACCGCCGCTATCAATTCGCTGATCTGCGAACCGCTCAGGACAGCTCTCTCCACAGCACAACCATCCCGGTCTAGTGAAAGTGTGTGCTCAAGGGTCCTCATGAAGTTCAAACGTAGCCCGATTCCGGGCTCGCAGCGCACCCCATACCCTCCGATCCCGAAATGGAACTCGCCGCCGGTCCAATCATCCTCTGCACCGCCGCCGCATTCGTCGCCTCCGCGATCAACGCCGTCGCCGGTGGCGGCACATTCCTCTCCTTCCCAGTCCTCACCGGCATCGCCGGTCTCTCCGAAAAAGCCGCAAATATCACCAGCACAATCGGCCTCTGGCCCGGCGCTGCTTCCTCCGTCGTCGCCGCCCGCGCCGACTTTCACCTGATCCCGCGCCGCCAGCTCATCACGTACTCGCTAGTTAGCCTGATCGGTGCAAGCCTCGGCGCAATCCTTCTCCGCACCACCAGCTCTGAATCCTTCAAAATCGCAATCCCGTGGCTGCTCCTCATCGCAACCCTCTCCTTCGCCTTTGGAAAACGCCTTTCCACCGCCGCCCAGAAACTCATCCGCCACAGTCATGGCATGCCCGTGCTGGCCACATTCCTCCAGTTCCTCATCGCTATCTATGGCGGCTACTTCGGCGCAGGCATCGGCGTCCTCATGCTCGCAGGCCTTGCAATCAGCGGCATAGAAGAACTGCGAACCGCCAACGCACTGAAAGTAGTTCTGGGAACCATCATCAACGCTGTCGCCGTCGCGATCTTCATCACGTCACCCGATGCCCGCTGGAACCTGATTCTCCCCATGGCCATCGCCTCAATCGCCGGCGGTTTCCTCGGAATGAAAATTGCTCGCAAAATGCCACAAACCGCGTTGCGTGTATTAATCATCGCAATCGGCACCATATTAACATGTATTTACTTTGCAAAAATCACAATGCCTAATGCCTAATGCCTTTAAACCCCTCCCATTGCCTTCCTCTGCGTTTCTTCTGCGGTCTCTGCGGACTCTGCGTACCAAGACACAGACTCGCGAAGCAAGGCTGCAACGGTTCAGCGTTCATGACTCAAATTCCCAATCAACCTTCCAGATACGTGTAGCCTTCAAGCCCATCATCGAAGTACTTCAGCAAGCTCTTGCCTTCACCGATAGTCAATCGACCCTGCTTACACGCCGCTTCGATGTCTAATCGCATCGACCGCTTCATATCCGGAATGTCATACTGCACATACTGCAGGACCTCCTCAACCGTGTCACCTTCAATCACTTCATCGATCGACCAATGTCCGGCATCATCAATAGTCAGGTGCACCGCATGGGTATCGCCAAGTAGGTTGTGCAAATCGCCGAGAATTTCCTGATACGCGCCCAGCAGGAACACACCCAGGTAATAAGGTTCCACGCCCTGGCCTTCGCCCGGCAAGTCCTTCAACTCATGCAACTCAAGCGTCTTCTTATCAATCCGCTTATCCACAAAGTGATCGATCTTCCCATCCGAATCACACGTGATATCCGCGAGAATTCCCACGCGTGCCGGCCGCTCGTTCAAGCGGTGAATCGGCGCGATCGGGAACAGCTGATCAATCGCCCAGCTATCCGGCATGCTCTGGAACAGCGAGAAATTGCAGAAATAGATATCGCTCAAAAGCTCCGGCAGCGATTCAAATTCTTCCGGCAGTTCGCCCTTGCGCTTGGCCCGATCAAGCAGCTTCGCCGCGATCGAAAAGAACAACTGCTCGCTCGCCGCACGCATGTGCAGCGACATATAGCCAAGCCCAAACAAACTCATCGCTTCATCGCGCGCAGTTGCCGCATCGTGATACGCCTCGGCCAAGTTGCGATCCGACACATTTTTGAACGTCTCAAGCAAATCGATAATCGGCTGCGGAACCTCAGTCTCCAATTTCATCTGTGCTTCAATCGCCTCAATATCCGGCGAAGTTTCAAACCGGCTCGATCCCAGCACATCGATTACCAAAACACTCGAATAAGCCGTCATTGCGCGGCCAGACTCCGACAAAATCATCGGGTGCTTCACACCCGCTTCATCGCACACAGTCTTTATGCGATACACCACATCGTTCGCATATTCCTGAATCGTGTAGTTAATGCTGCTCGACCACGCGCTCTGCGAGCCGTCATAATCAACGCCCATCCCGCCGCCAATGTCGAGCATTTCCAGGCCCGCGCCCATGTTGGCCAGATCGCAATAGATATGGCACAGTTCGTTCACAGCGTTCTTAAACACGCGAATGTCAAACAACTGGCTGCCCACATGGCAGTGCAGAAGTTTCAGGCAATCCAGCATGTCATGCTTCTTCAGATACTCAACGGCCTTGATGACCTCGTGCACAAACAAACCAAACTTCGATCGCACGCCTGCGGAGCTTTCCCATCTGCCCGCGCCGCGGCTCGACAGCTTTACGCGCAAGCCGATCTTCGGCCGCACATTAAGTGCCTTTGCGTGCTTCACCACCAGCTCAAGCTCAGTCCACTTCTCAACAACCGGAATGATGTTTCGCCCAAGCTTGGCCGCAAGCATCACCGTCTCAATGAACTCATCATCCTTGAAACCGTTGCAGATGATCGGCATGCCGTTCACGCCGGGGCCGCCAGCAGTTGCCGAAAGTCCCAGCACCGCAATCAGCTCAGGCTTTGAACCCGCTTCAAGACCGAAATTCATCTCTACTGCAAGGCTCGCAATCTGCTCACAGATATGCCGCTGCTGATTCACCTTGATCGGATAGACACACGAGTACTGCCCGCCATACGTCTGGTCCGCGATCGAGATATCAAATGCCTTGCGAATTTCGCGCAGGCGATGTGACAGCAAGTCATTGAATCGAAGCAGCACCGGTGTATGAATCCCGCGCTCTTTCAAACCGTCAACCACTTCCTTGAGGTCGATCTGCTTGTCAGCTTCCTTCGTCGGCAGCACCGCCAGGTGCCCGCGCGAGTTCACGCTCACGTAACCCTTGCCCCAATCCGGAATGCCATAGAGCTGCGCTGAATCAGCACATGTCCATGTCCCGTGCAAAAAAATGTCATGCGAACTGCTCGAACTTGAAATCGTTGCCATCGTGGCTGCTGCCTGTCGCCGTTCCCGCTGGCGTTCCGTGCCGCGAGAACTGCATGTCGCAAACGCCGTCATCCGTGCGAGTGTGCGTTTGCGTGGATACTGAAAAGTCAGGGCGCCTGACATGCTGGCAAAAGGTGCTTCAACGCTCGGCAGTTGACTGTTCAACCACGCCGCGCCTCACATGCCGAAAGACTTCGCCAGGCCTTCCGCTCGCGAGTGCACCCGTACCAGCAAAACTTTATCGACTTTTTTCGCCACTTCAAGAGCGCGACATCGGAACTCGAAGAATTTTTCTTCTCTCCGCCTCGCTCCCGACAACCCGTTTCACTTCACCGCGGCCTTCAGCGCCTTCACTTTGTCCGTCTTCTCCCAGGTGAAGAACTCGACGTTGCCGCCGATCTTCTTCCGCTCCACCGGATCAAAATACTGCCCTGTGGTCGATTCGCGGCCGAAATGTCCGTGGCGAGCAGTGGGGCTGTAGATCGGCTTCCGCAACCCCAGCGAATCAATGATCCCCTTCGGTGTAAGGGGGAAAACTGCTTCAACTGCCCGGCTGATCTTCTTCTCATCCACCTGATTGGTCCCGAAGCAATCCACATACACGCTTGTCGGTTTGGCCACGCCGATGGCATACGACAGCTGGATCTCGCACCGCTCCGCCATTCCCGCCGCCACCACGTTCTTGGCGATATACCGCGCCATGTACGCCGCGGAACGGTCAACCTTAGTCGGGTCCTTCCCGCTGAACGCTCCGCCGACGTGGCGACCCATCCCGCCGTACGTATCCACAATAATTTTTCTTCCCGTCAGCCCTGTATCACCATGCGGCCCGCCAATTTCAAACCGCCCGGTCGGGTTCACGTGCATCGTGATGCCGCTGTTGTACCAGTCGCCCAGTACCGGCTTGATAATGTGCTTGATCACCAGAGCCTTGAGCTTGTCCTGACGATCGTTCCACGATGCATCATGCTGCGTCGAGAGCACCACGGTATCAACCCGCACCGGTTTGTCCGCATCGTACTCGATCGTCACCTGGCTCTTGGCATCCGGCCGCAGCCCAGGAATCAGATCATCCCTTCTCACCTGTGCCTGCCGCTCCACCAACCGGTGTGCCAGTTGAATCGGCAATGGCATCAATTCCGGCGTTTCGCGGCAAGCAAATCCAAACATCATCCCCTGATCGCCCGCCCCATCCTTATTCACGCCCATCGCAATGTCGTTCGACTGCTTGTTGAGCGCGACCATCACGCCGCACGAGTCGGCATCAAACCGCATGTCTCCCGAGGTGTAACCAATATCACGCACCACCTCGCGAACCAGATCAGGAATATTCACCCACGTGTTAGTCGTCACTTCGCCAGCGACCACAACCAGCCCCGTGCAGCACAGCGTTTCGCAGGCAACGCGCGACATCGGGTCTTTAGCAAGCATGGCATCCAGCACGGCATCAGAAATCTGATCCGCAACTTTGTCAGGATGGCCCATGGAGACGGATTCAGATGTAAAAAGGCGGATCTGGCTCATAGGGAGACAGTATAGATATCCTGCCAGGCGCAGGTGTTGAATATCGACACATTCCATTGCCTTCCAGACAGCCATTCCGGTTCCCGAGTGTGATGTTGTACCACACAAGTACAGAGGCTCAACTCAAAATAAAAGCGACCCGGCGGAGGGCCGGGTCGGCGCTGGACTTGAAATTCACATCTGACCGGTCAGCAGCCAACGCTGAACGCATCGACGAAATCGAGGTAGTCAAAGAAGTCGATTGAGCCGTCGCCATTGAAATCTGACTCAGGCGACAGCGAGCTGAAGGAATCTACAAAATCGAGATAGTCAAAGAAGTCGACTTCGCCATCGCCGTTGAAGTCTGCATCGCAATCAGAAATAACGGTATCTGAGTAGACTGTGATGTTGTCGAGCGAGATGCTCTGCCCGCCAAATCGAAGTCCAAAGATGGGCCACGGATCGACGTCAAAGGAGTCGCTATTGATTGTGAGACGTCCGCGAATGATCGGGCCATCCTGGCTTTCCACCTTGCTTGCGGAAATTCCGGGCGCAATCGCTGCGGGGATACTGGAAGTCGAACCGACGTACATAGTGGATCCGTTTACCTGCAGGTTTACCGGAGCTCCGGCATACTGGTAGTCGATTCGCACGCGCCTGATCGCAGCGTTGAACTGCATGTCCAGGTTCATGGAGTCCAGATTGCAGATGCGGCCAGATCCAAAATTCGCTCCCGCGTTCTGTATCGTCGCATTTCCGAAAGCGAGGACGCCATTTGGCCGCTGGAAACGCTCAACTGCGACAGTGCCGACGCTTTCGCCATTTCCGTCCGAACTGAAAAACGGATCGATATCAAAGAAGGGCGTTCCTGGAAGGACGCCAGTTGAACTTCCAACGATTGTGCCTGTGGCAAATTGATCAAAGGTGGCAACGGCCACATTTGAAAGCGTGACATCGTCCATCAGCACAGCGTCTGAGCCAACGGCATCAGCTACAACACCGTTGTGCCCAATAAGCGGTCGACTTGGATCTGAATCGACAGCGCACAATGTATTGGCATCTGTTGAGTAAGGAGGACACGCTCCAGCGCTGATCGCAATCGGTATTTTCACTGCGGGATCAGAAGCGCTCAAGGTCGATAGTGTTGCCAAAAGTGCGGTTCCCGATGAAGTTTCATACGTATCAAAAGTCAAGAAGTGCTGATCTTCGCATTGGGTGTAGAACATTGGTGAGACACGCAATTGAGTCGCGGAACTTAAGCAATCGCCGTTGAGCTTGAAGATTGTGACGGTGGTTGGATAGCCATTAGGAACAACCGTGGGATAGTAAGTTACGACCGCGGCGTAACCCGAGGAGACACCCGTAAGCACCCAGCCCTGAGATCCACCAGCCCAGTCAAGCTGGCCGCGGGAAACAAGGCCTGCCTTCTGAGGATTACCAGTGAGTTCAGTGTGATCAATGTTCACGGTCATGCGGCTGTCGCCGCGTTTATGTTTCTGCCCCGCAGTACGGAAGGCCCATGCCTCGCAATCCGAGACGGTTCCACCCGTAAAAAATCCTTCTCTGTCGCCTATCCATTCGATCGGGAATCCGCCGCCAGATGGGATGCATGTTGTGCCAAGGTCTGTATGGGGTCGCGACAATGTGTGGCTGTTTGCAATGGTCCTTGGATATTTTGTAAGTGACCAGTCAAATGGCGAGGGCTCCTCGAATCGCTCGATATCAGCGACTGCCCCTGAAACCGTCGTCAAAAGGCTTGAAACGATGAGAAAATTGCGAAAGTAACTCATGCGAAGCTCCTGTTGGCGAGCTGAGAAATACAGCATGCGCCGACAGCGATTGGTCGAAGGGAAGTCGAATCTGTCCTCTCGCAAGCAAAAATTCTCAGAGCGATGATTCGGACTTGCATCATTCGGAATTGTCAATCGAGAAGCATCTTCAGCCGTCCAAGTTCCGAATCAAACCACTGGCGCGGGTGATCAGCGGGCAGCAGGTCGTACGCCGCTTTTGCAGAAGAATGTGCTCGACGCGCATCTTCAAGCCTCCCACAGCGCTGCCAGTGGAAGGCAATGACAAGCCAGGCATCGCATGCAAACGCCGAGTTCGTACCTTTGTCCTGATCTGCCACGCGTTCCAGTCCGGCGATTGCATCTGTTGCGAATTCACAGCCCTGCCAGACACTCAAGACCCGGGCTTTGCAGGTTCGTCCTGCAAAGCGAATGCGACCCCTCTTGCTTCCCGCCATGTCGTAGCATCGGGTCGCAATCTCAAACTCGCCCGCGGCCTCTGCGACGAGCCCTGCCCGCAGTAGTTGCTCAGGGTCAGTGTCTCGCGGAATTTCTATTGATTGTGACTCGTTTCGTCGAATCTTGAGTGCATTTGATTCAGTCGCCCATGCCGCTTGAGCATCGCCTGTCAGATAGATAAAGGAAGAGAGAAACCTTACTTCTTTGAGGCTCGCATCGGGTGGTCCGTCCAAGCGCAAATCTCTTACAAGTTGCCGCTCCGGTTGCGAGACAGGTTCGGCAATCGGCGCACTTCTTGAGTTGTGTGGTGGAGTTGGAGACGGCCAGAAGCTCCCAGCGAATGAAATTCCAAGTATACCGATTGCAAGAATTGCAAGCCACCAAACAACCCGTTTTCCGGTTTGCGCGGAGGAGCATTCGACGCTCTTTGAGTTCCGCCAACCTCTCAGCGCAGTTGCGAAATCTGCTGCCGTCGCGTATCGGATGGATGTTGTTCGCGCAAGCGCTCTTGCCACCGAATCTGCCAGCGATGGCGGCACATCTGGACGAACTTCGCTGAGGAGCGGCGCATCGGTGAAGCAAATGCGGGTGCCGGCTTCGGACGCGGTGAGTCCGCCGAGAATGTGCGGGGGGTGGCCGCAGAGAAGTTCATAGAGAATTGCGCCAAGGGCGTAAATGTCACACCGATGATCGATGCCTTTGGCGTCTCCACCTATCTGCTCGGGCGCCATGTACGGCAAAGTCCCAAGTATTCCGGCCCCCTCAGCGTAGAGCGTGGGTGCCGTCGCCCCTTCAACCGACACTCTTGCGAGTCCGAAATCCAGGATCTTGGGATGTCCGGCATCATCAACGACAATATTGGACGGCTTGAGATCGCGATGAATGACTCCCTGTTCGTGCGCATATTGGACCGCATCGGCGACTGTGGCCACAAGCTCACACATGCGCCCAATATCGCGACCGGTCGATTTCGCGAAATCATCCAGGTGCGTACCTTTGGCATACTCAAAGGCTATAAACGGCTGACCTTCCGTGGTTCTTCCTGCGAAGTAGATGGCGGCAATTCCCGGGTGATTCAGTCGTCCCAGAGCCGCGGCTTCTCGAGCAAAAAGTGAGAGGCGGCGCTCCGATGCACGCTGCCACTGCCGCATGAGTTTGAGCGCTATTGAGCGATTGGGCTCCAGCTGCTCGACCTCATAGACCACTGAGGTTGTGCCTTCGCCAATGACGCGTATGACACGCATGCCGGCGATTTCTGTCGGGAGGAGATTGGACTCAAGCGCACCTTGATCATCCCGAGCGACTCGCTGAACTTCGGCGATCAGGGCGTTGTCGACCTCATCCGCCCGGGCTCGAGCGGCACACTCTGAACATTCCTCAACATGGCGGCGCACGCGAAGTTCCTGCTCACCGCGCAGGGCACCTCCCAGGTACCTCTCCCAAGTTAGTTCGTCTGGACATTCGCTCACGTACCCGGCTCCTGCGAATCGCGATCGGCATACTCATCATCCAATTGGCACAAGAGTTCGCGAATCCTTCTCAACATTCGCCGTTTGTTGAGGTAAACTGCATTTTCAGACATTCCAAGAGCAAGGGCTACTTGGGCAGCCGGAACGCCTTGAATGCAGAAAAGTCGAAACGCCTCCATTGAGTCCAATGAAACCTCTTGCGTCAACTGTGAAAAGCAACTTCGTAAGGCGAATTGCCGGTATTCAGTTTCCCAGATCGCTTCTCCTGGGTCATCGAGGAATGTCTCGGCACAGCCCTCACGCGCATCGCCGGCATTGCGAGCGGCGGAACGCCTCAGATTTGATAGCTGATTCCTGGCGATTCCAAAAAGCCAGTTCCTCAGCCCCCCTTTTCGCCGGTCATATACACCGCGCGCATACGCCGCGGCGAATTCACACAAAGTCTGTTGCGCAACTTCTTCTGCTATCGACGAGTTCAGCCCGAGTTTCCGCAGGTAGCCAATCATCAGTGGTCTATGGCGATTGACAAATGTCGTCCACACTTCGCCGTTAGAACTGTCCGCGAGCCCATCGAGAATCTCGGTCGTAGTCCGCCAGCGAGTTTGAGGAGTTGCATTACTCACGAACTTAAAGCGTAGTCGATCGCAGGCCGGCATGCCTTGTTCATTCCAACCTGCTGCAATCCAAACATTTCAATCTTGAGCGTCAATAGCTACTGCGCCAACCCTCTCAAGGCGCCATGAAATCCGAAAGCTCAATTAGATGAGTTTGGGTTTCAATAGCCGATTGGGCAGAATTCCATTTCTCAATGTCCTCGCCACCGCGTGAGTCGATTCCCGGCTGTTTGAGCACACTCCCACAAGCTGGTAGACTCTCACCATGACCCTACTCGACTCACTTATCGAGAAGCACAAAATGCAGCAACATGCGGCGGCCATCAGGTCACTCGCGCGACCTTGCATCAAAATTCACGCCGAGCGAACGCCGCAGGAACAGCTCTCGGCTTGGGAATCTCGTTTCGGCGGCATTCCCTACGTACCCAAAGGCACCGTGTGGCCCACATGGGAAACAAAGGGCCTCTTGCCATTCTGGAGAACGAAGAAGCTCCTCCATCTTGCCACCATCAACTGTGCTGACGCGGCAGCGTGTGATGTCGAGGGCGTGCTGCCGCGAGAAGGACTTTTGCAGTTCTGGTATGCGGAAAATCAGCCGGCTGGATATGACCCCACACATCGTGGAGGGTTTCACGTTGACTACATCGCGCCCGGCACAGAACTGGAACTGGCCCAGCCGCCAAGAAAAACGAAGATCTTCGAATGCTGTAGCGTGGAATTTGTCCAAGGTGTATCACTGCCAAACTGGGAGTGGATCGAGGAGCATGCGGCCCAGCACAAAGAACTGTCCAGACTCGATGGTTACGAGGAAATCGAAAATGAGATACGAGTGGGTGGTCAGCATCAAATGCTCGGACATGCAAACCTTTTCCAGGGTCCGATGGAGCTCCAATGCGAATTGGTCTCAAATGGTGTGTACTGCGGCGGTGCAAGCGTCTACAAAGATCGTCGCAAAGAGTTCGCTTCTGCCGCACTTGATTGGCGTGTACTCCTGGAACTGGACACCGATTTGAATGGCCCCGGCTGGATGTGGGGCGATCTGGGAACGCTCTACTACTGGATCAAGAAAGATGCACTGGCCACCCGCCAGTTCGAAAAATGCTGGGCAATAGCGCACTGGGCTTGATGAAATCAAGGTTGCGAGCTGACCGGCAAACGCGACGTCTTGTTGCGGAACCCAGCTGATTCTGGTGCGCCAAAAAGTTCCGGCCTGTAATACCGCCCCTTCATATCCCCGATCTTCGCAACATCATCCTTCGCCGGATGCGCCCGCATATACGCATCATTCCTGAGCGCAGTCACCTGCCAAGACACCGTCAATCCGGCCGGTCCACCCGCAATCCGAAATTGATTGTTCGAAACCGTGCTCGCAATATGCAGCGACGGTGCAGCTCCCCCAACAGCAGTCAACTGATACGTCGGATCACTATTGATCGATTCAAAATACGCAGGCAGCGAAACCACAGCCTCTCCCACCGCATCTAGCGTGACATTCCCGCGATACGTGTTAAATGGAGACGGTCCCTCAGTCGTGTAGTGATGCAACGCCCGATTCGCCGGATCCAGCGGATGATCAATCACAAACTGCTTGTTTCCACTCGAAGCAAAATCTCCATCCGAGAACATGCCGTACCCATCCGCACTCGCGTTCGCTCCATACACACCAATCGTCTCCCCTGAATTCGCCGTCGCCAATCCATACACCGCCGATGCTCCCGCGGCATTGCTCTGCACCAATCCCCACACACCAGTGGTAATTCTCGAAGTCGCAGAAGCCAGCCCATACACACCCGCAACTTCATCATTCGCCGCCGCAGCTTCACCTAGCACACCCGTCCCCGCGCCAGTTGTTGCAGCTGCATACCCCGATGTCCCAATTCCATCCGGCGAATCCGCTCGCCCCGAAACGCCATACGTCCCGCCGGTCGTCGCCGCGGCCCATCCATACACGCCGCGCCCCGTAGTGCTATCCGTTTGACCCTGCACGCCATACGCCGCACCCGAAGTCGATGATGCATATCCAACCACACCCACACCCGTCGAACTCGCCGAGCGTCCAAGCACACCAAACGCCGCGCCGCTCGCAAGCGAACTCGCAAAATATCCCGCGCGTGCCTGCGCTGTCTCAACATGCAACAAATACTGCGGCGCATTCGTTCCAATCCCGACATTGCCCGTCAAGTAATAAGCATTCGTCGCCGCAAGCAAAAATGGCGATGCCCCCGCCGGTCCCGCCGGCCCACTTGGCCCCGCCGGTCCCTGTGTTCCCGTGTTCCCTGCTGGCCCCATAGGTCCTATAGGTCCCATAGGTCCTATTGACCCCGGCTGCCCCGGCGCACCCGCGTTCCCCTGCGGTCCCATCGGCCCAGCCGGCCCCATCGGTCCCGCAGGTCCCATCGGACCAACCGGCCCCTCAGTACCCGACCCGCCACCATTCATTGCAAACAACGCATACGGAACCGCAGTCAAAATCTGCCGCGGCGAAAGTGTCTGAAAAATCCCACTCCCTGCCGGTGATCGCACATCAATTTCCAAATACCGGCTCTGACCATTAAACGCATTAGTTCCAAAGTCGAGCACCACCGTAAACCGTCCATCCAAAATCGCCGCACTTGGCGGCTGTATCTGCGACCCAATTTGCGTCCCACCCACCGCCGAGTCATACAGCCGGAATCGCAGATCCGCCGTGCTGTTCACCACCACATCGTTTCGTTTGATCTCCCCTTGATAGGTGAAGCTCGACGAAGTTGCCGGGTCCTCCTGTGCCGCCGCTTGAGGCGCAATCCACGAACACGCCAAAAGTACAACTGCACAAACACAACGGCGGATGCAAATAGCTGCCATGACGACTTCTCCAATTTCAGAGCAAAAAGCTCCTTTTCAGAAAGTCGGCCCGAAGTCAGCCCACCTTCAACGCCGATGACACAACAGGTTATAAGTACCCATTCGGCGCGTGCCGATCGGGCCAAACTCGGCCACATTTGCGCTCCAGCCTTCGGTCTTCCTAGTGCCCAATGCCTAGTGCCTGTACTGTCCACGGTATCTCGAATGATCCAACATGCACACCTATGACCTCATCGTGATCGGATCCGGCGCTGGTGGACAGCGTGCTGCTATTGCCGCGGCCAAACTTGGCAAATCCGTCTGCGTCATCGAACGCGCTTCCACCGTCGGCGGCGCGATGATCAATACCGGCACCATCCCCAGCAAAGCCCTTCGCGAAGCAATCCTCACGCTCGGCGGCATCCGCCCGAATTCTTCTGACATCAACCAGACCCGTGCAACCCTCTTCCGCAATATCCTCGATTCCTGCCAGGAAGTCATTCGCGCTGAAGTTGCCACCATCGGTCGTCACTTTCGTAACAACGGCATCGAACTCATCTACGGCAACGCCAGCTTCGTAAACCCAACCACGGTCGCTGTGACAAGCGCAGGTTCTTCAACCCAAGTCACCGCTCCCAAAATCGTCATCGCCGTCGGCAGCGCGCCCGCCCGCCCAACCAATATCGAATTCGACGGCCACCACATCCTCACCAGCGATGAAGTCCTCGGCCTCACCTCTATCCCGCGCTCCATAATCGTCGTAGGTGGCGGCGTCATCGGCACAGAATACGCCTCCATGCTCGCGCTCCTGGGCGTCAAAGTCACCCTCATCGAAGGCCGCCCCCGCCTCCTCGAATTCATCGACTCCGAAATCACCGAAGCCCTCCAGTACCACCTCCGCCAATCCGGCGTCACACTCCGCCTCGGCGAAAAAGTCGAACGCATGGGCCTGGTCGATTGCACCATCTCTCCCGGCTCTCCCTCGCGATGCTCGGTAGAAGCCACGCTCGAATCCGGCAAGGCCCTCAAAGCTGACTGCCTTCTCTACTGCATTGGTCGCCAGGGCTGCATTGCCGGACTCGGTCTTGAAGCCGCCGGCGTCACCGCTGACAATCGCGGCCGAATAAAAGTTGATGAAAACTATCAAACTCAGGCTCCCGGCATCTACGCCGTTGGCGATGTCATCGGCTTCCCCGCCCTTGCCAGCACCAGCATGGAACAAGGCCGCATCGCCGCCTGCCACGCCTTCGGCCAGCCATGCGAATCCTTCGATGAACTTCTCCCCTATGGCATCTACGCCATCCCCGAAATCTCCATGGTCGGCTGGACCGAAGAACGCCTCACCGCCGCCGAAATTCCCTACGAAAGCGGCATAGCCCGCTACAAAGAAATCGCCCGCGGCCAGCTCCTGGGCGATGAAGTCGGCATGCTCAAACTCCTCATCCACCAGGACAGCCACACAGTCCTGGGCGTCCACGCCATCGGCACCAACGCCACCGAACTCATCCACATCGGCCAGACCGCCATCGCCTTCAAAGCCACCGCCGAGTATTTCGTCAACACTGTCTTCAACTACCCAACCCTCGCGGAATGCTACAAAGTCGCCGCGATGAACGCGCTGAACAAGCTAAAAAACGTGTAGCCAGTTTCAGTTTCACCATAGCGGAACTCAGACGCGCCCATCGTCCGAGAATTATCTCGAATTCATCTCACTTGATTTGCAACCTTGCAAATCGTGCGCCATATTAGATAGGGAATTATCACTGCACGGAGCCGGGCGGCGGTGGTTCATCGTGTCAATCCCGGCAAGAGACTATTAAGTGCCCTCCGCTCGTGGCGAAGGTGTGTTGTCTGAACCGTTTCTGATTGATGAAAGACTGACACACGGAGTATTTCAATGTTGAACCGAAGAATCGTTGCGACACTGTTAGGGGGGGGGCGCGGGTTTGGTTTGTAGTGTATCGATTGCAAGGGCTCAGCCCGGGCCTGTTCCCGAGGGCGATCCCACACCCGAGAACATTCTGGCATGTCCAAATCACCTCAGGCCCAACAGTCCCGATCTTTTTGGTGATGGGACCGGGATGCTCTCCGGATTGGGGTGGATAGAGAATCAAGCTCAACCGGGTTCTCCTTTGTACTATCAGTCTTGGGCTGGACAACTTCCCAATTGGACACCAGATCGTCGCCCACTCATGGTTGTTCAGCTATCCAGCGCTGGTTGGGGTGAGAATCCAAACGGCAACGCAGATTGGTGGTGGATGGCAGACTATGACATCACCGATCCAGCAAATCCGATAATTTCAGCCGACAATAATCCTAAGGACATCGGTCGCATCAACACCGATTACACCGAGAACCGAAATCTCATTCTTGACGGTCCAAACGGCGTCCCTGACCAATTCGATTGCCTGATTCGCCACTTCGATCGTTGGGCAACCAATGGCGTTCGCCGCTTCGTGATGCATTTACCGGCTGGCGTGTACGGCGGAAAATTCGAAGGCTATGGCATCACCTATCCGCCGGGTCACGAGGGCGATCCGAACTTTGCAATTTATCACGATGGTGACCCGCTTTACGCCATGTACGGCGGCACCAACCAGTCAATGAATCAATTCACATGCATGCCCTCATGGAAGCGCGAGTACTTCCTCGGCGTGGATTCGTCAGGAAATCCTGCTCCCAACGCGTGGACGGCGTTTCTCGCAGCACACACGCCTACGAACTTCAACTTCAGTTCTGACGAGGATTACTTCGACAAGTATTCTATCGAGGTGTACGTTGGCGGCGGGATCAATACGAACAACAACGACATCGGGACGCAGTTTATCGCGCAATGGGACCCTCAAAATGGGCCTGTGCCGATCGGAACGCTCAAACAGTCGTTCAACGGATTGGACGAGGACGGTTTCCGAACATACAAACCTGTTTGGCGCAAATGGCACGGCAATGACACCTCGCCGATTCCGATCGATCCTCGCTATGCAAAGCAAAACAACTTGAAGCGAGTGTGGTTTCAGTTGGAACCCTGGATCGATCGTTGCGGTGTCAAGACCATCTGGCTCGACGCCGCCAGCGAGAACATCCCAGACAGTTCGCGCCGCTGGGGAACCGTTGAACTTGCACACAATCCTGTACTTGCAACGAAACACGCTCGAATCGGCGGCGAGACATTTCCGACCATCGATCTCCCCAATAACGGAGGAGAGATACTGGACGATTGCGCTGTAGGCAACATGCCCTGGTTCGGCAACTATGAAGTTGCAAGCAAACCTGATGCAGCCAGTCCGAACGGTAGAACATGGAAAGAATGGGTGCCGGGCACATTTGATCGCAATGCCTCAGAGATGCACCTGCTCGATGGCGACGGCAACAAGATGGGCTGGAACGAGTGGAAGCAGGCACGGGAAAAAGGCTTTGTTGTTGGCGCGTACAATGCCTACAACAACTATATTCTGGTCAACGGCAGCTACGTCGAGATAAAGTTCGCTCGCCAGGCCGAGTTGCTCAAGCGATGGTACAGCCTCGGGAAAATTCGCATTTGCGATTTTGATGCGAACAACATTGTGAATCAGGCGGACTTCGACCTGGCGGCAGGATCAATCGTGACCGCGATCAATTCCGCCGCGATTGGCAAGCCGGTCTGGCCCATCGTATTTGCCAATGGTGACATCAACAACGATGGCGTAATCAACATGGACGATTACAACGAGTTCAACATGTACTGGACAGGGGCCGATGCCAATCACACCCAGGCAACCGTTGTTGACTTCAGTGCGCCATCGTTTAGAAATTCAACAAGAGTTCGTTTCTAATCGCGAGGACAGCCACATGACACAGCCAAATCTTTCCATGTCATTTTCGATTGCACTCGTGGTAATTTCTTCGCAATGCCAAGCGGAGGGAATTTATCAGATGTTCAGAGCGCTTGATGGCAGCCGTCAAGTTGTTGAGCAGCAGTTTGCTTTGCAGTCTCCTCAAAGTGGAATTCGGGCGTACGACAATTGGCGCACCGCGACCCATGGTGGAGTTTCTCGATTTCGAGGCGCGGTGCGAACAGGTGGAGACGAATTCGCAGACGATCTACAACTAGTTACTTCCGGGCCGTCCATGCTCTCTGACATGGCGTGGTCAATCTACAACTTGTCTGAAACCGCGACTCTATCGAGTTACCGCACAACCATCAGATTCTACGACGAAAGCATGCATTTGCTTGGACAAGATTCCTACGTGGACACCATCACAATTGGACCGCGTGATGGCATCGTGATTTATTCCGATGGCGGATTCTTCCGACCCCTTCAAATTCCCATTCCTCAACAGCTGTTCATGAGCATTCAATTCTCGGAAATAGTTGGAATCGACCCCGCTGACATGGCGACTATGGCCGCAGGTCCTCGAACAACTGGCTATAGCACTCGGTACATTCGAAACTTGACGAGCGGACAGCAAATTGATCTTGATGGCACCGATCAGACAAATCTGAAATTCTTCATTGACACCGTTTCGATTCCTGCCCCAGGTTCTGCGGCGATACTCTTTATTTCGATTCTCTCAGTCGCTGGCCGACGCCGAAGATAACAGCACATCACATTTTTCAACTCACTCCCGCCGCGAAACTCTCAAGTCTCGCGGTGTTTTTCTTTGTCAGATTCCAATTGGCCCATCCAAATCGCATTACCGCAAATCCCACCTCCAAACATGCAGGCCCACCCACAGACCTCTATCCCTCCACCCGTGCAAAAGCCGTCGCCAATTCCTGAACTGATCCACCGCCTCAATGAGGCGATGTTCGGCGATGTCGCGCGCCTCCGCCGCCGCCTTCACGCGATCGAAATCGCACGCCGCGATCGACGCCTAGACCACATCCCCAAACTCGAATCCGATTTCCGCCGCGAACTCTTCACCTCCATCGACCGCCGCGACCATCGAGCCAAAACCGTTCTCCAATCCAAATTCGACCAGGATCTCCCCATCAGTCCAGAAAAGCTTGACAATCAAAGCAGTCGCTCTGTGGTGAAGATTCCGGCCTGCGACAACACTACTGAGACAGAACCACCCAAGCCGAGATATCACGTAAGATCGACCATGAAACTCAATCTCACCGAAGCCTTCTCCCGTTTCTCCGACCACTGGTCCCCGCGTATCGCCGCCGAACTCAACGGTCAGCACGTCAAACTTGCGAAGTTCAAAGGTGCCTTCGAATGGCATCATCATGAACACGAAGACGAAATGTTCCTCGTCCACCGCGGCAGCTTTGTCATGGAGTTTCGCGACAAGCAGGTAGTCGTCAACGCCGGCGAATTCCTCGTCGTCCCCCGCGGCGTAGAACACCGCCCAGTCGCCGCCGAAGAAGTTGAAGTCATCCTCTTTGAACCCGCAACTACTCTCAATACCGGCAATGTGGTAAGCGAACGAACAGTTCGAAACTTAAAATCAATTTAGCGTTCGCCGCGCTTGCGTTCTGTCTCACTCTTCAAAATCGCCTTATCACGCTCGCTCAACGACTGAATTCCAAACTCGCGAATCTTGTCCAGGATCGCATCGACTTTTTCCTGCTTCTCCCGCTCTTTCACCATCTGCTTCGCATGCTCCTTGGCCGCCTTGCGTTCTGCCGCCGCCGCCTTCACGCGATCCGAATCATCATCGAATCCCAGTTGACCCTTCTCGGTATCAAAGCCCCACTCCGAATTCTCTTCAATCTGCCGCAGTTTCTGCCGCTCGCCATAACACGTCGCCGCCCCAAACAGCGCAAGCCCGACCAATCTCGAATTCGTACTCGCAATTCCCAACAGCAACATCACCACCGCGCCGCAATATCCAACAATGATCGCAATCTGCATCGACCGCTTATATCCAAGCCTGCCCCACAAAAGTTCCTGAAAAATCCTTCCCCCATCCATCGGAAACATTGGAACCAGCACATTGAACAGCAACAACACCAGATTCATGTAATACGCCGACCACAGCCACACATGCACAATGTCGCGGTTCGCAAGGAATGCCCCGCCATACACCGAGTCCGGCACAATCGGGTTGAAAATCAAATCGCTCTGCTGCGCTCCCGCCGCCAGCAACACCCCTCCCAGAATCGGCACCAGAATCACATTCACCAGCGGCCCGCCCACCGTTGTCACCAGCGACGATTTCCACCGATGCGGCGGCCTGCAAAATGCCAGTCCGCCAAGCGGCCACATTAGAATCTTGTCCGCATCGCCACCCACCCAGCGGCACGCCAGGCAGTGTCCAAACTCGTGCAGCAACACAAAAACAAACAGCGTCGCCAGCATCGCGCCCGCATACGCTGGTCCCCAAGAGTCTTTGCCAAACGATGCCGCCAATTCCCATGCCGCGATCAAGATGTAGAAAATATGAACCCGGACTTCAATCCCGAAAATCCCCGGCACAAACTTCGGCACGGTAAAGAGCCGAAACGACCAGCTGAAGAAGTTGTTCAAACCCCTTAACAACTGCTCAGTCGGTGTCGGCTCATCCCGATCCCGGTAATAGTCTCGGTCCTGAAATCCCATGCCCGATTGTTGCAGCCTGAATTGCGTGAGCGCATAGAAAAGGCGTGGAATTGTCTCCACGCCTTTGAATTACATTCCGAATCTGTGAACCTTAATACCGGTACCACTCGCTCTTGAACGGCCCTTCGATGGGCATGTTCATATAGGTAGACTGGGTCTGTGTCAGTTTCGTCAACCGCACACCCAGCTTCTCAAGGTGCAACCGTGCCACTTCCTCATCCAGCTTCTTGGGCAGGCGATACACCTTGTTCTCGCTGTACCGCAGTCCGCTCAGCGTCGGCTGGTTCGTAGCGCTCAGCCACAGATCCAGCTGTGCCATCACCTGATTGGTAAAGCTCGCCGACATCACAAAGCTCGGGTGTCCGGTTGCACAACCAAGATTCAGCAGGCGTCCTTCCGCCAGCACCAGAATGCTGTGCGCGCCTTTGCCGCCCGCCGCCGGGAATACAAATTCATCAAATTGCGGCTTGATATTCACACGCTTCACACCCGGGAATCCAAACAGCCCCGCCATGTCAATTTCGTTGTCAAAGTGCCCGATGTTCCCGACAATCGCCTTGTCCTTCATCCGCTTCATGTGATCGACCGTGATCACATTCATGCAGCCAGTTGCCGTCACGAAGATGTCCGCAGTCTCAATCACATCCTCAAGCGTCGCGACCTGGTAACCTTCCATCGCCGCCTGCAACGCACAAATCGGATCGATTTCCGTCACAATTACGCGGCAGCCCTGTCCCTTCAGAGCCTGGCAGCAACCCTTACCCACATCGCCATACCCAAGAACAACCGCAGTCTTCGCGCTGAGCATCACATCCGTCGCGCGGTTGAGACCGTCAATGAGCGAGTGGCGGCAGCCGTACACGTTATCAAACTTGCTCTTGGTCACCGAGTCGTTGACATTGACCGCAGGAATACAAAGTGTCCCGGCCTTCTGCATTTCATACAAGCGATGCACGCCCGTAGTAGTCTCTTCTGAAACACCCTTCAAGCCGCCAGCAACCTTTGTCCATTTGCCCTTGAATCCTTGCTCGCTGCGGAGCAACTCAAGGATGACGCCCCATTCTTCGGGCTCAGACTTGGCATTGAACGCTGGGATCGCACCAGCCTTCTCAAACTCTGCACCCTTGTGTACGAGCAGGGTCGCATCGCCGCCATCGTCGACAATCAGGTCCGGGCCCTTGCCACCCGGCCATGTCAGCATCTGCGAAGTACACCACCAATATTCTTCCAGCGTCTCACCCTTCCACGCAAACACCGGCACGCCCTTGGGGTTCGCCACTGTTCCGGTGGGTCCAACCACAATCGCCGCCGCGGCAGAATCCTGCGTGCTGAAGATATTGCATGAGGCCCACCGAATTTCCGCGCCCAGGTCCGCCAGTGTTTCAATCAGCACGGCAGTCTGCACCGTCATGTGCAAAGAGCCCGAAATCCGCGCACCCTTCAAGGGCTTCTTGCCAGCATACCGCGCCCGCAGCGCCATCAATCCTGGCATTTCGTGTTCAGCCAGGCGAATTTCATGGCGGCCAAGTTCGGCCAGTGAGAGGTCGGCGACTTTGAAATCGATTCCACCGATCGTGGAAACTGTCATGGATGACTTGATTGAAGTAGGCTGGGTTGCAAGTGCGCTCATTGAAAGAAGCTCCTGAGAAAAAAAGCCCGGAAACCTCCGGGCCTTCATTATTGGTATTCAGATGCAATTGCGATGGTCAAAGTAACGCCTTTGCCGAAAAAACAAGGTATTTATGCCAAAATCATGGCAATTCATCCGGCCGGACCGCCGCGGTTGCCTCTGTATCGCCGCCGAGTTCGGCAATTCTTGAAAGCAGCATTTTGTTCGCTGGCTCCACATATAGCGCCATCTTGAGGCGCCGCACTTCGTTCTTCTTGTCGCCGATCTTGCCGTACATGTTCGCAAGTGCAACATGCGGCGCAATCGTCTTGCCTTCATCAATACGTGCTGCCGTATTCAGCGCGAGCTTGCACTCATCCAGATTGCCCAGCGCCTGCTGATACACACCCATGCGGATGTAATCGCTCACCTGTCCGCGCTCGCTCACGCGCTTCTGCAGATATGCAACCAGCGACTCGCGCTCGTTCGCCATCAGCAGCGACTCAGCCAGCAGATCCGCATACGCGCTCTCAGCCGGCCGCACATCTTGTGCAACGGTCGCGTGCACGCGTGCTTCCTTCGGTCGATCAAGTTTTAAATAGGTCTTCGCAAGTCCAACCCGCATCTCCAGGTCATCTGGCTGGCGATCGATGTACTCAGAGTAATCGACCAGTGCCCGGTCGAAGTATCCCTTTTCAAAGTTGTACGATGCCGAGTCTTTCACGATCGGCAGCGGCCGCTGCGAACTCGAGCAACCAGACATCACGCCAACCACCACCGCCAGTACACAGGTCCATCCGGTACGCATACACATTCTCCCAGTCGTAGCCTTGCAAATTTTGACCTGTTTAGCACATCCGTGCAGGCCCAAAATTCTGACCCTACTTTAGTATCCTCTGCCCCCTCGCACACCAATTCCGACAAAGGAAAATGCCCTCTTCTTCCTCCAAAACCGTCCTTCTCCTTCACACGCTCCCCGATGGCTCTAGCCACTTCGACTGGCTGATCGACTGGCCCGGTGCCGATGTTGGCGACGGTCTACTTCTCACCTTTCGCGTCGCCGAGTTCCTCCCGACCCTCCCCCTCGCCGCCCAGTTATCCGCCACCCGCCTTCCCGACCATCGCCGCCTCTACCTCTCTTACGAAGGCTTGATCTCTCAAAACCGAGGCACCGTCCAACGCGTCGCCCAAGGCCTCAGCCAGGTCACCCAACTCCCGAGCTCCCTCCGCATCCTCACCATCTGGGATTCCTTTCCAATTGCCCAGCTCTGGGAAGGTTCGGCCACAGCCGATCCAAACCTCTGGCGTTTTGTTTCGCTGACTCCGCCGCTATCCGCCGATATCTCCTCCTCCTAAGGAGTAATCGCCCACATGTGCGGCATAGCAGCTTCCCTCACCGCCTCTGGCTCTACCCCCAAAACCTCTCCCCAGGACCTCGTCGCCATGCGCGATGCCATGGCCCACCGCGGCCCCGATGGCTCTGGGCTCTTCATCTCCGGCAACATCGCACTCGCTCACCGCCGCCTCGCCGTCGTCGAAACCTCCGCTTCCGGCCATCAGCCCATGCAATCCACCTGCGGCCGTTACGCCATCATCTATAACGGTGAGCTGTACAACACCGCCGAACTCCGCCGCGACCTTGCCGCCAAATCCATCACGTTCAAAAGCCACGCCGACACCGAAGTACTGCTCTACGCACTCGCAACCTGGGGCCTCGACGCCATGCCCCGCATTCGAGGGATGTACGCCTTCGTCTTCGTCGATCTCGTCGAACAACGCGCCATCGTCGCCCGCGACCCGCTTGGGATCAAACCTCTCTATTGGACCTCGCTCGGCAACGAACTCCTCTTCGCCAGCGAACTCCACGGCCTGCTCGCCCATTCCAAAGTCTCCGCCCATCCCAATCTCACCGCCATCAGCGCGTACCTCTCAACCATCCGAACCACCATCGGCGCTGAGACTCTCTTTGAAGGCCTTCACGCTCTACTTCCTGGCGAGTGGCTCTCGATCTATCTTTCAAAATCAACGCCCCATATCGCCACACACGATTGGTGGTCTAAAGCCGCCGACCTCGCATCTGCCTTTTCGCCGCTGCTTGATGGTGACCGCGGCAGCGTCGCCACCATCCGCGCTGCCATCGATGACTCCGTCTCTCGCCATCTCGTCTCCGATGTTCCGCTCTGTTCCCTCCTTTCCGGCGGCATAGACAGCACCATCATCGCCGCCCAGGCAATCGCCGCTGGCAATTTCGCCCGCCCACTCTCAACCTATTGCGCTGGCCATCATGAAGTCGATGACTTCAAATTTGCCCGCGCTGCCGCCAAGCATTTCAAAACCCAGCATCACGAAGCCCACATCACGCAGGAACTCTTTACCCAGCGCTGGGCTGAAATGGTCCATCGTCAAGGTGTGCCGCTCTCCACTCCCAACGAAGTAGCGATCAACCAAGTCGCCAGATTCCTGCGCTCCGCGGGAAATGTCGTCGCACTTTCTGGCGAAGGCGCTGATGAACTCTTCGGCGGCTACACCCAGCCGATGTCCGCCGCCGCGGCGTACTTTGAAAATCCTCAGGGCGAACCCGGCCTCTTCGCGCTCGGCGAAGTATCCTGGATCAGAACTGAACACAAGTCCGCAATCTTGAACGACGAGATCTGGAATGCACTCGATTCCGATGCCGCCTTGAAGACTACCTATATCGATGAATTCCGTCGCCTCTCTCTCCGCGGCACACGAACTGGCCTCGACACCATTCTCGCAATGCAGCGCCGCTTCAATCTCGCCGGACTTTTGAGCCGCCTCGATTCCGCGATGATGCTCGAAGGTGTCGAAGGTCGCACGCCCTTTGCCGATCAGGCGATCGCAACGCTCGCCGAATCACTCCCGATGCATCTCAAGTTCCAGCCCCCAGAAAAGATCGAAGGAACCACATCCGGCGGCGTAGCAGTCGCCCAGCTTACCCGCGTGGCCCAGGGAAAAATCATCCTCCGTCAGGCCTACGCAGACTGCATTCCTCAACAGATCATCGACCGTCCGAAAGCAAGTTTTCCGCTCCCGTTTCAGGAGTGGGTCGCCGAGAGCGCTCCGATTGTCAATGAATCCCAGCTTTGCCGCGACGTCTTTAACGAAGCCGCGATTGCTGCGGTCAGTGCCAACAGCGGACAATGCTGGCAGATCGCCTGGCCGATGATCAATCTGGCGATGTGGTCAAAGCGGTGGTGGGGTTGATATCAGGTTTCCAGCCTGTTTCGCACAATTTCCCTATTGCATCCCGCGACTGCTACTGGTAGCATCAGCGACATGGTCATAGGGAGATGTTGAAAATGAGAAGCCTTCAACGCCATGTTTTGGGTGTTTCGATTGCGTCGACTTTCGCATTCGTTTCTATTTCCGGGGCACGTGCAGACATCCAAGTGTTTACCGATCTCGCCCATTTTCAGGCTGCAACTGGCGCAACAGCGCAGCCTCCGCTTCCGAATCTTGGGCTTGTCGGCCGCCACGTTGCATCTGCGACCGTGGGCGACCTCACATTTGCCATCAACAACGGCAGTCCAGAAATCGCGCTCTTCATCGGGGAGTCAATACCTCTCCATCCTGGCAACGAGATCGCTCTTTCTGACTGGGAAGCTCTCGATGTCACCTCGGCATTTCCTGTCTATTCAATAGGCAGTTATTTCATTGAAGGGACAGACGCCTCATCTTGCTCACCCATCTGCCCCTGCAACGATGCGACTTATCTGGTTCGACTCCTGATGAATTCGACAGTTGTGGGAGAGTTCCAAATTAATGCACCAGACAATGTGCTCTCGTTTCTGGGGGTCTCGTCAACTCAGCCGTTTAATCGTGTTGAGTATCGCGACTTGTCTCAGCAATGCGACAACGAATACTGGGGCCAGTTCTTCCTGAATTCTGAACTTCCGTGCATCCAGATCACGCAGCAGCCAGTAAACGCAAGTACGTGTCCGGGCTCTGCGGCACCTTTCAGCGTTGTTGCATCTGGCGCTGGTCCGTTCAGCTACCAGTGGCAGATGGAGACAACTCCTGACACATGGATCAACCTGGGAACTCAGCCAAGCCCCCTTGCCTGCGGCGGAAATGCATCTCATGCGACCGCTACTCCAGAAAATTCTCCTGCCCCAAATATCTTCGCGCACGGTTGCCCGGGCCCGTTCAATGTTCGAGTAATAGTCTCCAGTCCCTGCGGCAGTGTGACTTCCACCATCGCAGTTCTTTCGATCTGCGCTGCCGACTTCAACTGCGATCGTGTACTCGATTTCTTCGATTACCTCGACTTCGTCGGAGCTTTCGCAGACAACGAGCAAGCCGCGGATTTCAATGCCGATGATGTCATCGACTTCTTTGATTACCTCGATTTTGTCGATGCGTTCTCACATGGGTGTTGAGTGATTCGCGAGAGCGGTTGAAGATGAGAGCGGGAGATCAGGAGATAGAGCGGGAGAGACGATGGAGTCTCCGGGATTGTGATGCGCAGGCTGCACCTCTTTTGTGACATTCTTTTCACTTGCGATCAGGTTTCGTTCTTTGAGTTCGAGTTTGCGCAGGGCGAGCTGGTACATTTGTTCTGCGCGGTCGGCTCTGGCTTGTTCGCGCTGGCGGCGTTGTTCTTCGCGGTCTTTTTGGCGCTGAGCTTTGGCGCGGTTGTCGATGTCGCGTTGGAGCTGACGTTCTTTGCGCTGTTGTTCTCTTGCTTCGCGGCGGGCTTGTGCTGCTTCATCGCGCTGCTGGCGAACGTGGCGGGAGTTGGTGCGTTCCATGATGGCGTGGAGGCGGATGATCTGCGCGTTGGTTTTGACCCAGGCTTCTTCGGAGAGAGTGGGCAGAGTTGTTGTGAGACGTTCAAGGGTGACGGTTTGCATGATTGTCGCGTAGTTTTCAAGCATGGTTTTGATGCGCGGGTCGGCGGGAGACCATTCGCGCATGGCAGCGCGCAGTTTGGCCTGGTAGTCGGCGAACTCATCTTGGACTGGAGTTACGGGAGGAACTGGTGAGTCATGGGTGGTTCTCTCGGTGGTTAAGCCGGTGAATGCGCTGGGTGGATCTGGTGGGAGAGGAGGGAGATCGATGAAGATTT
>CAZAEQ010000002.1:0-121105 GCA_964484185.1 uncultured Phycisphaeraceae bacterium
GCCGCGCCTGCTGGGTCCAGGACGTGCCGGTGCGCGTGAAGACATACGCCGAGCCCTGGTCGAAGTTGGCACCCACGTTATCAAAGCTCGCCCCCACAATGGCAGTGTCGCCCGAAAGAGCGACGGACATGCCGAACTGGTCGCCCGCAGCGCCGTCAGTGGCGTTGAGCCGCGCCTGCTGGGTCCAGGACGTGCCGGTGCGCGTGAAGACATACGCCGAGCCTTGGTCGGCGATGGCACCGATATCATCAAGGTTCGCCCCCACGATGGCAGTGTCGCCCGAGAGAGCGACGGACATGCCGAACTGGTCGCCCGCCGCGCCGCCTGAGCCGGTGAGTTGAGCCTGTTGAGTCCATGTGGTGCCCGAGCGGGTGAAGACATATGCCGAGCCTTGGTCGATGTTGGCACCGACATCATCGAGGTTTGCCCCCACCAGCGCCGTGTCGCCCGAGAGGGCAACGGAAATACCGAATCGATCAAGCGCCGCACCGCCCGTGGCGGTGAGCGTTGCCTCGAAGGTCCAGCCGGAGCCGGTCCAGCGGTAGATCCGGGCCGAGCCCTGGTTGGTGTTGCTCCCCACATCGTCAAACGGCACCCCGACGATCATGGTGTCGCCGTCGATGGCAACGGCCTGACCGAACTGGTCGGCCGCGGCACCGGAGGGGTGCAGGAGTTGGATGGGCGTGGAGCGCTGGGCGAGAACATTGCTGCTCCAGAAGCAAAGTGAAAGAAGGGCGGCACAAATCGCGTGGATATTCATGAAACTGCTCGCATATCAAAAAAAGGGTCAGGAACGGAAGTTGCACGATGTCAGCGTCGGTGTTCAATCCATATGTGATGAACACGCGACAACGAAAGTCCCCTGGTCGCCAGCATTCAGACCGTCAAAGTGTTTGTCGCTGTTGCCGCCGATGCGGGCATTATCACTCAGATTCAGAAATCCGCTGCCACCCGTGGAACGCGCCCAGCGATATGTGAGGCCTGTCCCGGCGGCCGTGCATCGCAGCGTCACCGTTCCGCCCGCACACACAGACTGTGCAACAGGCTGAAGCGTCATACTCAGGGGACACTGTGCAAAAGCCGTTGGCACCTGCATGATCGACCCACCGACCAATGCAAGAAGCGGAATCAGTCGCTTGCTGATTCTTGAGACTGCCGATCTCTGCAAATCTCTGGTTACCATCTCTTGTCCTTTTCGTTCGAAAGGGCGGACGAGATACCGGGCTGACAACGCCTTGCGATGCACTCCGCGCCCGTTGATAGGAACGAAATTGACATCTGCCAGGCGCAAGACAATTCTGAGAATGGAAAAAATGGCGATTTGGAGCCCGTTTCTTCGAAAACTTGAGTGCGTAGGGTCTTTTATCAGCCTGAAATTCGCCCCAAGTTGCACAAATTGATGCCCGGACAATGCGGAGTTCGGGTATTCTCTGGATGCCCGCATGAGCATTCAGAAATCCAGCAACATCGAAGATTTGTTACAACGGATTCGCGAAGGCGATTCCGGGGCGACATCGCAGTTGCTTGAAATTGCGTATGGGGAGCTTCGCCGACTGGCACATCAGGTACATGACCGGAATTCGAACCACAACACGCTCCAGCCAACCGCAATGGTGAATGAAGTGTGCATGAAGCTGATCAAGACGCCCAATCCTGACTGGCAGGATCAGGTTCACTTTTTCAGGGTTGCCGCTACTGCAATGAGAAATCTCCTGATTGATCGGGCCCGGGCAAAGCGGGCTGAAAAGAGAGGCGGTAATGCCGAACGCGTGATGATTGAAACCGATGCGATCGCCGCGCGGGTTGAGGAAGTGGACCTGGTTGAACTTGACGATACCCTAACAAAGCTGGCGGAGTTGGATAATCGACTGGCACAGATATTTGAATTGCGCTTCCTGGTCGGACTTTCCGTAGAGAGAACAGCGGAGGTACTGGGAGTATCGCCGCGGACGATTGAACTTGATACGAGACTGCTGCGAGCGTGGATGCAGAAGGAGATGGGTGGGTGACGAACCGGCCGCTCACAACACAGGAGTTTGCCAAAGTGCGTCAACTATTTCACCAGGGATGTGACTTGCTTGAAGGGGAACGCGCTGCCCTGCTGGAATCGCTTGAGCCTGGAGAAACACCGCTGCGAGACGCGGTGGCAGCACTCTTTAACCTGGATGATTCAGTAGCGGAAAAGACGGAGCCCGGCACCGGTTCGATTGCGCGGGAGTTACTTGAAAATAAGCAACGCCAGCCAGCGCAACTGGATTGCATCGGGCCCTACCAGATTTTGCGGACACTTGGTGAAGGTGGAATGGGAATCGCGTATCTGGCGCGACAAAGCAATCCAGAGCGCGAGGTAGCACTCAAGACACATCGGATTGGATCTGATTCGCTGCGAACACGCTTTGAGCGCGAGGTTCGGGCACTTGCGAGATTGCAGCACCCTGGAATTGGCCAGATTTTTGAGGCAGGGACTGCGAACACCCCCTTTGGCGACATTTCGTACTTCGCGATGGAGTATGTTGATGGTCAGTCGCTGATGGAATATGCGGCTGGCCGAACCATGACCGTTGCTCAGAAACTTGAGCTGATAGCAAAGGTTGCGGATGCAGTGCAGCACGCACATTCAAACGGGGTAATTCATCGCGACTTGAAGCCATCGAATATTCTTATCAGGAAAGTCACGGGCAGCGACGAGCCACAGCCTGTCATACTTGATTTCGGCGTGGCTCGCGTGCTTGAACCGGACACCGGCTGTTCGCAGATGACAGAGGCGGGATTATTGATCGGCACGATCGCATTCATGAGCCCGGAACAACTGACGGGTGACAATGTATCAGTCGATGCACGCGCAGATATCTATGCGATGGGTGTACTTCTTTCTGAGTTGCTCACCGGAAGAATGCCATTTGACATTCGCGGCAAGGCGATCGGCGAAGCAGCGATCATTATCACGACTCAGCCGCCATTACCGCTCTCTGAGCCAGCAACCGGACAAGTGTTCGACCGCGATATTGAGACGATCGTCGCCAAAGCGATGGCCAAAGAGCGCGAGCGACGGTACTTGACCGCGGCGGCGTTTGCCGAGGATATTCGTCGGCATTTGCGTCACGAACCGATTCTGGCGCGACCGGCGACAGTGATGTATCAGTTAAGTCGATTTGCGCGGCGGAATCGCGGGCTTGTGGCGAGCGCGACCGTTGCCGTGACTGCGCTGGTTGTCGCGCTTTGTGTAAGTATTTCGATGTATTTCTCAGCGGAGAAGGAGCGGCAGCGAGCAGATTCACGTGAAAAACTGAGCTCAACGCTGCAAGACTATCTGATTGATGATCTGTTAAAAGCAGCAGCTCCAGAGCGGTTGGGGGAAGATGCGACTATTTTGCAGGTGGTCATGCAGGGGCGTGCGGAGCTTGGGACGAGATTCAAAGACCAGCCGCTGGTAGAGGCAAAAGTGCGGCTTGCGATGGCAGAAGTTCTGGTGTCGCTGGGAAAGACCGATGAGTCCAAAGAAGAACTGGAGGCGGCGGTTGCCTTGCTTGAAACTGCAGCAGGACCGAATGATCCGGCGACTGTTGGAGCGATGGCTCGCCTGGGGAATTGCTATCTCACGCTTCAGCAAATGAAACTGGGTCACCAGTTGAGCAAAGAGACGCTCCGGAGAGCAGAGTTGATTCAGCCGCCGGACAACGAAGTTCTGATTCAGGCGCTGCGGCTTCACGGGCGTTCGCAGGAGTTGCTCTCTCATTTTGCAGCGGCGCGAAATGACGCGGAGCGGGCCTTGAAGCTCGTGGAATCGCAAGTGCCGGTAGACCAAGCGACGCGACTCACTTTTATGTGCCTCATCATGAGTTGCGAACAGTCACTGGGCAATACGGATCGGGCGCTCGAGTGGAATCGACGGATTACCGAGATCGGCACTGCTGATCTTGCCGCACAATCAACGCTTCAAATAGTGCGAGCGCTCATGGCCAATCATCTTGCCGCGAGGAGACTGGACGAGGCGACCGCGCTGGCGCATCAACTTGGAGCGGGATTGGAACGCACGACTGTTCCCGCTGCACGCGGCGGAATGTACCGGCAGATCAGCAGGGTATTTGACAGAGCGGACCAGTTCGAAACCTCGCTTGAATTTGCACACAAGGCGTACGACTCATTTCTGCTTCAGTATCCGGATGCCAATGCGCAGAACGAAAATGCGACAAAGGACCTCGTTGCGCTGTACCGCAAGATGCCGAATCACAGTGCGGAACTGAGAGAATGGGGGTTGAGACTGATTGGGCACCGGCTGATGCTGTCTGGCGGCAAGAAAGCGGGAGGAACTGCGGAAATTCGCAAACAGATCGAGGGGCTCGCGGAAACACCCGCAAAGATTGACGAGGCGCAGTATCTCGAACTGCTCTGGTCACAGCGCGACATACTCACGCCCAAACTCCATCCGGCGCGGGCAATGTACCTGGCAGGTTATGTGACGATCGCAGCAGAACTTGGAAGCAACGTTCACGTTGAGGAAGCTCTGGCGGCAGCGGATCAGGCGGTTGCGAATGCGGTGCGGAAGGACGCGAGTCTGGCAGCAATCGCAGCAGCACGGGCGCGGAAATGAGAACTTGCATCGGCCCTTGATGCAGCTGGCATTCGAATTGCCCGTAAACGTTTGATCCCTGCGCACTACTTCAACCAGACAGCACTTTGCACTGAGCCAAGGTCCGCATAGAAATCGGCAAGCCGCACCCGATGCGAAGGAGTCATCGGCTCTGGCAGAGCATTGAAGTCAAACCAGCCCGCATCGGTGGATTCGTGACTGATCTTCAGATTGCCACCAATGACCCGACATGCGAAGACGATCGCGATGATGTGGGCGACATTGCCATCGGGATAACGAATCAGTTGGCCGATTGCCGGGTCTGAATACACGCCGTGCAGACGAAGAATCTCAACATCGAGATTGGTCTCTTCTTTCACCTCACGAATGCACGCGGCCGACACAGTTTCCCCCGGATCAACCCCGCCGCCGGGAAGGCCCCAGTGCCCGTTGTCTTCGCGCCTTTGGAGAAGCACACGGTTGCGACCATCGGTAATGATCGCCGCAGCGCCGGTGACCTGCTTGTTGACCGGCGTGCCAGGAGGTGGATAAGCGGTGTGGGACATAGAGGAGGATAGAGCCTCTGCGGCTCTCTGAATCTACCAGTGCCACGTCGAATACCCAAGCACCAGCACGCGCAGCCCCACCAACATAAGCGCCGCGGCGAGAACCTTCATAATGATTGCAGCCGGGACCTTGGGCGCGAGAGCTGCGCCGAACTGAGCCCCAATCACCACGCCGATAGAAAGAGGTACAGCGCGATCAAGCCCGGCGTGAAAGTCGCCGTTAAAGATGTGGGTCAATACGCCCCCAGATGCTGTGATTGCGAGCACCAGGTGCGATGTTGCGGTGGCGATGTGAACCGGGAAATTAAGGACGTGGACCAGGAGCGGAACGTGAATAATGCCGCCACCCAGACCCAGGAGGCTGGAGATGAATCCAACAAGAAATGCCAGCAAAAGACCTCGGGTTCGAGAGTGTGGAACCGATGGGCCCATTACCGAAGTAGCTTCGGGACCTGCAGCGCCTTGTGAACCCATAACCGGCTTCTTACGCGTAAGCAGGAATATCGCGACTGTGACAAGCACGGCACCAAGAATCAGCTGAAACACGGACTTAGGCAGGTGCGATGCGACAATGACGCCGAGCACGGAGCCCGGGATGGCTGTCAGCGCAAACCACAGCGCGGCCCGCACATCAACCTTGCGACGACGCGCATAGCTGATAGACCCGGAAATAGCGTTACATGCAATGACGGTGAGCGAAATGCTTGTGATGGTCTCGGGCTCATCATGGGGGTACATGAATAGAAGAATGGGCACCAGCAGAAACCCGCCGCCTGCGCCCACAAGTGTGCCGAGCACGCCAAGAGCCAGACCAAGGAGAATGAGGAGTGTGAATGTCACGGGAGGAAGCGAGAACGATCGGCGCGCGAAGGGATTTTGCAGGAATCTTTGCCGCCAAACCAGCGGAGACGGCGGCGGGCAACGAAGTTATACATCCAGTCTCGGAATGAGCGTGGCAAGATTAAAGCTATCGCTGCCAGCGGGCCCCACACACCGCCAATGCATCGAAGCGCGCCCAGGACAGCATTGCTGCGAACCAGCAGGACCCCACGATCGTAAAAAACAACAGTCCCAAGGTCCGTGGGTTTATCAGGTAACGGAATCGCAGCGTAGGTAGTTCCCTGAAGCGGAGCGTAATCAACGACATGGCGCAGGTCGCGTTTAAGCATCCACTGAACAGTTCGGTCGCACAGGCCACATTCGCCGTCGTAAAAGAGGATTGGACGGGGATTGACCATGTGCGGAATCTTAGCGGCGACAGGGAATACGCGTCTGTGATCCGCAGGCCGTAGCATGCCTACCGTGAACCAGCAACGGCATTACAATGAGACTGCAGAATGCACCGATTCGGTCGATTCAGAATGTTTGAACATCTGGCCTCCTTTGGAGAGCGCGACATGACATCGAAGAACAACCCAAATACGCGGCTGTATGACGACGAAGCAGAATCACTTCTCAACGGCGATCAGTTTCCTGATCGACTGACGCTCTTGCCCGGTGCCAGCGAGGTTGAGCGCATTCGAATCATGTGGGGACAAGACCTCATCCGCGATCTTCTTGATGCACGCTATCGCACGGTCATCTGCGGCGTCAACGACGAAAGCAACTCGCATGGCGTTGTGTCACAACTTGTCGATCTGGTGCCCAGCAGCCAATGGACTGCCAAGGCGGTCACGAGCTACGCCGAGATGTTCCAGAAGTCAGTGAGCATTCACGCATCGAGCGACCGCGAGCCTTATGTGCTGAAATTTGATCTTGACTCAATTCTCATTTTGGCGATTCTTCGACCAAAAGGTAAAGACCATTTCACGCTTGGCGATCTTGGCCGTGGATTCCGAACCGTCCAGAAAATGCTCGAGCATCGGCGCGACAGACAACCGGCGTGTTCAGTGTCATTCCTGAATGCAAAGGCAAACCGCCTGCTCGGAGCGAATGGCAAAGAGCCGAGCTTTGAGTCAGTCTGCCGAACCATGTATCAGGCCGGATTCCGCGGCGACGTATACCCGGCCCCAACGATGTGGCAGATCGGTGCAGCAGGCGTGTTCCCGACTTACCCATTCCCCGAGGGACTTGAGCGGATGCGCGAAGGCAGTTCGTAAATGATCATGTGCCGCGAACGTTGCCGAATAGTTCGATGTGCAGCCTCGGGCAATAGCGGAAATTATTTTTGAGGCAGATGTCGACGAGCCAGGTTTTCCTGACCTGGGTTGGCAGCGTCACGCCTTCAGGCATGAGCAATACGTCCCCGGAAGTCCAGCCTTTGAGCTGTGCCAGGAGCGAGTGAATCTCTTCGATATCCGCATCATTTGAAACCACAAACTTGAGCTGATGCATGGGGTGGGAGTCGATCAGTTTCTGCAAGATCGGAATATTGATGCGCCGCGAATCATGTCGCGCAGCCCACGCGCCGGACGGATCGCGCGGATCGTTTGCTGCGGGAGTCGAGTTGCTGAGTTTGGGGCTGAGGCTGAGCAGGTCGCAGGCGACCAATTGCGAATCGCGATAGATCGTTCCCGCAGTCTCAATTGTGATATGCATGCCGCGTGACCGCAAGGCCCGCGAGAGCGGCTCGATCGCATCAAAGAGCATTGGTTCGCCGCCTGTGAGCACAACGTGCTTTGCCCCCGAGGCAACTGCCATTCCCACGAGCGTTTCGAGAGATTGCTGTGTTCCTTCCGGGTTCCAACTTGCGTATGGAGTGTCACACCAGGTACAGCGCAGATTGCATCCCGACAGTCGGATGAAATAGCTTGGCGTTCCCGAAAGTTTGCCCTCACCTTGAATTGAATGGAAGCACTCCGACACCAGCACATTCTGTGTGATTGGTTGCGACACTGGCAGCGAAGTTGGTGATGACGTCGGTGAAGTCATCGCGCCACCCGCGACTGGATATATCGCGTTGGGTCAGGAACTCTGGCGGTTTCAAATCCCTCGCGACGCAGATGACAACTGTCACAATGTCCGCAGGCGAGCGGACCGTGGTCATCGCTTGCCGGGTCGTAACAACTCGTTGTGAGAGAATAATCAACACCAAGCTCAGTTCCCCAACGAATGATCTCTGCTTTCGAGAGCGTCACGAGCGGTGAGAACACTGAAAACGGATGTCCATCCTGTGTGCCCGCCTTGGTACCAAGATTCACGCAGCGGATAAATGCATCAACAAACTCCTGGCGACAATCCGGATACCCCGAGTAATCCACGGCATTCACTCCGACAACCAACGTATACGCGTTCAGCGTCTCCGCATAGCCCGCAGCGAGGGACATGAAGATCAAGTTTCGTGCAGGGACATAGGTGACCGGAATACCCGTAGCCTCGTGCTGGTCTTTGGGCACATCGACATCCGCAGTGAGCGCAGAGCCGCCGATGGCGCGAAGGTCAACGGCAATAGTTTTGTGCGATACTGCGCCGAGTTGGCGGGCGACCAATCCGGCGGCGTGCAGTTCCAACCGGTGCCGCTGGCCGTAGTCAATGCTCAGGGCGTGACAGAGAAATCCCTGAGCGCGTGCCGCGGCGAGTGCGGTTGCGCTGTCGAGTCCTCCAGAAAGGAGCACCACTGCGTTTTTTGGAATTGGTCGATTCATGCGAGCCAGATCGTAGTATCAGGCTGCGCGATTGGCCCGCTTGTGATTCAAGTACCTTTCGCACAGGGCCAGGAGTGCACCGCGATCAATTGGCTTGGTTGCGTAATCATCGCAACCGGCGGCGAGGCATTTGTCGCGGTCGCTGCTCATCGCATGAGCGGTGAGCGCGATGATTGGAGTGCGTACGCCCTTAGCGCGAAGTTCACGCGTGGCGCTGTATCCATCGAGAATCGGCATCTGCATATCCATGAAGATGAGATCGAATCGGTCGCCAACTGCGCGAGCACGATCAAGCGTATCGATTGCCACTCTACCGTTTTCTGCTACCACAACTGAGAGTCCGGCCTTTCGGAGCAGGAAGGAAATGAGCCGCTGATTGTCAGGTCCATCTTCCGCAAGCAACACTCGCGCGCCGAATCCGGCAAGATCAACCTGCGGTTTAATCTCGCGATCTGCGACCGGACGATTTGCGGGAAAGAGCATCAGGGCTTCAGGAGCGGGCACACCAACAGGGAGGGCAAATGAGAAAGTGCTGCCTTTGCCCTTCTCTGATTCAATAGTGATCTCTCCGCCCATCAACTTCACAAGTCGTTGAGAGATTGTGAGACCAAGGCCGGTACCGCCGAACTTTCGCGAAACAGTGGTGTCAGCCTGTGTGAACGGCTGAAACAGTCGAGCTTTTTCTTCTGGAGCAAGGCCAATGCCGGTGTCAATAACGTGAAACTGCAGTGAACCAGAGGCCTTATCGAAACCAAGCTTCACCTTGACCGTGCCGCTCTCAGTGAACTTTATTGCGTTGCCAACGAGATTGACCAGAATCTGACGCAGGCGCAGCGGATCGCCAGTGATTGTCCGAGGAATTGGGAAGGTGACCTCCGTCTCCACTTTGAGCGATTTGCCGTATGCCCTTGGTCGCAGTGATAGCACCACCTCTTCGATCAACTGTGCCGGAGCCATATCCGTCGCTTCGAGTACCAGATGGTCTGCCTCGATCTTTGAAAGGTCGAGAATGTCATTGATAATTGAGAGAAGGTGTTCGCCGTTTCGGCGAATCGTGGAAATGTACTCTGCGCGGTCTTTTGGCGGCGATGATGGATCGACGAGCAGATCTGCATAACCAAGAATCGCAGTCATTGGAGTGCGAATCTCATGAGACATGTTGGCGAGAAACTCGCTCTTGGACTTGTTCGCCGTCTCAGCTGCCTTGCGGGCCGCTTCAAGCGCAACTGCTTTGGATACAAGATCGCGGGATTGACGCTGGAGCAACAACGCTGTTTCTTTGCTTTCGGTGATGTCGTAGAGGACTCCGGAGAGCACACAGAGTCCATCAGCTCTTGTAAACGGTACAGCACGGGCGCAGAGCCAGTGGCTCGTTTCGCCGCGGACGATCTGAAACTGGTCATTCCACTGAGAGCGGGACTGGCAAGCCTTTTTGGCTGCGGCAATAATGTTGCTGCGGTCCTCTCCCTTTACCTGCGAAAAAACCAGCTGAAAGTCTTCACGCACGTCCGCTGCGGCAAACCCAAGCAGATTTTCGCACCCTTCCGATACAAAATCAGCGACCAGCGTGTCCTCTTTGTCGAGATAGACTCTGAAGACCACCCCTGACACGCACGCGGTAACCTCGCGCAACTTCTCTCGCTCATTGTGTACAACTGCTGCGTTGTCGCGGGAATCGCGAACCATCGAGTTAACGGCTACTGCAAGTTCGCCCAGCTCATCGCTGCCACATTCATCGAGCAGGGAGACCTGGTCGCCGAGCCGGGGCATCTGTCCCGTGACACGCTCGATTCGGCGCAGGACGAGTATCTTGAGCAGTACCCAGGTCAGCGCTATTGCAACGACACCAGCACCCACCAGTACGAGCTGCAAAGTCTCAACTGCGTGCATGCCGTGACGAAGAATGTCTCTTGGAGTAGTTGCCTTCACATAAAGCGCGGGCCGTTTGTGCAGATCATTGATGGGAGTCCAGGCCGTCACCGATGTCGCAGTGGATTCAACCAGCGACATTCCCTGCTCAAGCGCATATGACTGGTCTGCCGCGATAACAGCGGGCTCGTCCCGGCGAAAGAGCGAGACCTCCAGCTTGGTCAATTTGCAGACCTGCTCAAGCAGAGACTGATTAACTTCACGCACAAACACAATGGCTCCCGACGAAGGCATTTCGCCGGACGATGGCACCACCGCTGCTGCGGCCACAATGTAAGTCCGGTTCTGGTGACAGATAATGCCGCTCACCGATTCACCGGACTTTGATACATTCACAGGAAAGACTGCCTCCGAGATCGCCGTCAACAGGGACGGCGACATAGGGACAAGCGTCTCGTCTTCATACGTTCGCGCGGTCAATGGTACTCCGTTGAGATCGAAGAAGACCATACCGCACAGGCTCAGGCCCGTGAACCCAACTGGTGTAATATTTCTTTTTTCAAACTCAGGACCCTTGCCCTGCAGAAATTCAAATGAATCATCCCATACTGCCCAATCCTGCAGCTTGTTTGCAACAACGGTGACTTCATTGAGAGTCGAGTCCGCGGCACGCATGACATCGCTGCGTATCTGCGCATCTTCAAGTTCGCGGTGCCCATCCAGAACCAGCTTTGATGCCAGCAATCCGAAGGCAACGAACACGACAATGCTCGAAGCGAGCAATGTAAGGATGACTTTGCGACCGATCTTCACCTGGGGAATTCCTCCGTGCCATGGTCAAATCGACGTGAAGCAGGGATCACTTTCGCCGTCAACGTCTATTGGTGGGTTATGAGTCCTGCCCGGATTTTTCCAGGCGCATGCCCCCAGACTCTGGTGGAGAGGACATGCAAACACGTCAGGTATTTCTAAGCTATATGCGGATCCGATGCCGTTCTTTCTCAGGATCTTCTCAGTACGCACGAGTGTGCGGGGCGATCGTCTCTTTGAAACTTGCGTTCAAAGTTCGTCCCAAGCACCTCACCCGTTACAACCCATTTTGGTGATACAAACGGGCCGCGGATGAACGGAGGTCCATTGCTAACTTGCGATATCCACTCTGGCACGCCCTTGCCCGCCGCGGCAGTCCAGCGGCCAAAGTGTTCACAGTCCCACTCCCAGAGCTCATCGTGATCAGTCACAACGCGCAACTCACCGCCGGGAACCAGCACCCGGAATACCTGGGCCAGAAACGCATCCTGAATAACGCGATTCTTATGATGCTTGTACTTGGGCCACGGATCTGAAAAGTAAAGATGTACAACCCGCACGATGTTGTCGGGCACTCGCCACTTCAGAAAATCAACCGCATTTCCGTGCAGCACTCTCACGTTGCCGGCCTGACGCCTGCGAAGTCGATCGGCGCAGTACGCATAGATTTCACCTTCCCATTCAATCGCCAGAAAATTGGTCTCGGGCTCTGCCGCGCACTGGTTCACAATAAACGCGCCTTTGCCAGGACCGATCTCGATTTCAAAAGGTCGGGTCGGATCTGCAAACCACGTGCGCGGATCGAGCCTGCCTGCCAGAGGATCAGTCAAGACCGCATCGGGCAGCAGAGGACACTCGAGTCTTGTGACGCCGATGGTGCCTACATCAAATCTGCGAGTGGGAGCAATATCCGTCATGCATGTGATTCTAGGTTGCCGCGTGTCGCGCTTCAGTGGCGCGCATTGCGAATAGACTCGGCATCTTCAGGTCGCATAACCACTTTGAGCTCCTGAATCTGACGATCAAGCGTGTCGACCATGTTTCGTGTCGACACAATTGCGTTATCCAGACTCGATGCGCCCGTCACCTCTTTGTACGTGTCACGCCGATTGGTCTCTTCAAGCAATCGTTCTGCGCGAGATCGGGCTTCCTGCAGTTCTTTCAGCAACCCGTCAGCCTTGTCGCGCTGGCGGGAAAGATCGGTCAGGATGCGGTCTTTTTCACTCATGAACGTTACAACTTTAGGCGGCGAATCGTCCAGAACTGAGCGACGCGGCAATCTGTTCAGCCTTTGCAAGTGCCGCCGCATCACGCATTTCCGGCACCAGACTCTTCAGCAGATTCACGACAGTTTCGCGATCCTGCGTATTTCTGGCTTCGAGCAACTCAAGCGCGAGCAGCGCCGGAGATGGCCCGGAATACGCACCACCGGCCCAGGTGTTAATCCCGGGGCACTTTGTTCCATTGAGATGTTCCGCAGCGTACGCAAGCTCTTCGTGCAGCTTCTCACCGGGTCTAATGCCGCTGATTTGGATTTCAATCGAACGCGCGTCACTCGATTCTGCCACACCTTCGCCCGCGATCCGCGGCACCACGCCGCACGCGAGCACGAAACGTCGAGCCAATTCCAGAATGCTGATCGGTTCACCCATATCAAGCACATAGAGCGGCGCGACATTGGCCTGCCCCGCGCTGACAACTGGATTCTCAATTGCCGCGGCCTGAATGACAAGCGCCGCCGCTTCATGAATTGTCATGAAGTATCGCGTCATGCGGCGGTCAGTAACTGTAATCGGTCCGCCCTCTGCGATCTGGCTCGACCAGATCGGAAGCACGCTGCACGCGCTGCCAAGCACATTTCCAAATCGCACAATGCTGAATTCGGTTTTTGATGGAGCGACTCCCTCGCCGCCTCGTTGCAATCCCTGCAAGTACATCTCTGCAAGTCGCTTAGTCGCGCCCATCACGCTCGTCGGGTTCACAGCTTTGTCGCTGGAGATGAGCACAAACCGCTCGGTGCCGCAGTTCAGTGCTGCATCTGCAATCGACCTGGTTCCAAAGAAATTGTTTGCTACTGCATGCGCAGGATGATCTTCCATCAGCGGAACATGCTTGTGCGCAGCCGCATGAAAAACGGTGTGTGGCTTGAGTTCCGCCAACTTTTCCTGCGTCAATTCGTGATCTGTAACGTCATGCAGCAGGGCCTTGCGCGACAGCTCGGGGAATCGACGAGCGATCTGCCGATCGATTTCGAAAAGTGCATTCTCCGATCGCTCCATCAGCACCAGTTGTGCGGGTCGAAAGGTCGCAACGATTCGTGCAATTTCAGATCCGATCGAGCCGCCGGCGCCGGTGATCAGCACCCGCTTATTCGTCAGAATTCGACTCACGGTGCGTCGATCGATTCCGTATGGCGTACGCCCAATCAACTCTGCAACATCAATCGCTTTGCCAGCGAGGGCGATTGATCCCTGCGCGACAACATTGCCCTTTGACTGCGGCAAAAGAAGTTCTTCCAGCGGCGGCACAATTCGTGCTTCGATGTCCAGTTCTGCAAGCTGTGCCTTTACTCGCCCAAGTGCGGGACCATCTGCCGCCGGAATACAGACAATCGCTCCTGCAAGTCCGAGCAGCCGATGCAAGCTCGCAAGGTGAGACATTCCACCTATATAGGGGGGCCTCAGATCCTCTTGATTATCGACTGACACCCAGCCGCTTGGCCTGGGACCTCCTTCGATCAGTCGCAATTGCGCCGCGATAAGGGGCAAGGTTTGGCGCGTTCCGACGAGCACCACCGGGCCGGCTCGTTTGAACCAGGCCGTGGCGGTTCGATCAAGCGGGCACCGCTCTGGGAGTGCCAGGTCAAATTGATCAGTGCATGTCGCTCGCTGCATTCGGTTCCTTGTCATCTTTGTCTAGTGCCCATCAATATCGGCGAGGCGTTGGGCTGCTGATGAGGCGGAAACGTCGAACCCCGTATCATCCGCCCAGTCACCAAACTCAAGCGCACGTTCTGCGCAAAAACACACGTTCCGCGGCCCTATGCTGATAGTCAGGGAGCACGTGCATGATCGCAAATGTCAAGGGAAATCTTGTAGCAGTTGGCAAGGCTTCGGCCCATGTTGAGCTACCAATCGGTCTGACGCTTGAAGTGCTTTTGCCCGCGTTTCTTGTCGAGCATTTTCGCGCATTCATCGGTTCAGACATTTCACTGGTGACGTTCTGCTACTTTGAAGGACAAGGCCAGGGATCGAGTTTCTTGCCGCGGATTCTGGGATTTCGCAGCATCAAAGAACGCGAGTTCTTTGAGCTTTTTACGACCGTCAGCGGCATCGGATATCGCAAAGCGATGCGTGCCATGGCTCAGGAACCTTCAGTGATTGCGAACGCGATTGCAATGCGAGACTCCAAGGCGCTCAAAGCTCTGCCAGAAATCGGGCAGAAAATGTCCGAACTCATTATCACTGAATTACACGACAAAGTACTTCCATTTATGGATGGCAGCGTGCCAACCGTCACGATTCGGGGCGCGGGCTTGAGCATGTCTCCTGCCTTGAAGTTGCCGCCCGCGGCTGAAGATGCCGTTGGAGCACTCTGTGCACTGGGGGAAACCAGGGCCGATGCGGAGCGGCGTGTGAGCAAGGCCATGGAGCTCAATCCAGGCGCACAAAGTGCGGATGAACTGATTGCACTTGTCTTCTCAGTAAAGCGATAATGAGCCGAACCTCCAAGCACTCTTGATCGAACACTTGCAAGGGCCGATGTAACAACTATGCGACACGCAATGATCATGGCAGGTGGTGCGGGAACTCGGCTCTGGCCGATGTCGCGCCAGCAGACACCCAAGCAACTGATTAAGTTCATCCAAGCTCGGCCAGGTCAGACTCCGCGCAGTTTGCTCGAACTTGCGGCGGCGCGACTCGAAGGGCTTGTGGAGTCTCCCAATCAGTTCATTTGCACAAGCGAGTCATATCGCGCGGTCATTCGGCGTGATCTTCCGGCTATCGAACATCAACAGATCCTTGGGGAGCCAGTCGGCCGCGACACAATCAATGCCGTTGCGTTCGCAGCCGCCGTTTTGCAGAAGATTGACCCAGATGCGATTTTCGCGGTGTTGACCAGCGATCACATCATTGAACCGGTCGAAGTTTTTCAAGCTCGCATGGACCTTGCGTTCCGCCTTGTGGAGCAGGACCCCAAGCGACTTGTGACTTTTGCGATCAAGCCGACGTACGCCGCTACGGGCTTTGGATACGTCGAACTTGGGACGCCAATCAGCGGCATCGCAGAATCAACCACCAAAGATGGCAAGCCGCTCGCGTTCAAGGTCGAACGATTCGTCGAGAAGCCAGATGCTGCTCGTGCGCAGGCCTACGTGCAATCCGGCGTTTTCGGCTGGAACAGCGGCATGTTTGTCTGGAAAGCCAGTACGGTCATGGAATGTCTCAAACGCTTCAAGCCTGAGACTTTCAGCGGAGTTCAAGAGATCGCAGCCGCATGGGGTACACCAGATCAGAAAGCTGTTATTGACCGGGTGTATCCAACTTTGCCCAAAATCAGCGTCGACTATGGAGTCATGGAACCTGTTGCAGCCGCGATCAAACAGGGCGACAAGTCGTTCTCAATCGCCACTGTTCAGATGGATATCCGCTGGCTCGATGTCGGGTCGTGGCCCAGTTATGCGATGACTGTCGAAGCAGATGCAACCGGCAATCGCATTTCGGGCCTGGGTACCGGGATCGCAGTTCAAAGCAAGAACAACCTCATCGTTTCGGCAGTTCCAGGTCGCACCGTTGCGCTGCTGGGCTGTGAAGACATGATTGTTGTTGAAACCGAGGATGCGACGCTGGTCATGCCTAAGGCCAAGGCCGAAGAACTGAAAGCTCTGCACGGTATTGTGAGCGATTACTTGAAATAGGTCCGGGCTTATTTCTTCTGGCTTGTCGACTGAATCCAATTGGTCATGCTGTGAAGTGCAACTGGCGCAAAGGTCTCCTCAATCATGGCATACTCGCCAACTCCGCCCGTTTTGCAGGTCTGAAACAGGTGATTCAGCTGGGGGAACACGCGGACAGTGAAATCCTGGTTGCCGCCAGTCAGAAGGGCCTTGGTAATTTCGGGAATGTTCTGTGATGCGACCACCTGCGCGTCCATGCCGCCGTTCAGGATCAGCACAGGGCATTTCACTTTGCGAAGTGATTCTCTCGGATCAAGCGTCAGGAATGTTTTCATCCACGGCTGTTCAAGCCCGGCTTTTGCTCCCTTGACGGTCGTCGCCAATTGCTCCGCATCGGGCGTCTGACCGCCAAGTCCGTATTGCAGTACAACGAGTTCTGAAAGCGCAGCTTCGAGTTCCGCTGACTTCCCCGCTACCGCTGCTGATAGCGCTTCGCTCTGCGCTTTTTGGATTGGAGCAATCGACGCTTCCGCTGCGCCGCCAGCCCGCATCATGGCCGCCATCTGCTCCACCAGTATCTCGTGGCCATTGACACCGGTGCCAGCGAGCATCACGATGAACGACACATCGCTTGACTCCGCGGCAACTATTGGAGCGATCAAGCCGCCCTCAGAGTGGCCTACCAGACCGATTCGAGTGGCGTCGACTTCCTTCTGCAACTTCAGGAATTCAACTCCGGCTTTGGCATCTGTTGCGAAGTCAAGGGTGGTCTCCTTCCCAGCTTTGCCGCTGGTCGACTTGCCGACGCCGCGATCATCGACCCGCAACACAGCAATCCCAGCCCGCGTGAGGTGGTCTGCAATCACCAGAAACGGCCGATGCCCCATCAGTTCCTCATCGCGATTCTGTGCTCCCGACCCTGTAATCAGCAACACAGTGGTGAAAGGTCCATGGCCAAACTTGGCAGCCTCGGGAATCGTGAACGTCCCGCCGAGAACTGTGCCATCTGCGGCGTTTGTATATTGAACTTCGCGCTCGCTATATGGATACGGCTTTGTCGGATCTTGCGGCTTGGCCTTTTCCGCTGATTCTCCCGCCGCCAGTTTCGTCATATGTAGTGGCAGTTTCGCTCCGCCCTGATGAAGAAAGCCTTCTGCCTTGGATTCATCGTCTCCAATCGTCGCCTCAAAGTGTGCCCACGAGGGCTCTGGCATCTGCGGCAGGCCGAGCGTGAACTTCAAACTCTTTCCTTCAACCTTACAATCGCGCAACGGTGCATCTTTCACACCCTGCGTCGGAATACTCATCGTGCCGATTGCTGTCTCGCCGCTTCCAGAGAGTGCAATACTGAACTCAAGTTTGGAACCAGGGATTTCAACTTCGCCGCGCCAACGTTGAACGCTCTTCACTTGCTCAACTGCTGCGGGTGGAGCTGTCTGCGCATTAACGCTCGCCGCAGAAACATTCAAAACAAAGGCCGCGACGGCCACGAATACGCACTTTTTCATATGTTCCCCATGTCAATCTTGCAGCTTGCCCCGCCAGGTCACATCGTCTGCAGTTCCCATAGTTTCATCTTTGCCAGCCGAACGGAAGATGATTTCTGAAATCTGAGAGCCCTTGGCCGCCTCGCCATAACTGAAGGTCATTCTGGTCCCCCACTCATCGTTGAAAATCTGCTCAGGGGCTTCCAGTTCAGACAAGTCTTTGGGCAGCTGGCCACCGTGACTCAGGCGATACGCTGACATCATGATGCAGATCTGATTGATATTGCTTTGTATTGCGGTGGCCTGCGCCATTCTCTTCGTCCGCACCGCAGCGCGAACATACCCGCCACCCGGAGCCGGTGGAGTTCCACCCTCGCTCGTCACCGCGCCGCCAGTCGCTGCCGGCGCTGGCGCTGCCTTTGGCGCGGGGCTTCCACCACCTACAAACAGGAACATCATGATCGCAACCACGATCAACAGCCCCAGCAGGCTGAAAGCCGCATATCCGCGTCGAGCTTTTTGTAGCAGATGCGCCATAGGAAAACTCCTGCTTATCCGCCTTAATCATAGATAGTCAGACACAGACGCACCAAGTGTCCAATTTAAGCCAAAACAGCCACTATACTGCTAGAGCATACTTCAACTTGGAGCCACTTAATGACTATTCGGACCATTATCGTCACTGCCATGCTCGCCACATCATCCTGCCTGAGCCTCGCCGGATGCTCTTCCGCAACGATCGCGGCCAAAGAGTCGATCTTCGGTATCGCCAAACGCGATCAACTCGTTGCTCGCGTCGAAGATGCACGCGAATCACAGGTTGAAGCCAAGGTGCAGTTTGAATCAGCGCTGGCTGAGTTCCTTGCTGTGACAGGTTCAACAGGCAAGCTCGGCGACATTGAAGCTAAGTACAACAAACTCAAGAGCGCGACCGAACGAAGCGAGTCGCGAGCCAAAGCTGTAAGCGGTCGCATTGAGGAGGTTGACACTGTCGCCCAGAAACTCTTCAGCGAATGGAAGACTGAGCTGGACCTCTACAAGAGCGCCAACCTTCGACACGCCGCGGAAAAGCAGCTTGCCGACACCAAGTATCAGTACAGTCAGCTTCTCTCAAAGATGCGCGCCGCCGAAAGCAAGATGCAACCAGTGCTTCAATCGCTTCAGGATCACACGCTCTTCCTCAAGCACCACCTCAACGCCGCAGCCATCGCAAGTCTTGAAGGTGTTTCTGGCGAGATGCAGACCGAGATCTCGGCGCTGGTCAAGGAAATGGAAGCATCGATCAATGAGGCCACTGAGTTCATCGATCAGATGCAATCTGGCAAGTAAATTCCGATACGCATGCCAACTCTGGGCGTCTTTCATGAACTCTGGACCAACACTGATTTCCTCTGGAATCAGTGCGATGGCCCCTTAGGGACTCACGGCCCCTGGACGCTCCGCGGCCCCGACCCCAAGGCGGATGTCGCGCTCGTCATGAATTTCCCGGTCTGGCCCGGCTACAACCGCAAACAAATCGGACTGCGTCGGCACTTGTACAAGCTCACCGGTCAGTCCCTTCAAAAGCTCCGAATTGAGCAAGGCTATCAATGGCTGAATCGGTCTCGTGAAAACACTTTTGCGTTAATCTACGAGCCACCAGATTACATCCCGGACTGGTGGTATGACCTGAGCAAAAAGTACTGCTCGCGCGTCTACGGCCCCGACCCGCGTGCCACACATCCATGCGTACTGCCTTCGATGTGGACATTCGAAGACGACCTGGCCTCGCTCAAGTCGATGCCCCCGCCGCCGAAACAGCCAATTGTCACCTGCATTAACTCAGGCACCCCAGCAGGAAAACGACTCATTCCTGGCCACAACAAACGCATGGATTTTTTCCATTCCCTCGTAGCCGCCAATGTACCTGTTCGCTTCTTCGGTCGTGGCATGCCATCAACCCTCTCCTCCGGTGGCAGCGTCGCCTCCAAGGCCAACGTACTCCGTCCCGCCATGTTCGCGCTCGCGATCGAGAATTTCGATCAGGGCGATCAATACATCACCGAAAAGCTCTGGGATGCACTCCTGTGCTGGTGCCTTCCGCTCTACTACGGCCCCCGCGCCATTGAGAAACTGCTCCCGCCAGACTCGTTCATCCGCCTGCCCGATCTTGGCCCCTCTGGCATCCAAACCGTAAAGAACGCACTCGCGAACCCCGATATGTGGGAGCAGCGCCGCGAAGCAATCGCTGAAGCCAGGCGGCTTGCCCTTGGCCCGCTCCGGATCGTCGAGTGGGCCGCGGCAAACCTTGTCTAAACGTTCTATGGTGTACACATGCGAGTAGCTCTTGTCATGCCGGTGTATAACGAAGCCAAACTGCTGCCGCAGATATTGGCTCGAATCGATGCTGTCCCCCCGCCGCAGGGTGTAGAACGCGTGATCTGCATGGTCGATGACGGATCAAGCGACGGCACCGCGCTTCTGATGCAGGACTTGCCGCTTCAGCGCCCAGATGTGAAAGTGATCCTCCACCGCGCAAACCGCGGCAAGGGCGCAGCGCTCCGCACCGGCTTTCAACTCGCGCTCGAACAGGCCGCCGACATCATCCTCGTTCAAGATGCCGATCTCGAATACGACCCGATGGACCATGAGGCTGTGCTTCGTCCAATCCTGGATGGCAAGGCCGACGCCGTCATCGGCTCGCGCTTTCTGGGCCAGACCCACCGCGTGCTCTACTACTGGCACTCGATCGCCAACAAAATCATCACCACATTCTCCAACATGTGCACCAACTTGAACCTCTCCGACATCGAGTGCGGCACAAAAGCGTTTACGCGCAGAGTCCTCGAACAAATCGCCATCGAAGAAGAGACGTTTGCAGTTGAACCTGAACTTATCGCCAAACTCGCAAAGATGCGCGTCAGTGATCCGGGCATGGACGGTCAACGAGCTTTGCGAATCTTCGAAGTTCCGGTCTCTTATTGGGGACGAACCTACGACGAAGGCAAAAAGATCAGACCCAAAGATGGCTGGCTCGCGCTCAAGGCAATCGTGATTCACAACTGGTCATGATTCTCGAACAATCTTCTGCGCCGCGGCAAACAGATCAAACTCCTCGTCAATCAACAGACATCGCTTCGGGTCAAGCCCCGCCCTGATCCCAGCGTCAATATCACGCTGCGCATCGCCAACAATCCATGAGCGCGACAGATCGATCTCAAGTTCCTCAGCCGCCGCCAGCAGCATTCCCGGGTTGGGTTTCCGCCAAGCGTGCGGCCCGTTGTAAACACTCGCTGGCCCGCCCTTTAACTCACGATTCGGCGAGTAATAGATCGCAGCAACGTGTACCCCAATCCCCGCAAGAATCTCGCGCAACCGATCGTTCACCGCCTCAACATCAGCATGTGTCGCAATCCCCTGCGCAATTCCACCCTGATTTGTAATAACGATCAGCGGAAACCCCGTGCTTGCCAACATCTTCATCGCCTCGCCCGCGCGCGGCAGTAACTTCACCAGCGCTGGATCAAGCAAATCTCCCGGGTGCGCAGTGGTCGCTGTCGCGTCGCGATTAGCGATTAACGTGTCATCTCGATCTAAAAATATCGCTGGCAGTTTTCCCACATCTTCACTGTACGCCGATCCCTTGCACTTTAATCCTGGATCGAAATCGACCCGCGCTGGCGGCCGCGCACCACCCCGATATTCACTCCGCGATTGAAATCAAAGCTCGGTGCAATTTTCGCAAACTCCGCCGCAGATGTGACCACCTGGTCGTCAACAGAAATAATCTTGTCCCCCGGCTGGAACTCTGCGCCCTCTGCACGGCTTCCGCCTTCAACTTGCACCACCACCACGCCGCTGCGAATCGCAGTTCTCCGGCTCGCGGAATTAATCGCCCGAATTTCCTGCGCGGTCAGGTCCTTCACCGTAATCCCAATATCCGGAATGTACACAAGTCCCGCGGCTTTCGCGGCGGTATTCTGATCCGCCACTTTCGTGGTAAACGTCTCTTTGCTGTTCCCGCGAAGCACCGCGATCGTCACTTCGGTCTCCGGCTGCGTGAGCGCAATCAAGGAAGTCAATCGTTCATCCGAATCCACCGGGCGTCCATTAAACTCAGTTATGACATCGCCCGGGCGAATTCCCGCGTTCGCCGCAGGGCCCCCATCTTCTACGCCCGCAATCTGCACACCACGCACCGACTTGCGCGTCGGATCCTGCACCGCCCTCTCAAAGCTGACACCCAGCCAGCCACGCTGCACGCGTCCAGTCTTGATCAGCGAGTTCATCACTCCCTGGGCAATCTTCGATGGAATCGCAAACCCAATTCCCTCATAACCACCCGATCGCGAAGCAATCGCCGAATTGACACCGACGAGCTTTCCTTCAAGATCTACCAGCGGCCCGCCTGAATTTCCCGGATTGATCGCCGCATCGGTCTGTATGAAATCCTGAAACGACTGCAGACCGCCAATGCCTGATCGCCCCAGCGCCGACACAATACCTGCTGTCATCGAATTCGACAGGCCCAGCGGCGAGCCAAGTGCAACCACCCATTCACCCTGCTCAAGCGCATCAGAATCACCAAATTCGATCGGCTCGTATCCCGAACCTTCAACCTTCAACACTGCCAGGTCGGTCGCCGCATCTGCTCCCACAAGTTTCGCATCCATCTCTCGACCATCAGAGAAACGAACCCGGAACTGCTGTGCCCGCGCAACAACGTGATTGTTGGTGACGATGTAGCCATCAGTGGAAACAATGAACCCCGATCCAAGTCCAGTCGCCTGAAGCCGCTCCGGACCCACCGCAACCGGGAATCCAAAAATGTCGCGCTGCACCTGAGACACTTTGTTCAACTGCGTGATATGCACAACAGACGGTTCAACTTTTGTGCCGACCGTTCTGAACGCGCGAGAGAGCGATCGCGCAAAATTCAGGTCCTCTTTGCTCGCCGCAGGTTCCGACCGCGGCGCGAGAATATCGGACGCGATCGCAAAATACCCGATGCTCACAAGGCAACCGATGGTCAATGTCTTCACGATAGTGCTTCGCATATGTACTCACAGTTCTGTTGGTACTTTGATGATGCAGGGGACGAAAAGTTCCGTCACCTTACCCGGTGGCAATACATGTTACGCCCCATGCCGCGATAGGTTCTAGTCACTCTAACCCATTGTAAACAAACGGTTTACACCAGTTTCAGAAGCCGCCGCCCGATCCACTCCAGCACCAGCAGCGTCAACAAAAGCGCCAGCGGAAACGGCTTATCCCAGAGCGGCTGAGACTGAATTGGCCCCAGCACTCGGACCTGGCGATTCGGCAACAGTTCGCTCAACCGTGCGAGCTCCGTCGGCTGAATCACCGCGCCGCCTGTCTCCTTCGCCAGACCCGCCAACAGCTCGTGATCCGCCTGCGGACGTCGAAGTTCATCATCGCTCGCGACCACATCAAACCCGGCCGTCAATCCAAGTCCATCAAGCACAGGCGTCGCAGTCTCCACAACATATCCGCCAGGCACCGTCCCGAAATATGTCCCGGTGTACAGCGCTGGAGCCGCCGCCGAATCTTCCGTCTTCTTCTCGCGAATAAGTTCCACATCCTGCGGCGTCTTTGTGTTCCCCTCTGCCCCACGCACACGCGCCATCACGCTCGCGCCAGCTCCATCCTGCAGCGACTGATCAAGCAATCGCAATGAGATTCGAACAGGCTGATCAACCAGCGCCAATCGTGGCGATGCTTCAAGCAACGCCGACTTCCCGCTCCGCCCAAGCGACTCGCGTGCCATCAATCGAATCAAAGGAAGCCAGAACCGTTCCTGATAACTCTCGCCTCGCCCGTATCGCCAACGCCAGGTCTCATCCGTCGCAACATACGCAACTCGTCCCGCGCCAAATCTCATTGTCAACACCGCTGCCGAAGTCGCCGCCGATCCGCCAGCCGACACCGGAGAAGCGCTCGCGAGAATTTCCGCTGTCGGCTTCACGCTCGATGGATCAATTCGCTGCATCCACCGCAACAGCGACCATCCCGAATTTGGATCCGTAATCGGTACTGGCCAATCCGTCCCGGTATCCGAAAGCTGCAAAATTCCCAGCCGTTCCGCGGCAGGCTCTCTCTTCATCGTCACCGGCTCGGTCCAGGTGTGCATCCCGCCGGTCGCTTCGCCATCAGATGCACTGCCCGTAAACGGGAACAACGCCCCGATTGGCGTATTTCGCCACCGCTGCGCCATCGAATTACCACCGCCAATAAACAAAATGCCACTGCCACGCTGCGCGACAAGATCGCGAAGCTGCTTCTGCTGCTCCTCTGAAAACAACTCCGGCCGCACATCGCCAATGATCACAACGTCAAATTGATTCCAGTCTTCCTGCTTTGTCGGAAGCGTGATAAGCGGCTCAGTGCCTTCCTGAATAAACCGTCGATCGGGCGCCAGGATCATCGCCGCAGATCGAATCGATTCCTCCCGCAGAAGTAAGTTCTTCAGGTATCGATACTCCCAGCGCGGGGTCCCGTCAAAATACGCGATTCGAATCGGGCGGTCAGATAAATCAAGCTCGACAAGCGCAGTGTTGTTCTGTTCAGAAAGATCAGGCTGATTGAGCTTCAGCTGCACGCGCCAATGCGCTGCTCCCGGAGAATCCGGCCTCGAAGTTAGCGTGATTCGTCCATCGGCGGGAAGCGCTGCCAAATCGCGCTTGTCCAGCACCTTACCGGTGGGTACATCAATCAGCTCGACCTGCCCGTCAATACGACCCGGTGTCGCAACACCAAGTTGCTCGATATCCACACCGATAGGAACGATGTCAGAGAGAAACGCCTGCGTTGGTGCATCAATTCGCCGAATCGCAACATCGCCGATTCCCTTATCGCTCCCCAGCGGCACCACAAAAATCGGAATGTGCTCTGCCTGCAACCGCTTGACCAGCGCGGGATTCACCGGGCTCGCTGCTCGTCCGTCAGACATCAAAACAATGCCCGCCGTCGGCCTCGCCGCCGTACGCCGCAGTGCCTGCTCGATCGCCAGATTGATATCAGTGCGCGAACCCGTCGGCTCACCAAGAGACAGCGTCATTCGCGAATTACTGCTCGTCCGCGGCAGCTCTGCCACATCGCTCGAAAACCCCAGCCACGCAACGTTGCGCTCCACCGAAAGCTGATTGAGCGTTTCACTCGCCGCCGTCAGCGAATTCTCCAGCTGCGTCTGTCGCGATGTCTGTACGGCCCCGTTCTGCACATCACGTATCGAAAGCGATGCCGAACGATCTATCGCAAACACCGTCCAGTCCTTTTCAATTCGCTCTTCCTGCTTCACAAACCGCGGCCCGCATGCCAGCATAATCAGCACCAGCAACGTGAGAGTGCGAAGCGTGGCCAGCGCAATCCGTCCCGACCGCGAGCCATCCAGCTTGAAGTATCCATATGCAGCGCCGAGGATGACCGCTGGAACAATAATCGTCCACGCCCACGCCGGAATTGCTAGCGCAAATTCAAAGCGAACGCCTTGATCGCCCGGGGCAAACCCGCGCAGACCGAACAGGTTCGTGAAAAACTCGTTCATGCGGCTCGCTCCAATGGCGATGCTGTACTCGACATATCAAGCACAGATTTTGTTCGCGAAGGTTGTGCATGGCTGAAAATGCGGCCAAGCACAAGTTCGATCACTGCAAATGCAGCCGCAAGCGCAAACAACCACAAACTGAGTTTCGCTGGCGGCTCTGCAATCGACGCGGCCGCAGTGGTGCCTGGCTGTGAATCAGCCGCTATCGCATCTGGTGTATCAATAAATCGCATCCGTCCAGCATCCGCGAGCGGCTTGAATCCCGCCGCAGTGGCTTCGCGCGTCCCTGGTGCCACATTCGACGCGGCAGTGTCCGCGTTCACCGCGAGACTCGCGATGATCGCCCCACGCGAATCCGCGACCGAGAGTCCGCGAACCTCTCTCACCGACGCGGCGATCCCCGTCGCCGCATCAACACCAATCACATCGGAAGTCTCTTTGACCCTGACGGTCACTGCTCCAACCGGCACACGAATGAGCTTACCCGCAACCTGCTTTGAATCCTGCGATGCCCTCGCCATGCCGCTCCGCAAAAGCTCCTGCAGCACCGGAACAAACAGCGGCCGCGTTGGAAGATCGGTCCACTCTGGTGTCATTGGAACTGCTGACAGATAGATCACGCCGCGTGAAGGACGATTGTCGAGCAGTGTCGGACTAATAAGCACAGGCACATCGCCCTGCGCACCCAAAATCGTCGCATCCGCCAGCGATCGACCAGCCGATGTCGTCAATGCAAGCAGTCGCGATATATGAACTGGCTTGAAAAGTTCCACTGCCTCAGGTGCGATCGCCTGAAGCGGATCCCACATCGGACGCTGCGCTGAATTCCATTCCAATGAAATTGGCGCCGTAAACGACTGCGGCTCGCGTGCCACTCGCACATCGAGCTTGAATATCTCAACAAACGCATCCGACCAGTTCTGCGCTGCGTCAGTCGCTGGCGGAAACACCATCAGCACTGCGCCGTTGTCAACACTCTGACGAACGCGAGTCCATCCATCACGATCAACCATGTCAGGCGCAGCCACAACAAGAATGTCAAACTCTGTCAAAATCGTCGCGTTGAGTGCGACCGGATCAATCCACGATCGCTGTAAATCCCCGCCTCGCTCGGTCAATGAGATACTTGCCGCCGCCGGATCAAGCCCAATCCACAGCCAATCCGCGGCAGAAAACTGATCAACCGACCCAATGCTCCCGCCCGAAAGCAACTTTGATTGTGCCCTCGATGCAACCAGTGCCACACGCAATACATCTCGTGCAACCAATGGAGCCCGGAAAACATTGTCTGCATCTATCGAATCTCGATCAATAGTCGCGGCCAGGACCGGGAACCGCGAAGCATCCGCAGGCTTGATCCGCGGCCCGTTGAGGATCACCGTCTGCTGTGCCTGACCTTCTGCCCACGAAATCTGTTGTTCAGTTGAATGTTCCGTGAGACTCTTTTGCGATGTCGTTTCTAGCTCAAGCTTCAACTTGTTGAACGCCGGACTAAGCGCCCCAAACCGACGGAGCGCGACACGAACCTGTCCAATACTCGTTGGTTCCGGGCTAGATGCCCCCGCTGCGGTAAGCACCGGTCGGAGCGGCGCAACATCCATAATCGCAGTATTTGAAAGTGTTGATGTTGCGGGCGGCGCGAGTAGCACAACTGTGTCTGCCGGTAGCAATGGATACTTCGCAACAAGCTGATTGACATCAATCGAACCCGCTCGGCCGCTGGTGAGCAGCGCGAGCACCGGTGTCGCCGCGCTCTTCGATGCGTGTTCCGCCGCGATCGCATCTGCCGCGATCGCAAGCGCCTGATTCCAATCCGCCGCTGCCGCGCTTGGTGTATGGGCTGCAATCAAACGCAACACCGCCGCTGGATCTGAAGATGGAGGCGAAACTCGATTCTCCGCAGGCGCTGAAAGCGTAATCAGCGCAGCACGATCGCCGCGTGACTCATCCAAGGTCTTAAAAAGGTCGGCCGCCTGGGCCTGAAGAGCTGCAAAATCACTCACCCCATCGGTTCCAGTTGCCGAGCTCGTCAACGTGTCATCAAGCACGACATACAGCGTGCGGGCCGTCCGCGATTGCAGCGGATCGAGATTCTTGAAAAACGGACGGGCAATCGCCGCAGCGATCAGAGCAATCACAAGACACCGGCACGCCAGTATCAATAGTTGCTCAAGCTGCACGCGCCGCCGCTGCTGCTGATACGCCTCCATCAAAAACCGCATCGCCCCCCACATCACTGGCTGTCGCCTGCGCCGCAGCAAAATGTGAATCAAGATCGGCAGGGCAATACTCGCCAATCCCGCAACCAGCAGATTCATATGCAGGAAAGTCATTTCTGCTTCCCTCGCTTCAATTCTGCATTGCGCCGCGCGATAAACGCTGCCAGCGCAGGGCCAAGATAGTCATGCGTATTCACGATCATCGAGTCAAATCCGAAGCTCTTGACCGAACCGCTGATCTTTGAAATGTGCTCGCGCAGCGATTTGAGATATCCTTCACGCAGTGCTCGCGGATCAATCTTCACCCGCGCTTCGCCCTCAAGCCCCTCAAACGGCGCAGTATCCGTAAAATCAAACTCAAGCTCCGCGCGATCAAGAACCTGGAACGCAATCAGATCATGCCCCGAGTGCCGCACTCGCGCCAGCGAATCGTGCAGTATCTGTGGATCATGAAAGAAATCACTGATCAAAACGATAATGCTTCGATTCGTCACCTTCGCCAGCGCGTGATCAAGCGCTCGCATCAAATCCGTCGGCCGCTTCTGGTTCGTCGGATCAACCGGATACTGCGAAAGCGCCCCCACCACCTGCCGCCACGCATTCATGCTCGAGTGCCGCCGCGTCGCCAGCTTCACATCATCCGCATAAATCACCAGCCCCACGCGATCGCCCTGATGCAGCGTGATATAGCTCATCGCCGCGGCCATCGCCGTCGCATGGTCATACTTGCTCCACGTTGCTCTTCCATCTGGCGAAGCCTTATGCCCTTCGCCCGATGCATCTTCAAACGACCGCGATCCATAGAACATCGACCCCGATGCATCAACCATCACGATCAAGTCGAGATTGGTCTCCTGCTGATACTGCTTGAGTTGCAACCGATCAGTTCGCCCAAAGACCTTCCAGTCCAGGTGCCGCGGATCATCACCGGGCACATACTGCCGGTGTTGCGCAAACTCAACCGAGAACCCATGAAACGGCGACCGATGCGTGCCGCTTGAAAGCCCCTCAACAATCATCTTCGCCCGCAGATCAAACGATCCGAGTCGAGCCAAAGTCTGTGGGTGCAGATACAGCGAAGCATCCGCCTCCGGCGGCCGAACAGTCGGCGCAGCAGTCGCTGATGACAAACCAGATTGTGGGTCAGTCGGTGGCACGTGTATATATAGATGCTATCGGACCAAACCGGCGGCAGGTTTTTCGATTTTCCCACAAAGAACCCCTCTTCAAGCACGCCAGGCAATATCGCCATGCCGCTATCCCACAAGATTCCCACTTTTCTGCGCTGACATACCATCCTCCGTGACCAGCGCGCAACCTCCTCCGGTCGATCTCTTGCAGCGAATGGTGGATGCCGTAGAACAAGTTCGTCACCGACTCCGCCGAGCTTCCGCAGCTCTCAAGGGTGCAGGCATCGACTACGCAATCGTCGGTGACAGCGCGGTAGCCGCATGGGTAGCAACTTTGATCAGGCGGCAGTACGCAACACACAAGATGTCGAAATCATGATCCGCCGCACCGACTTTGACGGGGCCAAGAAAGCGCTTCAAACCGCCGGCTTCGTCCACCGCCACGCCGCGGGCCTCGACCTCTTCCTCGATCACGCGGATGCGAACCCACGTAATTCAGTGCACATCATTTTCTCTGGCGAACTAGTCAGACCCGGCGAGCCCTCGCCAAACCCAGATGTCACTGAGTCCACGAGCCTCGGCACCTTTCAAGTTCTCGATCTCGCCGCACTTGTGCGAATTAAACTCACGGCATTTAGAGACAAAGATCGAACTCACATCCGCGACATGATCGGCGTGGGCCTCATCGACAAATCCTGGACGAATCGCCTCCCACCAGTTCTAGCGACGCGACTCCAACAGTTGCTTGACACCCCAGATGGCTAATGATCCGAGCTAACTCCGAAGCCTGTGAAACAGGCAGCCGATGATTGCCAGACGCGGACCGTCTGCTCGGCAGCTCTCTGAATTTGTCACCCATGAAATGGGCGAGCGAAAATGAACTCAAGTCGCGCGCGTATCAGTTGCCTCGAGTCTTGGCACTACACAAAGAACTCATCATCACGCGAAGGTTGCTACTTATTTTCCTCACGGACATTTTCGGCTCAATATCGAGCAATTGGTCCCGCGCCACTCTGTTCTCAGCACCTTTGGTCCTTTGTAGGTGGATAGAAAACTCTGGCGATTGACTATCAATTGCACCTCCTCTGAAATCTCAAATCTCAAATTCTCCCTTGCTGGCCTCGCCCGAATCTCCTTCCCCTTCCAACCACCTTCCCCCAACCTTCCACATTCTGCGCACCACGTCCTATAAAAGCACCTCTCAAACCCCTACAAGCACGGTTTCCATAAGGCCGTGCAAGACCTACTACAAATCCATAAGAAATCCAACCGAACGACTTGCCAACACTCATTTTTCACGCTAGTGTTTACCAAACGTTCTAAATGAATTCTGGACGGAATCACCCGTTCAATTCGATTGGACAAACATGCACTTGATCTCAAACCAAACGGCCCTAAACCCATTCGCTCACCCTCAACCGCTTCAGCGCGCCCCGCTGAGCAGCCTCGCCGCAGGTTCTTTTCCCTGCGATCCAAGGCTCGCTCGACTCGGTCGCGTCGCTCGTGTCGGCGACTCTGTCGTTCGACACAGCATCAGCGGTCCATGCACGCGCGGCAAAGCCTCCGGAAGGAGGGCAGCGTAAATGACGCTCGCTCAGAACGCAATTGTTCGACTTGGCCCCGGTGGCGATTTCTGTTGCGACCTTCTCGCAGACCCAAAGCGAAAAGGTACCTTGGTCTTGCAGTGGACAGAACTGATCGAACAGATCACGTCCCCGTCTACTCCCAAGCCAATCGCCACGCCTCCCTCTCGCGAGCAACTTCTCGCGAGAACCGCAGGAATCCTGCTTTCAGCAGACAAGCTCCTGCGTGATCATGGAACCGTTCTCCTGGAAACGCTCAGCGTTCTAAGAGGATGGTCTCGCCTGGCTCAAAGTCAGGCTAACAACCATGATCCAATCAGTAAGTCGATCACCTCTCGCTCTGCGGGAGTGGCAAGGAACGCCGGATCGACTTGGAATGACAGGACGCACGAACATAAGCCCAGTGCCTTTGATATCAACAGCGAGGTAGAAAATGAACATGAGCATGACACCAATGAACCGCCAACTCAATCTCACTCCCAAGCAGCTGCGAATCCTCCAGTTGATCCGCGACTGCCGAGTCCGCCGCGGCTACTCGCCGACGATGCAGGAACTGGCCGACGAGATCGGCGTGAGCAAAGTGACAGTCTTCGAACACGTCGAGGCTCTGATCAAGAAGGGCGCACTGATCCGCGAGGCGAACAAGGCTCGCTCTTTGTCGATCGCTGAAGGCATCACCGTCCCCGATGAATCTCGCCCCCTCGTCTTCCCACTTGTAGGTCGTATCGCCGCTGGTCACCCCATCGAGCGCGTCACCAACGAAGAAGAACTCGATCTTGGCGGCATCTTCACCAGCCGCATGGGCCGCACCGATTCAACCTTCGCACTCAAGGTCGAAGGCGAATCCATGCGTGATGAAGGCATCCTCGATGGAGATTACATCCTCATCGAACGCACTGAAGTCGCCCAAAACGGCGATCGCGTGGTTGCCCTCCTCCCCGATGGCTCAACCACACTCAAAACCTTCTTCAAAGAAGAAGATCACATCCGCCTTCAGCCCGCCAACAGCAACTTCGAACCCATCCGCGTCAAGTTCTGCCAGATCCAGGGCGTCGTCAAGGGTGTCGTCCGCCGCTACGGCCGCTGAACCGACTCGCGATTTCACGCGAAAATCCTCAGATTGCCACATTGCCATGGCAATATGACCATACTCGATGGCAATCTGACCCGAAAGTTCGTACCCAAAGCCCGAGACCTCAATCGGGCTCTTTCGTTTTTTCCTTCCCTTGCCTTCCTCTGAGATCTCAAATCTCAAATTTCTGGGCTCTTCTACTGCTTTTCTCCCTACTGCTCACCTGTTCTAACCACCTACCCTCCACCCGTGCCAATCTACCCACTCCCCCAATTCGAGACGGACCTCAAAGAGCAACAGGCTGAGGATAAAAAAGCCTACGAAGCGCTCAAAACTCCCAAGACGCTCGTCGTCCGCTTCGGATATCTCAAGCTCATTGGCGAATATCCCTACGACGGCGATATCAAACCCGGCTGCGGTTCCAAGATCGTGGTCCGCACCCACCGCGGCGTAGAAATCGGCGAAATGGTCACCAGCACCTGCCCAAACTCAGGTTGCTCAAAAGCCGTCAGCCGCAAAGACATGCTCGAGTACATCGAGAACTCCGGCGGCAAAGACTACCCATTCTTCTCTGAAGGCAAAGCCTACCGCGTCGCCAACGCCAGCGACATGGAAAAGCAGGCCGCACTCGAACAAGAAAAAAACGAGATGCGGATTTACGCCAAGTCCATCGTCGAAGAACTTCAACTTCCAATGAAAGTCGTGGAAGCAGAGCCGATCCTCGGCAACGAACGCATCACCTTCTACTACCTCTCTGAAGAACGCATCGATTTCCGCGAAGTCGTCAGTCGCCTTGGTCGTCGCTATCACACCCGCGTCGAAATGCACCAGGTCGGCGCGCGCGATGAAGCCCGCATCACCGCCGACTACGAGCGCTGCGGCCAATATTGCTGCTGCAAAAACTTCCTCAAAGTGCTCAAACCCGTGAGCATGAAAAGCGCCAAGGTCCAGAAGGCAACCCTCGACCCGCTCAAAATCTCCGGTCGCTGCGGCCGCCTCATGTGCTGCCTCCGCTACGAAGATCAAACCTACGAAGACCTTTCCAAGCGCCTCCCCCGCAAAAAATCCCGAGTCGGTACACCCGAAGGCGATGGCTTCGTCATCGATAGCCAGATCCTCACCCAGCTCGTCCTCGTCCGCCTCGATGATCCCAAACCCGATGGCACATTCAACGATGTGGCGATCCCGGTAGAAAATCTGGGCGTCGCAAAAAACGCAGTCCCACCGCCGCGCCCCGAGCCCTACTCGCCCCCACAGCGCCCACAAAATCGCCCGGCCCCCGATCGCCAAAATCCGCAAGGCCCACCACGTGATGGCCCGCGCGACAATCCACCCCGTGACAATCCACGCGATTTCCCACGCGATAATCGGGGACCAAATCGAGATGGTCCGCGTGATCAACCTCGCGATGGTCGTGACGGTCCGCGAGACAATCGAGGTGACGGACCTCGTGACGGTCGCCGCGATGGCCCGCGCCAGGGACCACCCGGTCCACCGCGCGGTCCACGTCCCGGCGGCAACAGAGGTGATCTACCCCCGCTCCCGCCGCTGCCTCCAATGCCGCCCAAGAAATGATTCAGCGTGCGATCACCGCCGCAGCTTCATCCAAAACCGCCTTCGCCGCCGCCGGTGTCGGCGCTTCTGCAATCAATCGCATAATTGGCTCAGTATTGCTGGCCCGTACATGCAACCACGCTGCGCCCCCACTTGTATGATGGGCCCAGTCCACCCGCACACCATCCGCGCGGTTCACATGCGCATCTGAATACTTCGCGGCAATCTTTTCCGCCGCCGGATTCGCATCTTCCTTGCGAAGCAGTTCAACCTTCCGCTTCTCAATCGAATACTGCGGCAACTCATCGACCAGCTGTGACAAGCTCAACTTCGTCGCTGCCATCAAACCCAAAACAAGCCCCATCGCAGAAAGTGAGTCACGGATGTACGTCACCGCCGGCAAAATAACACCGCCGTTACCTTCACCACCAATAATGCACCCTTCGCGCTTCATCACTTCTACAACGTTCGCCTCACCAACCGCCGACCGGAAGCACATCGCTTCATGGGCCTCGCACAGATCTTCAATCATGCGACTGGTCGACATATTCACCGCACACCGCGGCTTCTTCCCGCCGCCGCCCAGTTCAAACAGAGCTTTGGCCGCGAGCACCAATGTGTATTCCTCGCCAATAAACCGGCCCTTTTCATCCACCAGCGCAAGCCGATCCGCATCCGGATCCTGTGCAAAACCAATCGCCGCCTTGCGCTTCTTCACAGCGCGACACAAACTTCCCAGGTTCTGCGCAATCGGTTCAGGCGTATGCGGAAAGGGCTCGCCCGGCTCCCCGCCATGCAGCTCAACCTTGCAACCCAGATATTCCAGATACTGCGGCGCAATCGTTGAGCCCGCGCCATTGACACAATCGAGCACCACGTTGAACTTTGCTTTCTTGATATCCTTATCAACGCGCAACTTCTTGAGCACTTCGTCCACCATCGCGCAGTGGGTCTCAATGGCCTCCGCTTCCAGATATCCAACCATCCCGACTTTCGACCACGGCTGCAATTTCACTTGCCCGCTCTTGTACCGTTCAATGATCTGGTCTGCGATGATCTTCGGTGGCGCGCATGCCGAGACTTTCCCAAACTTCGCATGCGGCTCCCGCACGAGGCACTTCATCCCGTTCCATTCCTGGGGATTGTGGCTTGCGGTAAAGACCATGCCGCCCGCCGCACCTTCGATGGCATCAGTCATCACACCAACTGTCGGTGTCATCGCAATTCCAATATCAATGACATTGCATCCGGCAGCGGTCAATCCCGCGACCGCCGCATCCCGCACCATCTGCCCACCCGGACGTCCGTCGCGACCCACCACCACGGTCACACTCTGGTTCTTCTTCCTGGCCTCAGCAGCGCGGTCAATCAGGAATCCGCCGAAGGCTCCCGCAAACTTTGAGATCAATTCCGGGGTCAGGCTTTCGCCCACAATTCCGCGGCAACCAGACACCGACAACATCAATGGTGCAGACATACTCATTCCTTCAAGTGCCAACTTTCACAAACCAATGCGGGCGACAGGAGTTGAACCTGCAAGACCTTTCGGCCACGGGAACCTAAATCCCGCGCGTCTGCCAATTTCGCCACGCCCGCAACTTCCCGATTGTAAACCCGATCCGCGTCCAAACAACGACTGCCAACAGGACGATATTCCCCCTATTCAGGGCCTGTGCGCAAACGTTGGATGTGGCCAAACTCGATCTTTTGCCGATAAACCGTTATGGCCTTTAAGGACACACTTCAACACTCTACCGCACCAATCTTCCTGCGACTCGCGCTCGGATTCATCATGCTTTGGTCCGGCCTTGGCAAACTCTTCACTACTCAACACTTCTCACAGCAAGACGCCGCAAGACTGGGCTCTATGGGTGTCATTGACACCGGCTCATCAATGCCAGTAAGTCTGCGCACTTTCGCGCCAGGCGATGGCGCACCCGCGCCGCTCCCAGTACGCGAAGTTCGTTCAACAGATTATGCTAAAGGTGCAGAACTCGCGAGCCTTTACAGCGTTGCGGTAGTCATTCACAAAGCAAGTAACCCAGAATCAGGAATTCGCCTCTGGCCACCGAAAATCGACACGCGCCCCTGGCCTGTGGTATTTGCCTGGGCTGTTGCCTTCCTTCAGACCCTTGGCGGAGCGGCGATACTCGTCGGACTCTTTACCCGCTTCTTTGCGTTCTTCATTTCAGCAATCATGCTTGGCGCACTGTGGCTTACTCAGATTGGGCCTGCCATCCAAACAGGCAATACAACGCTGGGATTCCTGCCGCCACATGCAAGCTTTGATGAAACCGCCTGGATGCCGATGGGTTGGATCGTCTGTCTGCTTGCAATGGCGATGACTCTGACTTGCACAGGTTCGGGCGGCATGTCGCTGGATCGCCTGGTTGGGGGCAGTTCGAAGCCGGCGAAGCCCAAGCCCAAAGAAGATTGATTCACACCTTTATCGGGCCTCAAGAGACAAATTTCTTTCCACATCGCGTGACAATGTGTTGTTTTCGTCGCTTATGTAGATAGACCGCCGGTGGTGTAGAACAGGCTGCTACACCGGCATCGTGCAGGGACCCGCATTCGTGGGAAGCGGGTTCTTGCCATTGGATCTTTCGCTGTGTTCAAGTAAGCCGCGAATAGAGACGGTTTGACTTGGGAAAATCCACTCCCATCGCACACGCGTACGCAGTTCCAATCCCAATCGCCAAGTAAAGTGCGGGCCAACTGGCATCTAACATCGCCGATGCATGAGGCGTTGAGACTGCAGTCATGCATGCGCCCACGATGACGCTTACGACGGCGAACCACTGATATGTATGTAGTCCTGCAATAGTCCTGGTTTGCGGCTCGCCACGTAGTGATTCTTCAACGAAGCGGGCGAGACCTGCCAGCACCAGGTACAGACCTGCAATCATCGAGAGTGGCGCCGAAATGGTCCAGAGTCTTGCGAGTACCAAGCCGATTACCAAGTTGGCAATCATCGAATACAGCGGCGTTGGGTAAGTTGGAATATTGTGTAAATTTGCAATTCGGCACGCTCTTGACAATGGGTGCCGATAGCGAATCCCAATAGCCGACTTTGAAGGCGCTCCGTGACAGCATCCTTGCACGAGACATCGCAGTCGTCCGATGATGACAACCCAGGGAGCACTCACACACAGCGCGGCCGTGAGCACCCAGAAAGCATCCACCTTCTGCGTCAAGGCAATGAACAACAGCGCGGCCGCCGCGCCCGCGATTGCTCCATAATACCCAAATGGCCGCAGCAGTGTCGGCGAACCAACGAGCAGTTGCTCTGAGAGTGCAGCGCCAATCAACGCTGCCAGCGCAACTCCACCGATATTCCAGGCATGCTCAGAACCTGCGAGCAAAATAGAGATTGCCGCCCCGGTCGCGGCGGCGAGTCCGGCATATGCCGCGTAGTTGATGATTCGCACAGGGCCGATCTGCCAGCAGGTCCAGGAATTGGCGATGCGTTCGCAGCCGCGAAGCAGGAGCAGCCAGAAGCGGACACCAAGTGATGGGAGTTTGCCCGCTTCCGGAGTGGGGAACGGTGACTCTGAAACGCCAAAGCGGGCGCGAAGCGCGGGGCCTTCGTAGCCCTTAACCAGCGCAATGCAACCGAGGATGACGATTGGTGTTACAAGCCAGAGACCTCCGGAAGATCCGCTGGCGAGCGAGAGTCCGAGGCATGCGGCACAAAACCCTGCATAAATCGGATGCGGGATGAGTGCATAGAGCCCGGACTGCACAAAGCGCTTGGGCGGGTAGGCGTTCATGGGGAGTCCGCCACCTTTGAACCAGAGTTCTCGCATCGATTCGAGGATGGCCCCGATGCCGATAGTGGCGAGTGAGTAACCGATGATCGGCCAGTGTGGAGTTGAGAGCGTGACAGCAGAACTGGTAGCGCGTGCCCATGCGATAAGTGCGATGGGAAGCAGGACTACGAACACGATGGCATAGAGAATTTTGCCCACGATCAGTTTCCGAAGACTACGCGCTCGTGGATGGAGAAGCCGGAGGCGTTTTGAGGAGACAGGACGCCGCGGGAAAGCCACTTTTTCTCGTGGGTTCGGAGGAGCGCGGGAGGCAGGAGATTGCTGACACCGGGAATCGCGCGGAGGACTGTGGCACCGAGTTCACCATCGCGGATGATTCGGTTGGTATCGAGTGACAACTGTTCGCCAGAGTCGAGTCTGATTTCTGTGTCGGAGATTGTGCCTGGCACTTCGAGGCCATCGCGCAGGATGAGAGAGAGTGGGAGCTTGCCGCGCCAGTCGATCCAGGCGAGTGAGGTGGTTGGAGACTGCCACTGACCCCAGCGAAGTTCGCGGATGGGGAGGAGCCAGGGTGCGATTGTCATTTCGAGATGTTCGACGTAGCCGAGGCCTTGATAGGTGACGCCTCGGATTGAGAGGCTTGCTTGCGATCGGGGCATGAGGCAGGACCATTTCAGTGTGCCCGCATCGTTTTTAAGGAGTGTGCGTTCAGCGCTGGGGCAGAGCTTTGACCAGGTGCCATCGACGTTGAGATTGGGGCATGACCAGGAGAGTTTTGTATTGGCCAGTTCTGGCGGCGGTCCGGGGCGGAATGTCGTGGAGGATTCAGTCTTTGGTGCATCTGGAGCGGAGTGGATGAGGCTTGCGTAGGAGAGTTTGATTGCACCCCAGTTGACGGTGGCCCAATAGGCGATGAAGGCATGACCATCTTCAGCAGTGCAATCAAGGTACCATTTTTTGAGGTGGAACATGGGGAGTTCCTTGCGGGTGAATTATACATTTGGCTTGGTGGGGTTTGACAATGGGGGCGCAGCTCTTGACTGAGAAGAGTATGTTGGGAAAGTATCTCGACGGATTGCACGGGAGATGCGAGGCTCTTTTGTCCGCCAATTTCGGATACAGAACCCATCTCAACACCCGATACTGAACGCATCCACAAAATCAAGGTAATCAAAGAAGTCGATCGCTCCATCGCGATTGAAATCTGCCGCTGCTGACATGGAACTGAACGCATCGACAAAATCCAGGTAGTCGAAGAAGTCCACGCTGCTGTCACAATTGAAATCTGCGGGGCAGATGGTCCAGAGCGCGGCGTTGCTGCTCACACTGTCACATGCATTGGTGATGATGGCGCGGAACTCGCAGTGAAACGATGTCGCCACATTGACCGGCCTCACCTCGACACCGGTGGCGCCGATGCCGACCGCGTTAAAAAGCGGTTCGCCAGTCCCGGGATCGATGTTCACTCCGTCTATCACATTCTGGAAATCCAGCTGGTCCTGGGGCTTCCACTGCCACTGACAGGTGGCAGGACTGACTGAGCTGGCGGTGACATAGAAATCGGACGCGCCCCCGGAACAGAGCCTCTGCGACTCGGGGTGATATGTAATTGTTGGCGGCGGACAAAGCGGCCCTGTCCAGAGCAGGGCTTCAGACCTCTCGGTCAATGTGTTCCAGCCGTAACCCACAATGTAGATGCTGGTGGCATCGCTGGAGATTCCTCCCGCGAAACTGGATGCGAATTCGGCTGGCAGGAAGGCCGAGAGATCGTACCACGATGCGGCGGTGCCGGTCCAGAGACCGGCATGGTCCACGCCGTCTATGCGGGCATTTCCAACTTGCAATCCGCCATTGATCGCACGCGCTTCGGACTGTGTTGCGCCCGGCGGGTTGAGATCGATCCACGATGCCGCCGAGCCGTTCCACAGACCTGCGTGTCTTGCGCCGAGAAAGACGGCATAGCCCACCTGTTGTCCGCCGCTGATTGCAAATACATAAGACTGTGATGAGCCGAACGGGTTGAAGTCAACCCACGATGCTGCGGTGCCGCTCCACATGCCAGCGTGGTATCCGCCGCTCACATAGGCATATCCGGCCTGTTGCCCGCCGCCAACTGCGTACGCACGAGACTCGGTCGAGCCCGCCGGGCGAAGATCGACCCATGATGCAGAAGTGCCGCTCCAGAGGCTGGCGCGAATCTCGCTGCCCAGCCTGATATATCCCGCCTGTTGGCCGCCATTGATGGCATACACGTACGACTCAAAAGCATCCGGCGGGTTGAGATCGACCCACGATGCGGCGCTGCCGGTCCAAAAGCCGGCATGATAAAAGCCATCCACGCGGGCGTATCCCGCCTGTTGCGCGCCGCTCATGGCATACACACTGGACTGGGTCGCGCCTGGCGGGTTGAGATCAATCCATGATGCCGCGGTGCCGCTCCACATACCCGCGTGAAACAGGCCGCTCGCGTCCCGGGAATAACCTGCCTGTTGGCCGCCATTGACTGAAGTAGCTTGAGAAAACGTCGAGCCCGCGGGGCTGAGGTTGGTGACCGTCCACTGCGCGTGGGCTGTTGAAGCACTGGCGATTGCCAGGGCAAGACTGAGCGAGATCAATGCAGGTTGGTGAAGAGCGCGGAGCGAACCTCTGAACGAATGACTATTGGAAAAAATGTCTGACATGGCCCGCTCCTCTTCTGGTTCTTTCAATGTTCTGATTTGAGCATTCCACTCAACATCAGATATTGAACGCAGCTGCAATGCCGAGGTAGCTCATGAAGTCGATCCCGCCAATTTCAATCGAAATCACCCGCGGCCATGACCTGCAGAATAACTGATTTCCCGTATTCACGGAAGCCTGCGGCGGGCTTTGTGGCGATTTACTCGGAATGTTCCAGTCCACATGTCGCGGACCTGATTATCGGCCGCATTCAGCGCATAGGACTGCGTGAGCGACTGATTGCTTTCTACCGCTCACCAACGTGGCATCGAGCTTACCGGTCGATGTGGGTTGCTTTCTTTTGTCTCACCCTCAGCACCCGAGACTAAATGCATCGACAAAATCGAGATAGTCAAAGAAGTCGATCGTGGAATCGCCGTTAAAATCTGCTGCTGGCAGGTTACTTGCAAATGCATCGACGAAATCGAGGTAGTCGAAGAAATCGACGGTGGCGTCCGCATTAAAATCCGCCGCACAAGAGACCCGGGTGTACATCTGTCCGAAGTATTCATCATCGCATGAGCCGCCAATCTCGCGGACTTCAGCGCGGTTGAACGCGACTTCGCTCACCATGCCCACAAACGCGGCAGTGTCATCGGGGCGGTTGAAATCAAAAGTGGCAACGATGGATCCATCGCGTCTGAGCGTGACGCGGAAGGTGGAGTTCAAGCAGGGACAGAGCTGCGAACAAGGTTGATAGAGCACTGTTGCAGTTGTTGGCTCGGCGAAATCGAACCCGAACGCTCTCATCGGGCGGTCAAAGTCGACGTTGAGATTCTCCTGGTTATCGATGGCGATGTCATTGCCTGCAACAAGTGTGGTCCAATCCGCTCCGATAAGAGGGTGATTGCCGGAACCGATCCACAGTCCGCTGCTGGGAGCGGAAACAGAGAGCGTGACCTGGCCCAGGTGATAGGTTGCCGCCACGCCGCCGGGCAAGTGTCCCAGATTCGGCCACGCGGGTTGTGCCTCGGCTCGGGAGGCAGCGAGAAACAACTGGCGATCTGAGAAAGTCTGAACCTGCGCGAATGCCGGAACCGAGTAAGTTGTGCAGCCGATCGCCGCTATTGTGAACAGACTTGCACGACGTTTGCCAAAGCCGCTTGAGTTGCTGCTGATTGCCATGACATTCTCCTCTCTTGAGTTTGAGTCGCCGGAACACCCCTTCATCTTTCGCACGATGGTTGAACACGCATTGCTGAGCGCCTTCACAGCGTGCACATGGACTCCGCAGATTGTACCATGCCGAGCAATCCCCCCTGTCTGCGCGGGGGAAGCGCGTGAACGGGGAACATGTGTGACCTGAACCCTTTCAGCTGGTCAGCACGCCATGCTGAATGCAGAGACGAAGTCAAGATAATCAAAGAAGTCAATCACACCATCTTTGTTGAAATCAGCAGTTGGCGACATCGCGCTGAATGTAGCGACGAAATCGAGGTAATCGAAGAAATCCACCACGCTGTCGCAGTTGAAGTCGGCCGCGCACACGCTCAGCAGCGCGGGATTGCTGGTTGCATTGCCACAGGCGTTGGTCACTACGCAGTCGTAGGACGCTGCATCGGCGGGCTGCACGCCGGTAAGCACCAGCGTTGCCGTCGCAGCGGAAGGATTGGCAATCGTGTCGATCGGCGCCATTGCCTTTCGCCATTGATACGTACGGGGAGCGCTGCCTGCGGCGGTCACAAAGAAATTGACCGTGCCACCCATGCAGCTCTGCTGCGCCAATGGTTGCACGGAAATTGACGGCGCCACACACGGCAGGCCATACTCCCATGTTTCATTGCTGTAGGTTCCGGAGGCGCTTAACTGCCCTCCGAACAACACTGTTGTGGCGCGGAGAGAGTCATACGCCATGGCAGGCCCATTCCTCGCAGCCGGACCGGCGATGGCCCGCTGAGTCCACACGGTTCCGTTCCATTCCCAAGTCGGAGTGCCGCCACCTGTGCCACCAAAGAGCACCGTGAGACCGCGGCCGGAGTCAAATGCCATCGCGTGTGCCTCGCGACCCGAAGGGCCGGTGGTCGCGCGCTGCGTCCAGGCTGTCCCGTTCCATTCCCAAGTCTGCGTTGGGTATGAAGACTCGGCGCTACCTCCAAAGAGCACTGTCACGCCGCGAGAAGAGTCATATGCCATCGCGTGCCAGTTGCGAGCTGTTGGCCCGGTGACGATGCGCTGATTCCATGTGAGACCATTCCATTCCCACGTTTCGCTGCTGCGCACACCGGTGCTTGTCAGGCCGCCGAAAAGCACCGATACGCCGCGGATCGAGTCATACACCATTTTGGTCCCGGACCGCGCGGACGGACCGGTGGTTGCCCGCCGCGTCCAACTGGTCCCGTTCCATTCCCATGTGTCGCCATTGAAAGCGAAACCGGTATAGCCGCCGAAGAGCACAGTTACGCCGCGGCCGGAGTCAAAGGCCATTGCGTGGCCATACAACGTTGGCGGCCCGCTGACAACACGGCGAGTCCATGCCGTGCCATTCCATTCCCAGGTTTCATTGCTCACAACGCCGCCGCCGAACTCGCCCCCATAGAGAACGGACACGTTGCGAAGTGAGTCGAAGACCATTGCGTGCCAATTCCGTCCTTGTGGCGCACTGACGACTCGTTGTGTCCACGCGGCGGTCTGGGCTTGCGCAGCGTGCGGCACCACGACCACGACGAGGGCCGCGATCAGAAGAAGAACCGTGAACAGAGAGCGGCGGATGCGTTGCATAGACACCTCCGCGATCAGAATAGATCGTTCAAGAGCACATTCGGCAGGGAAATTTTCTGTATTGGCACAGAAGAAAGGGGCTGCCCGATCGCCCAGCATCCGGTGCTGAAGACGTCAGCGAAATCGATGGCACGATCAGAGTCGAGTTACGGTGGGGAACGGCTGGCGGAATTGTGGGGCCAAGGGCGAGACCAACTGAGGTTTCGTTTGATTCAGTCCGTCTGGCGGATTATGGTCGGCCCGCCCCGCCGCGGAAGGCCGGGTTTGTGCAGGTTGCGGGCGAAAGGTCTGTTGCGGGAGAAATCGGAGTTTGCACGTCGCCGTTGGCAAGATTGAGCAGTATTGGAACATGCTGACAGCATGGGCGAGTTCGGGCGTTTTCGCAGACGTCTTCAATCCCTGGGTGCTGAGTTCAATCCCCGTCATACTGCTGATCGAGAGATTCTGCCCAGCTGATCGAGAGCAGCCCCTGTTCAGTCGCGGATTGGCCAACGATGCAGTGTGGTTTCTCTTTGAAGGTGTTCAAGTCTGGATCGTGGTTTTTTACATTGCATTTCTGGAGAAACTCTACCAGACATGGTGCCCCTGGCTGACGATATCGGCGGTGTCATCTCTGCCGACGTGGCTCCACTTCGTCTGGGGCATGCTGCTTTCAGACTTCCTGGGCTGGTTTCATCACTGGGCAAGGCACAAGGTTCCAATCTTCTGGAGTTTTCATACCGTTCACCACTCTCAGCGTGAACTGAACGTATTCACAGACCAGCGCTATCACATCGTTGAGTACTTTGTCGCCCGCACCATCACGACGATTCCGATGCTCATGCTGGGGGTCGGCGCGCCGGCGATTGTCGCCTTCAACCTCTTTCATCGATGCTACACAAAATTTTACCACGCGAACATTCGCACCAATCTGGGGCCGCTGCGCTATTTGCTTGTCACGCCTCAGTCACATCGAATCCACCATTCGATGGAAGAAAAACATTTTGACAAGAATTTCGGAGTGCTGTTCTCATTCTGGGATCGACTGTTCGGCACTTTCTACGAGCCCGCGGATGAATATCCAAAGACGGGGCTTCCGGAGGAACACTTTCCAACGGAAGGTAGTTCCAGCAGCCTCGCTCCGATGCGCAGCGTGCTTGTTCAGATGATCTTTCCGTTTTCCTCTGCATTCAGGAGTGTTACTTCGCGCTTCAGAGCCTTGATCGAAAGAAGCCCCGATGGGTGATCGGGGTCAGCGATTACATCCGAACAGCGAGCCTTAGCAGGACTCGAGTTCGTCACAAATTGCGGCGACACGTCGCGGGAATGGGGACTTGGTTGCGGGCTCAAACCCTCAATGTGTTGAGGCTCTTTTCCTGCCCGTGGATCCGATCAGCATAAGCCCGAGCGAAACAGCGGCAAGCGCAGATGGACCCGGAACAACATAGACGCCCAGCGGCCAGTCGACTACATCCCAGCCTCCAAGATACCAGTTGGTAGTCAAGCTCAAGCGGTTTCCCACGACACCCATGTAGGAATCGGCGCCGACATCGAAGGGGACGATCGGAAACCGGTCGACGATGGGACCAACGGTCATGAGTGGCATAGAGATGTTGGCGAATTGTCCTACGGCAGAAAACCCTGCTCTATCGATCCGCGGCACACCGCTGGGAATGACATCTTCAAAGCGTCCATTGGCCCATTCACTGGCGTTCCCGCCATTGAATTCATTAAATGTGATCACGAAGTCCATGAAGTCCGCGGCACCGGCAGCGGTGGTCGACTCGATTCGGACATCACCGACGATGATCGCACCAGTTTGCACGTTTGAGCCAGCAATCACGCGGCCGCGGGCCCAGTAGCTTGGTGGCGGAGCAATCCATTGGCTGGTATCAAAGACGATGACGCCGTCTGCAATATCTCGGTCGAGGGCCGAATTGTCGTTGATACGAACGATTCCGAGATCAACGTAGAATGACAACAGTTGTGCATTGGCAATCGACCCGACAAATGCACCAGCGCACAGCACTCCGATGGATTTCAACAGCAAAGATGGACGCATGAGTATCTCCTTCACTTTCTCGGATTGTCCAACCTGAGACACCACTGAAGTGCTTTCCACCTTGAAGATCGGCAGGGAAATTTGCTTGATTGCAAAAAGGAGATTTGCAACCACCTGCCAACCGCCTTTCCCTCAGGGCGACCGAAGTGGGTATGCGCGATACCGGGTATGTTTGACACGAATGTGGGTGGCAACCTGCGAATTCAGTTGCTTCCGATGCACCATTCGATTGCCGCCATGCGGCAGAAGACGCCGTTGGCGGCCTGTTTGAGGATGACGCTTTTGGGGCCATCGGCTACGGCGGCGTCGATTTCCAGGCCGCGGTTCATGGGGCCGGGGTGCATGACGATTGCCGTGGGCTTCATTTTTGCGGCACGGTCAGGGGTGAGTGCGAAGCCTTCGCGGTATTCGCGGGAGGAGGGGATGGGGGAGATTTTCTTCTCAACGCCTGGAGCGGCATCGCCGCTGCGTTCGAACTGGACGCGGAGCATCATGATGGCATCGGCTTTGGGGACGATCGCATCGAAGTTGCTTTCGACTTTGCAGCCGAGAGATTCGAGTGATTTTGGCGCCATTGATGGTGGGCCGATGCAAATGAGTTTGGCGCCCAGCAGTTTCATGCCTGCGATTGCGGAGCGAGCGACGCGGGAGTTGAAGACATCGCCGACGATTGCGATGGTGAGGCCGGAGAAGTCGAAGTCATCGCGCTTGAAGGACTGGGCAATGGTGAAGATGTCGAGCAAACCTTGAGTTGGGTGTTCGTGCCTGCCATCGCCGGCGTTGATCACTGCGCACTTGACATGATTGGAGATCATCGAAGCTGCGCCGCTTTGCTTGGCGCGGACCACGAGGCAATCGACACCCATGGCCTGGACATTGAGCGCGGTGTCGATGAGGGTTTCGCCTTTGCTGACGCTTGAAGTGCTAGCACCGAATTCGAGAACCGCTGCGCCTAGGCGGGCCGCGGCCATAGAGAAGCTCGTGCGCGTGCGTGTGGAGTCTTCAAAGAAGAGATTGGCGACGGTGCGACCCTTGAGCGAATTGGACCAGGGTGCGCCGGACTGGCGGGTGTCGAGTGAAAAGTGGCGGGCGCGGGTCAGGAGTTGCAGAAGAAGTTCGTGGTCAATGCCTTGGAGGCCAAGAAGGCTGCGCATGGCAGGCGCGGGCGTTTTTCGGGATGTCGGTTTTGCTTTGGCCTTGGGCATGTGCCAAGGTTAGGAAGGTGAAAGCGGGCAACAGCTTGCAAATGGCAAGGGCCAGCAGGCGTAGGAGAGAATTCCGTTGAAACGGAACAATCAGGATTCCGGAATCGTTGATTTTGGTGAACTTCTACCCACGGCTGAAAGCCGTTGGCTAATAGGCGTAAAGCCTGCCGAAGCAGGCTCAGAGTCAGAGCCGGATCATTCGGAAGTTTCAAGCCGCAGAGACCGGTCAGGGCTTCTTGACGGCTTCGGATTGAGCAGCTTTTGAGGCAGCCTTGCGTTCGGCGATTTCGGCCAAGTCGAGGCTTTCTTTGAGCAGGCGGCCGAGTTTGAATTTCACCGTGCGCTTGGCCGGAACATCGACCCGTTGAAGGGTCTTTGGGTTCTGGGCTGAGCGCTTGGCGCGTTGTTTCACCTCAAACACGCCGAAATCGCGGAATTCGAGGCGGTTGCCGCGTTTGAGTTCGACAATGACCTGATCGAGGAATTCCTGGACAGTTTTCTTCACATCCACGCGGCTGAGCGTGGTGCGATCGGCGATTCTTTCAACAAGTTCTTTCTTCGTGATCGTCTGCATACCGCTTCCGTTCGAGAGGGATGCCTCTCAATTCAATCATCAAATCTACCGCACAAGCGTAACCCCCACAGGCGACGGCAAGCCTGATTCCGCCACCGTTCACGGCGCGAACAGATCGGGCCAAGCGGGGAACCAAGGGGACACTATCAGCAGGCTGAAGCATGGCGTCAACCCCCGGTGCAATAAGAACTTGGGTACTTGACGGCGTAACGGACCGAGGCTACGAGCGGGCATGTGAGGATGGGGGGGGTTATGCGGCGTAGCGGGGAATCGGGGAGGGGATTAGACGTGAAGTTGGGGAAGATGGGGGTCGATGAACGGGTGTGCCGGTGCGGCAAACTGGGAAAGTCCCAGAACCGATTGAAGGGTAAGAAGCGACCCTCCAAATCTCGGGAGCGAGAAGAGCGGGGAGACCACGGTGAGCGACGACAAACTCGATCTGTCGAACCTGTCAGACAAGCGCATATTCACCACTGGTGAAGCGGCGGTTTTGTGCAAAGTAAGTCAGCAGACGATCATCCGCTGTTTTGATGCGGGCCGCCTGAATGGCTTTCGAGTGCCAGGGAGCAAGTTCCGGCGCATTCCCCGTGAAGAACTGATTCGGTTCATGCGCGCCAATGAAATTGCAACGGACTCAATGGAGAGCCCGCGCAAGCGCGTATTAGTAGTTGATGACGATCCGCAGATTGTCGAGTTGTTTCTTGACATGCTCTCGCGGGATACGAGGCTGGAGATTCGAGCGGCGACAACTGGCTTTGATGCTGGGGTACTGACTGAGTCATTTCGGCCGCACCTGGTGCTGCTGGATTACATGCTGCCGGACATCAATGGGAACCAGGTGTGCCGCCGATTGAGGGAGAATCCCAATCTTGCGGATATCAAGATTTTGTGCGTCTCGGGGGTTGTGAATCAGGATGAAGTGAGATTGTTGAAAGAGGCGGGAGCAGATGACTTCATCAAGAAGCCGTTTGATCTCACACACATGATTCGTCGCATCAGTGAGCTGCTTGGGATTGAGCCATCGAGTTCGCTCTTAGGGACAGCCGTGACAAGTGGGTAAGCAATGAGTGATCAGTCTGAACAGCTCAGTTCGCCGCAGGTTGAGATGATTCTCGCCCAAGTGGACAACCTGCCGACGCTGTCGCCGATTGCGACGCGTGTTCTGAATCTGGGTTCATCTGAGCAAGTGGATCTGCAGGAAGTTGGAAAGCTGATCGAGTCGGATCCGGCGCTGGCAGCGCGAATCCTTGGCATGTGCAGCAAGGCCTCGACGGGCCTTGGCGACAAGATTACGAGTGTTCGTCGCGCGGTTGTCATGCTGGGGCTTGACGCTGTACGGTCAGCGGTATTGAGCGTGTCGGTGTACGACTTGATGTCGGAGCGCGGGAGTGCGGCGGACAAGGAACTCTCAAGAAACGACCCGGCGACAAGCGAACTTCGTTCGATGTGTTTTGACCGGGTTGGATATTGGAAGAACGCACTTTCGGTAGCGTGTGCGGCGGAACTGATCGCGAAACACGAGAAACGCATTGGAGTTACGCCCGATGAGGCGTTCATTGCCGGGCTCCTGCACGGACTTGGGCGGGTTGTGCTTGACCTGGTACTGCCGCAAAGCTATTCGCGCGTGCTTGCATTGGCAGACCGGCGGCAAGTTGAGACGGCAACTCTTGAAAATCAGATTCTTGGTGTCGACCACCATATTGCCGGCAAACGGTGCGCGGAACATTGGGGTCTGCCGCCGCAGCTGCAAGATGTGATGTGGCTGTATGGAACGCCATATGAGGCGATCCCTGAGACGAGTCATAAACAGTTGATCGGGTTGGTAGCCGTGGCGCGGGCGTATTGCCGCGAGTTGTATCTTGGATGGTGCGGTGATTTTGGAATTCCGCCCAGCGCTACGACACTTGCTGCGGAGATGGGAATACCAGCCTCGACACTTCAGGACATTACCACTGAGCTTCATGCAAACGTTGTAGAACGGTGCCAGGCCCTGGGCCTGGACGAACTTACAACGCCGCAATTGATGTTGTCATCGCTCTTGCAGGCAAATCGCCAGCTCAGTCGATTCACAACAGCACTGCAGGACCGGGCGGCGCAGGCAGATTATTTCGGGCGTGTTCTTGGTGCGATCCATTTCTTCCACGCGAGCGATGGGCCATCGCGAGGGATGGCGGGCACGCTTGGACAAGTCACACGATCAGCGCTGCAGTTGCTGGGCGAAGGTAATGCCATTACGGTCATGCAGACCAACGAGGCCGAGCCGTGGCAGATCATGAAATTTTCTGCCGATGGACGCGTGTCAGAGACAAAGCTCTTTAAGCCGCCAACGCACGCTGCAAGCCTTCGGGATCGAATGAAGAGCATGCGGGCGGGCGGATCTATTACTGCCCTGAGCAACACCTTTGTCGAAGCGCTTGAATCGATGGTGCCACCATTTGATATGTGCGTCACCCCGATTCGAACCGGAGGCAAGGCCGCGGCGGCACTGCTGCTGAATCACGATGCCAGCAAAGTCTCATCGCTACCCGATGCACTTATCGCAGCTTGGGAGTCGGCATTGCGTGCTTCTACTCAGCAGGATGAAGCGCAGAAGATGGCGGAACGGTTTAACCAGGTGAATCGCACGTTGATTCAGACGCAAACCAAGCTCAGCGAAACACAGGCAATGGCAAAGCTCGGTGAGGTGACTGCGGGTGCAGCACATGAAATGAACAATCCGCTGACTGTAATCTCCGGTCGCGGACAGTTGCTGCTTACGACTTTGTCAAGCGCACGCGAAAAAGCCGCCGCAGAATCGATCGTAGATGCGGCTCGCGATTTGAGCGAACTTATCACAAGCCTTAATCTGATCGCCAAAGTACCCAAGCCCGAGCATTGCACTGTGTCGATTATCAACATTGTGGAACTTGCGAGCAAGACCGCAAAAGAGAGACTGGGCAAGGTTGTTCCTGTGACGCTGAAGCTTGGACCTGGAATTGACAAGGTATACGTTGATCGGACCATGCTTTCGCTTGCACTCGCAGAGCTGATGTGCAACGCGGCACAGGCTGCACCCGATGCTTCGAACCATCTCACAATCGAAGCGATTGGTTCTACGTTGACGATCTGTCTACAGGACACCGGTTCCGGGTTTACTGCGCAAGCGTTGCGCCATGCGTTTGACCCGTTCTTCTCAGAAAAACCTTCCGGGCGCGGCCGCGGATTAGGGCTTTCTCGGGCAAGATCGCTGGTTGCGGCGCTGGGTGGTGAAATCACTCTTGCGAACATTGCGGGCAAGGGAGCACAGGTTTCGATCAGTTTGCCGGAATGGAAAGAGCCAACGAAAAATGTGCCAAACTTGGCCTCAGGCGCAAGTTCGAGTCGAGCGCAAGATCGACGGGTTGCACCTGCAAATACGCAACCGCAGTGATCAAGTCGCGTAAGCCACGCAAGCGGAAGGTCAAAAGCGTCGAATTTTGGAAGTACGGGAGACGACCGCTCCTGATAGACGCTTTCTGCGAATGGGTGCTGCATGGCAAAGAAGTTCAATTCTGACTCTGATCCCAAGCTTCGTCTTGACGATTCAGAACTTCGCATTCTTGTAATCTCCGCTGCGCGAACCGATCGCATGAAACTGGTGGCGCAGCTGGAGTCTTACTCCACGACACAGTGTGCGGCAACTGGGGCACAAGGCCTGGAACTGGCACGCAGCAATCAGTTTGATGCGGTTCTGGTTGATATTGAATTGCCCGATGCGACAGGGTGTGATGTATGTCAGGAACTCTTGAAACTGAATCCGACGCAGGCGGTTTTGCTCCGAGCGGTGAAACCATCGCTTGAGGATGCGTTGACAGCAATGGGTGCGGGCGCGTTTGACATGTTGTCGAACGAACTGAGCGGGACGGATCTGCTTGCCAGGATTCGCGGTGCGCTTCATCGCAGTGCGGTGTTGCGTTCGCGGGATACGAGACGCGTTGCACAGATCGAGAGATTGCAGCGCTTGTGCCGCCATCTGGGAATGGCGAGAGAAGAAATTTCAAAGCATGTTGGATCGCTCTGCTCTGATCTGACGAGTGCGTATCGCGAGTTGAGCGACAAGATGGTGAACACCAGCATTTCCAGCGAATTCTCCGCAATTGTGCGGCAGGAACTGGATCTGGAAGAATTGCTGCGGACCATGCTTGAGTACGTGCTGGCCAAAGTCGGCGCGACGAATGCGGCGGTGTTTCTGCCATCATCCAATGGAGACTTCACGCTGGGGGCGTATGTAAATTACGATTGCCCGAAGGATACTGCGGAAGTTCTGTTTGACCACCTGGCGGCGGAGCTTGCGCCGCGGTTTGAACATTCAAAGACCCTTGCGGTGATGAATACCGCGGCATCATTAAATTCTTCACTTGGCGAGCAGTCGCAGTGGCTGGCAGATTCCGCTGTCATGATCGCACCCTGCAGGTTTGCGCAGGCCGGGCAACCAGAAGAATGTCTCGGCCTTATCGCACTGTTCCGGGATCGTCGAACGCCCTTTGTTGCAGACAGTGAGCCCACGATGAAGATCATCGCTGATCTCTTTGCGCGGCAGCTTTCACGGGTTATTCAGTGTCACCACCGGCATTTGCCCAAGCACAAATGGGGCGCGCCGGGGTCGGCGTTCTCGACAGATCCAGAGTCGCTGGATGAGCGTGACGATGATATTGACCTGGCGGCGTAAGCAGCCTGAGGTTCACTTTTTCCCAAGTCGCTTGAGTTCCCGCCATTTAGTGACGGCTTCGGGTTCGCGCGGATATATCGGCGCGAGCTCGAGCGAGCTTGTCGATGGAAAGGCGTGTTGAATAGAAAGCAGGATGCGCGGATCAAAGACGGGTTCGCGAACTGGTATTTTCATCGCCGCGGCGCGAGTACGCAGTGAATCTGGGGCGAAGCGGTCTGCGAGAATCAGCGAGACGTTTGAAAGTTCGAGATCGGCAGCGGATGAGATTTCGGGGGCAGACAAGAGCTGACGAGTCGAGGAATACCTGGAACTGTGAAAGGTCTCGCCTTTGGCGGCCAGCAGTACAAGCGTATCGGCGGTCTGTACTTCAACCGCCGCGACGGCAACAGCAGCGCTTGGAACTCCGACACACTGGGCACCCGATGTTTCGGCGATGAACTTGGCCGCGGTCACGGCTATGCGAGTTGCGGTGAAGCCACCGGGGCCGATGCTGACGGCGATTCGCGTGATGTCTTTGCTGGTCAGGGAGTGAAGCGCGAAGAGACGATCGATCGCAGGCAACAGGCCATCATCATGGGATTTTGTGGGGTCGATGGCTTCGCTTGCGATGAATGTAATTGTGCCGCCACTTACCCGCCCCACTGCCACGCCAGGCAAGGCGATTGAGGCGGGGGTCCAGGCGGAAGGGTTGGAAATTTCGATGGCAAGCACAAGCGACAAGCGGGGAACCGTATTCGCCTCATACGTCATATGCTCAGGCCGACTTCTGGAGCCTTTTCCATGACCAATGGCGTTCGTTCGATCTTGTTGTATGCGATTGCGATGACTCAATGCGGATTTGCGGCGAATGCGGCGTGGCTGGAGCCGCCGCCTGCAGAGCAGAAAGCGATCGAACCGGGTGAGACGGCAGCGCCGAAAGAATCGCTCGATGAATCACTTGCAAAAATGCCGAAGTGGACGGTCATAGCTGAGTTGTCTGCGTACCGGGTGAGCGCCAGCGGCAAGGTGAGAATGCCGGGGACCAATGGGCTGGCATCTCCTGCGGGCCAGAGTTCGCTCAAGCTTGAATCGATAGGCGCGGACAATCCGCAATGGGCACCGTATGGAAGGGTGCGCTGGCGCCCGTCAGCGGGATCGTGGTCGTTTGGAGCTTCGGGCTTTGGAACAAAGATTGACGAGCAGGGAGTCGCTGATCAGGATCAGCGTGTGGGCGACATGTTGCTGATCACCGGCGATGTGATTCGCACTGAGATTCAGTTCCGCAATTTTGATGCGGAAGCGGCGTATCGGGTGTTCGAACGAGCGCGAGGGAAAAACGCTCGCGGCGCGACGAAGCTTGCATCGTATGTGGACTTGACCGCTGGATTGCGTGTGATTGATACAGATGTGAAGTTTGCGCACACGACAGCGCAGCTCCCGCCATTTGTCACTGGTCAGAGATTTGAGGTCGACAACAACGACATCTTCTTTCAGCCGATTGTGGGAGCGCGTGCAGGAGTTGAGATTGTTGAAGAAGTGAACATCGATCTGCGTTTCAATTTTGGTGGGCTGCCTGGAACGCAGAGAAGCGTCTCGTGGGACATCGAGCCGTGTTTCACCTGGCGTCCGTGGACCAACATCGGCGTGCATGTTGGCTACCGGAACTTGTTTGTGAGCGTGCGTTCGGGCGGTTCCAACGAGCGATATTCGTGGCGCGGCGGACTTGCGGGGCTCTACTTTGGTGTTACTGGTCGATTCTGAAGATTGACTGTCGCGCCTGTCACGCGCCGTATACGGGCTTGAGTTTTCCTTCAAGGTGGCGCAGCAGCGGATCAGCGCTGAGCGGTTTGCCTGTGACATTTTTGCAGAGGTCGCCAGCGAGGTATTTGCGTCCGTGCTGGTGAATGTTCTTGTTCAACCAGGAAAGGAGTTGGCCGAACTCGCCTTTTTCCATCTGCTGATTCAGATTCGGAATCGCGGTGTTGATGGTCTCCCAGAGCTGTGCCGCGTAGAGGTTGCCAAGCGTGTACGTTGGGAAGTAGCCGATGAGACCGAAAGCCCAGTGCACATCCTGCATGCAGCCTTTTGAGTCGGTGGGGACATCGATACCGAGATAGTCTTTGTAGCGCTTGTTCCATTCGCCGGGAACATCTTTGACTTTAAGATCGCCTCGGAGCAAAGCGCGTTCGAGTTCGAAGCGGATCATGACGTGGAGGTTGTATGTTGCTTCATCGGCCTCAACGCGAATGAGGCTTGGGGTCACGGTGTTGACCGCGCGGTACATGGTGTCGACTGTTGCGGCTTTGAAGGCATCGCCGAAGTGGCGTTGTGCGATGGGGAGCGCCCAGACCCAGAAACTGCGGGAACGACCGACGAAATTCTCCCACATACGGCTCTGACTTTCGTGAATCCCCAGAGAAATTGCGTCAGCGAGGGGCTGTCCGAAGCGTTCAGTCTTCGGCAGGCCTTGTTCGTACATGCCGTGGCCGGCTTCGTGCATGGAGCCGTAGAGAGCATCTGAGAATCGCTCATCGCGATAGCGCGTGGTCAAGCGGGTGTCGCCAGGGCCGACACCTGAACAGAACGGATGCGTAGTAGTATCGAGGCGTCCGGATCTAAAATCAAAACCGAGTGCCGTGAGAATCTCGATACCAAATGCGTGTTGTTTTTCGGCCGAGACTTTTGTGTTCAAGATTGAAGCATCAGGCTTGTTGGTTCCAGCCTGGAGCTGAGCAACCAGTGCAGCCAATCGCGAGCGCAGCGGCGAGAAGATCGCCTCAACTTGTTTGGCGGTTGCGCCGGGCTCGTATTCCTCCAGCAATGCGTCGTACGGCTCGCCGTTGACGCCCCAGCCGTAGCACTCGGCCTTGCGCCGGGTGAGAGCGAACATCTTTTCGAGCCAGGGCTCAAACATCTTGAAATCGCTCTTGCTTCGTGCCTCTTTCCAGACTTCCTGGGCCTGACTGCCCACCTTGGCAAGCTCGGCTACCAGGTCAACCGGAAGTTTGGTGGCCCGTACGTAATCACGGCGCATCTCGCGAAGATTGGCTTCTGCGTTTTCGTCGCTGCGAAGCTTGGGGTCTGATTCACATGAGACCAGCAGTTCCCCGACGCGCGGATGGGTTCGCATCTGGTGAGTCAGTTCGGCCAGCAGTGACAGCTCTTCCGCTCGAAAGGCGGCACCGTTATGGGGCATGTAGGTTTCCTGCTCCCAATTCAACAGTTGATCAACAGCATTGAGAGTTGCGGCACGGCGGGTGTGGGCGAGCAATTCGGAATAGGCGTTGGACATGTGCTGGGGTTCCTCTGCGATTCAAGTCTTGTGTCGGGGGACCGGTGAGAGTGCAGTGTAACCAGTCCATCTTGAGATGGCCAAAACCTGAACTTCTGAGGAATTCAGTTGTCAAAGTTGCCCTACCCTATGACCGGGGGACTGCGTCGCCATATTGATGCTGATACTATTACACCCCGAACATTTCGGGAGCTTTTTGGAGAAGTACGAATGAACGTCCGCATGACCGCTTCCGCCATCTTCCTTTGCTGCGGCACATTGGCCCAGGCACAAATCGCTGTTCCACCTTCGGCACCGGTCGCGCCGACCAAGGAATATGTGCCGCCGCCGGAGGTTAAGCCCTTTGACACCAAGTCGGTGAACGCCACCCCCACCCCGCCGCCCGCACCCGCAGCGGTGGTCCTCCCTGACCTGCCGTATGAATCACTTGCAAAGAAAGATGCAAACGGTAACCTGCCCGCGTTGAGCGAGCCGGTTGAATGGGCGGCCCTGCGGGTAAATCCGACCATTACTGAACAGGCCGACAAGGATCGAGTGAAGCAGATCATTGCAGATCGTCTTCGCCAGTATCAGACCATTGTGATCGAGAACATTGATTTCATGCATCAGATCGATGCCGGCTTGCTTGAAAAGATCGATGTCACTTCGGCTAATGCCAAGGCTGACATGATCAAGGTGAAACTGCTGGCTGGCAAGGGGACTTTGGTGAAGGCGCTGAAAGAGAGCCATGCTCTGAACGAAGTGCAGATCAAGTTCAACCAGAAGATCGCGGATGAACGTGTGAAGGCCGAATACGCCAGCCCGACCAAGAGCGACAACCCAGAACAAGCCCGCAAGGACACTGCGGGCAGCGTGGGTTCATCTGTCTTGCGTCAAGCGGTGGCCGAGGCCATGCACGCGCGCCGGGCTCTCTTTATTACGGCGGCGGGAAAGATCGGCGATCTTGGCACCAAGTTTGGCATGGGAAGCGATCACATCAAGGCGATCAGCAGTGCAACGACAGACGATGCAAAGTTTGCCGCGGTTCTGGCGGGAGTGAAGGAAATGCCGGTTGAGAAGCAGCGAGAGTTCTTGACAGCGGCCCTCCGCTGAGATTCCAACAGATATTTCAGGAACGCAAAGCGGCAGGCAGTCCTGCCGCTTTTTTGCTGGAAAAATTGGCAGGTTTCACGACTTGGTGAGACCAGAGATTCAAAAACAAAGTCGGCCCGCACCTTTCGATGCGGGCCGATTGAAATTATCAGAGGCGTGTCGAAACTAAAAGAGGATTAGTTGCGACGACGGCGAGCGGCGGCCAAACCACCGAGGCCCAGGAGAGCGAGCGAGCCGGGGGTTGGAACGGTCTGGATGACCAGTTCGTACGCGCCAGCGGCGGCGCCAGCAGTGATGCTGCCGATGTTTGCACCGAAGACGGTGTTGAAGCCGCCGACGACGATGGTGTAGTTGCCATTGGCGAGTGTGAGGCCGTTGAAGCCAGGAGCGGTATCACCAAGGATCGGATCAGCTGCGCCGAAAGAGAGGCGGCTGTAGAAGCCGGGGCCTGAGGCGCCGTCATCATCTTCTGCAACCAAGTTTCCAGCCGCATCGTAGATCGCGATTTCAGAGTCATACGCGGCTGCGCCAGCGGGCTGACGAGTAAGGATGCTGAGGTAATCGCCAACGTTGAACACGCCTGAGGGGAATGAGACGGTGTAGAAGTCCAGGCCGCCAGCGACGTTTGAACCAGAGGCAACAACGGGGGTACCGTTGCCAGCGACTGCGCCGAGGGCGAAGTTGCCGTTGACGATGGCGCTGCCGTTAACGAAGTCATAGGTCACAGTGTTCCAAGTCGATTCGGCGAGATCTGCCGTGCCGTCCTGGAAAGACTCAAACCATTCGAAGTTAACAACGCCGCCATTTGTGAGGCTTGAGGCCTGATTCACGACAGTGGGACCAACGGCGATCGTGCCGGTGAAGCCGCCAACGGTGGTGGCCTGAAGGTTGTAACCGGTGAATGAGCTTCCCGCACCAGCGCTCAAGCGAACGCGTGCTTCGCTGGCGAATGTGGCGGTATTCACTTCAGTGAGTGATCCGGTGACGCGAACGCCGGTGATGGCTCCGCCGTACGTTGAAACCCATGAGTCAACTGCGTTGCTTGTATCGCCCTGAGCGTCAATCGATGCCTTGTTCGTGAAAGTCACGCTGGCAACAACGTTGGTGTTGACGACGCTGGCCATGGTCGAGCTTGCAAGCCCGGCGACAACGAGTAGACCAAGTACATTCTTCATTTCTTCTCTCCCTCTTAAATGTGGCCACGTGAGGCCAAATTACCTGGATCAGGCACGGAAAGTGCTTTTGACCCCACGAATCAGCGCCTACACCCCAATTGGGGCGTTCGGAACGGCGCTTCCTCTGGGCGTAGTGTAATACAGAATTCACGAAGTGCAAACAAAATAGACGTCTGGTTTTGATTATTTCACTGTTTTTGGACCGATAATAATCACTCTAGTTGCGACGATAGTGCACTGCTTGAGGAACAATTAGTTATCGGACATCTGTCCGAATAGCACTGGCCTTCAAAAAGAACCGGCACAATCAGCGTGAGAGGAGGCCTCTCAGTTGCCCTGGGACAGTGCAACGTTGGCATGAGAACTCCCGATTTGGAAAATTTGAAATCAAGCACGATGAGGATGCGCAGACGCTTGGCGGCCGCAGCAGATGTACTTTGTCACGATGCGCCATCCTCTTGATGGGGCAACACTGATCATTGAAGCGGACGATTGACCGCCGCTGGCGTTGAACTGGAGTTGGCGATCGGTATCGGCAAGCCCTCAGAACTTGCCTAAAGCGGGCCATATCTCAGTTGGCACCGAAGGCCTCTCAAGATGTATGAAGCTGCCTTTACTGCAGCATCGGTGATTAGTTCGGGCGGCGGCGGACCGTGCGATATAGCTGGTTGCGATAGAGAATTCTGTGGAATCCGAAGTTGAAAATTTTTTCGTCTATCGTTGATACCAGTTCCGAAACACTGTTTCCATGGCGTTTCCGGCGATCAGAGTTCGAATCCAATAAAAAAACTCGCAGCGCATTGTTCGATGTGATTGACGATAACCGATGCAATCGTCATAATCCACGCGAGTTAAGGATGAAAGGGGGCAGTCACCCCCGCCTCCGGAAAACAATCGGTGAGTGTCACGGATGGCATTCTTACAACCTGCGACCTGGTTTTTTGTGTCAGGCGCGCTTGGCTCATACAGCAGTTGAGATGGAGCTTATGAAGAAAATTCTTGGCCTTGCTTTTTCCAGCGTGCTTACTTTCTCTGTTTCGGCTCAGAACTGTGGTCCATGGTCAGTGGTCCTGACTCAGAACTTCAGCGATCAGGTCAATGTACTTGACGACATTTCCTCGCCGCGTCGCGATCTGGCAATCAGCATCGGACACTGGAATGGCGGCGGATTTTTCGGAAAGCCGATCGTTCTCTCGTGGAACGGAGTGGTTTGGAACAGTCTCGATCTGCCGCAGACAGAACACCTTGGAACCGACCCGCAAGTTCGCGGGATTGGGCGTGTTCCCAGTGAAAAAATGTGGGTTGTCGGCAATGTCGCAACAGCGACGGCGGCTGGCAACCTGCCGCTCGTGATGCGCTGGCAAGGCAACGCCTGGGACATGGTTTCGACTCCCACGCTAAGGCCGCAGACGTTTTTTCCATTCGGAGCTCGCGGCGGTTTTGCCGAGGATATTGCCGGCGTTGCGGACAATGACATCTGGGTCGTCGGATCTGCAGCCGGGTGGGGAGATGGAACACTGACAACGGTGCCGATGGCATTGCACTTTGACGGAACGAGATGGACTGATGTTGAAGTTCCAACTGTCGGAGATCGCAGCCACACGCTGACTGCTGTTTCTGCGAGCGCTTCGAACAATGTCTGGGCAATTGGCATGTGGCGCGACTTGGGCAACTCATTCAAGTCACTCATCATGCGTTGGAATGGAACTGCATGGCAACGCATTGAGAACCTGGGTGAGGGACTTGGCGGTGGAACCACCGGCGCGGTGGTGGCACTTGCGCCGAATGATGTCTGGGTTTCTGGTTTGTTTCACAACGCCACCGTCAGATTGATGCACTGGAACGGGACGGATTGGGACATCCCCAATCCGACAATTCCAGGCATGATCACCAGCTTTGCGGCGATCGCCCCCAATGACATCTGGGGATGTGACAACTCTCATGGCACCTTTTATCATTACGATGGAGTGTCGTGGACACTAGTCGGAGCGCCCAATATTCCAGAGTCGACCGAAACGCTGCGCGGCTATGGCATGGACACATTCGGGCCATGCGCAGTCTGGTCGGTCGGTGCATATCACGATGGAACGACAGAACGCACCCTGGTCGAGCGGCTTGGAACGCCGCGGTGTGATGTAGATTTCAATACCGATGGGGTTCTTGATTTCTTCGACTATCTCGATTTTGTCTCCGCATTTTCTGCGGGTCAGTTTATTGCAGACTTCAATCGCGACATGGCGATCGATTTCTTTGATTACCTGGATTTTGTGGCATCATTCGGCAATGGGTGCTGAAGCGATTCTCTGGTGGATGCGAAGCCGGGCTCGGTTCATTCGAGCTCGGTTTTCATTTTGGTGAAAATTTGTCGAAGCTATCAAGAAAGCGGTGACACAGGCGCTGCCTTCTGGTAGCCTGCGTGCATTGACGTTACTAGCGCATTACACAGGAGAGTCGAACATGCGGAGCTCTAAAGTAAGCACGCTGCTCGCAGTTGCTGCGTTCAGCAGTTGTAGTTCGACCGGTTTTGGGCAGTTGGCCGTTACCTCAACTCTTCCGCTTCGAAATGAAAACAACATCTCCCGCACTGCTCCGGTCAGTGTCACCTTTGATCGGCCAATCGACAGGCTCACAGTCACTGGGTCCAACTTTCATGTGTTCGGCAAAGTCACAGGGCCGATTGCCGGCGCGTTCACATTTTCCAACTCTGATCGCACCGTGACCTTTACTGCATCGCAGGTGTTGTCCGCTGGTGAAACCGTATTGCTCACGCTCTCTCACAACCTGCGTGGGACCGATGGCGTGGCACTGCGAGCCGCCGGATATGCCTCGGTTTTTACGATCCGTTCGGTCGCTTCTACAGGGACCTTTGAACAGATCGCAAGCATGTCGAACCACGACATCAGTGGCGGCACAACTCGCATCTACGGAACCAACGCCTGTGATTTGAATCACGATGGCTGGGCGGATCTCACGACCGTGAACGAGATTTCACGCGACCTTCGCGTCTTCCTCAACCGCGGCGACGGCTCAGCGCTGTGCGAACCAATGCTCATGCCCCCCACTGTCATTCCGGAGGAATCGAGTCCGAATGACGCCGCGGATTTTGATAGAGACGGCCATATCGACATCGTTACTTCCAGCGCGAACGAGAACAACATTGCGGTCGCGTTTGGAAATGGCGATGGCACGTTCCGTTCGGTAACAACAATCAGCGTCGGGGCGTATCCGCGTGGCTTTGGCGTCTTCGATGCGGACGGCGATGGCGACTTTGATATCGCTGTGGCATGTGCTCAAGGAAACAACATCGCCTATATCCGCAACAACGGAAACGCTACTTTTGCTGCGCCGCTGAGCTTTGAGGGCGGCGTGAACGGCGAGTACGGCATGAACGGCGCTGACATGAACAACGATGGAATCATGGACCTGGTAGTGGCAGGAACCAACAGTCAGACCATTGCAGTACTTCGCGGCAACGGCAACGGAACATTTACTAATATCTCGACGCGCTCGGTGGGCGGGGCGAACTGGGTGGTCTTGTGCGGCGACCTCAATAACGATCGCAACATGGATGTCTGCACTGCCAACTCGTTCTCGGCAAATGGTTCAATTCTGCTCGGGACCGGAACAGGAACACTTGGTGCAGCGGCGGTGATGCCAACAGGCGGGCACACTGTCGCAACCGACCTGGCCGACCTCGATGGCGATGGCGACCTGGACTGGGTGCTTTCTTCGTTCGGCGCGGGTCGGTGGTATCAATACAGAAACAACGGAGCGGGATCATTCAGTTTCGTCAGAGAATTCATCGCTCCAAACAATCCCAGTTGTACCGCACCGGTTGACATGGACAACGATGGTGATGTTGATCTGGTGTTCACCGATGAAATCGCCGATCTGGTCATCATCATGCGGAATATCGGCGGATGTGCGGCAGATTTCAATCATGACGCCATCGTCGATTTCTTTGACTACCTCGACTTTGTAGACGCCTTCAGCCTGAACGCTCCTACAGCGGACTTCAACGGCGATGCCACTATTGATTTCTTTGACTATCTGGACTTTGTAGACGCGTTGAGCGATGGCTGTTGAACATGCCAAACAAGTTCCTTTCCAATTAATATACCGATTCTGAATTAATGTCTGCAACATTTGTCTTGCTGTACGCGGATTTGTTGCTAGAATCATTGCGCGAAATAAGTTGCAAGGCTATTTCGGGGCCTCGTGAACCGTCTTTGCAGCAATTGAGGACCTCACATGAATCTGCTCTTTTCATTGTCCTTTGTCTCTGCCATTGCATCATCAACGATGGCTCAATGCGTTCCGAGTCCAACTAATTTCTGCGTCACGCATAATGGAATTGCGTTTGCCATCAACGGAACCGCACGTCAGACTTTGACGCTTACCGCGGGCACCACGTACACCTTTTCGCTTGTAAATATTCCCACTTTTCACCCGTTTTATCTCACGAATTCTTCAACCGGTGGGGCTGGGCAGGGGACCGGGACGATTGCGAACGTGACGCCCAATACTCCACAATCCGGCAACTCGATCATCTCGTTCTCGCCAACACTCGCACAAGTGGGAACCAATGTGTTCTACAACTGCAATGTACATTCCAACATGGGCGCGAGAATCACGATTGTCGCGCCACTTTGCCCCGCAGATTTTAATGAAGATGGAACGGTCGACTTCTTTGACTATCTCGATTTCGTCGACTCCTTCAGTTCCCAGCAGCCCGGCTCAGATTTCAATCAGGATGGCGTGATCGATTTCTTTGATTATCTGGACTTTGTCGACGCTTTCAGCTCGCCATGCTGAGACCTGCGCATAAAAGCTGACGAACTGACATTTCCCTTTGGAAGTTCATCTCTTGTTGGTATGCTCTAGCACTGTTTCGATTTCGCTCCGGGCGGTTCAGGAGATTGCTATGTCATTGGGAATTGGAAAGCTTCAATTTGCTACGTTGTTCTCGGTCCTGACGGCTTCATTGTCGCATGCTGCGCCAACACCCTTAGTGCCGGTTGGGCCGTCGGTTGCTGGCGTTCAGCAGCTCATGCTCTCGCCAGAAATGTACCAGAATCTGCGCTCGGAAAGCCAACTTGTAGTCGCAGGTTTCTCACGCGGTTCGGGTCAGCTTCTTGACCTTGAGCTTGAACGGTTTGACGTGTTTGCAGACGATGCCACCATTGTCATAGCTGGCCCAAACGGGGAACAATCCATCGGTCGCCCCGACATTCAGTTCTTCCGGGGGACGGTCATTGGCGATCCTTCCTCGCGAGTCTTTCTTGCACTCAGTCCACATGGAACCAGCGGAACGATCACCGCGCATGGTGAAACCTCCATTATTTCCTCCGGACCCGGCGGCACCATGGCAACAGTTATCTACGAGACATCCAGCCCGGCTGGAAAGTCAATCCAGATTGATTCGCCCCTCTGTGGCGGCGGACTTACAGCTCCAGGCGAAAAAACAGCAGCGCCGATCGGCGAGGACCTCATGCCTCAGTCCGGAGTCTGCCGCTATTACAGACTTGCACTCGATTGCGATACCGAATTTACAGCCAACCTCTTTGGCGGCAATCAGACTAATGCGTCGGCCTATGTCGGCACTCTTGTGGCAGGAATGGCTGACATGTACCAGCGCGATGTCAATGTCAGTTTCCTGATTGGATACTTGCGGCTCTGGGTTGGAGAAGACCCGTACACGATGACCAATACTGGCGACCAACTTGGCCAGTTTCGGGATTACTGGGTAAACAACATGGGGACGGTCAATCGCAGCATGGCACACATGCTCAGTGGCCGCGGGCTCGGAGGTGGCGTCGCGTGGGTCAGCCAGGTGTGCGCCGCGTATGCCTATGCGCACAGCGCCAATTTTGGCGGCTACTTCCCTTACCCACTGGTGAACAACAGTCATCAGAACTGGGATCTCATGGTGTTCGCACACGAGACTGGCCACAACATGGGCAGCGGCCACACCCATGACATTAATTCGTACAACCCGATCATCGATGGTTGCGGCAACGGCGATTGCACCAATGCCAACATGGGCACGATCATGTCTTACTGCCACACCTGTGCTGGCGGCATGTCCAATATCCGTACAGAGCTGTGCCCGCGCGTCGCTGCTGCAATTCGCTCGTATCTGGACTCTCAGACCAGCTGCGGCGCAATTCCAACCATCTTCTTTAACAACCACCCGGTCAATCGCACCGCCTGTCTCAACGCAAGCGTCACTTTCAGTGTACTTGTGAGCGGCACCCCACCGCTGAGATATCAGTGGAAGCTTAATGGCGTGGCCATTCCAGGTGCGACAAGTTCCGTGTTTGTGGAGTCAAACGCTTCCAGCCTGACCGAAGGTAGTTATGTCTGCGCAGTCTCCTCAATGTGTCGCACGGTCGATAGCAATCCAGGCGTGCTGACAGTTTGCGAGGCGAACTTCAACTGCGATCAGACCATCGACTTCTTTGACTATCTCGACTTCGTGGACGCGTTCAGCTCGTTGGCCACAGAGGCAGATTTCAATCAGGATTCGAACATCGACTTCTTTGACTACCTGGACTTTGTTGATGCCTACAGCGGCGGCTGCTGAGCAATTCGACACACAGACCACACGAGTAGATCACCTGGGTTGATGACCCCTGCAACTCTCGAGCCCCTCGGTTGTCTAACCCGATGCGGCGTCCGAGAATGAGACCTAACGGCCCTGGCGCTATTGCCAGGGCCATTTTGTTATACAAAAATCTTGAGCAAGCCCGTGAGACATCTGGCCAGACTGCGTTGGAGAAGGAGTAGGGGACTCACAAAGTCACAGATTAGGGAGTGGACCGATGCAGTTTGAATCAGCCTATTCAGCTCACAACAAGCCTTGGACCAACCGCACTTCCACTGCAGTCGTGATGCAGCCGCCGCGGAGTCAGCACGCACGTTCAACATTCTCAGCCCGCATTACCAGGCGGGTTTTCGACTTCCTCGACGCAGCTTTTATCGCGGAACGATCCATGCGCTCTTCACGCAACAGTCGGCTTGCACTTCAGCCATTGCGTTGATCAATCGAGAACACGCCACACAGATAAAAAGGAACCGTGGTAGAGAACGAACTCTGCCACGGCTCCAAAAAGGGACTGTTGAAATTTGCCCAGGTTCTTTATCGAGACCCATCATTTGCGGGTTGCGTCGAGCGAATTTCGACCTGATCTGAAAGTGTCAACGACGCCGACTTTGCAGAAAATAGTTGATTGAGCAATGGAAGTGACCCCAGAACTGGAACAGACTTTGCGGTAACGACTGCAGACCCACCCAAGGCCGAGTCAATCACCGCGGCGATTTGCTGGCATTTCACGCTATCAGCTTCGGCTCCCGAGAAAATCAGGCCATTGGTGCCTGCGTCAACAGTGATCTCCACCCTAAGGGGGTGATCAGTACGACTTGTAACCACCTGCATCAGTTGGGCAACAAGATCAGCCTGCGAGTGCTGCATCGGCAGTGTCAACACCACTGGCTGAGAAGGCGTTGCTTCAGCTGGTTCGGTGGGTTCAACAGGCTGTGCTGGTTCAGATGGGTGGCCGGGCTCGCTTACGACTTTCTCGGGCTCGCCTGCACTCGCAGCTGGCATAGGAGTGAGCTCTTGGATGTTCCGACGCAATGACCAGGCAGGCTGGGACAGCGTCGACTCGGACTCGGCATCAGTCCCATCGAATTGCGTGATCATCCATTTCACACCTTCGTGAATACGAGCTGGGGCTTTGACAAGCAAGCGATTTCCAACGAGAGTCATTTCGGCGCGATCGCCTCCATTCTCTTTCCAGTTTGTCGGCTCAATGAACTGCGTTATTGCCTGCTGAAGATCAGGCGGATTTACGCCATTTTCTGCTGTCGCGGAAATGTCATAGATCACAAGTTTTGCTTCACGCTTATCAAGCCAGGCAGTTGAGACAATTTCCAATCCGTCAGACCGCTGTCGGATTGCAAGCGGGCCAGGTCCGGATTCCGGGCTGTTTCCGATGACCTCATTGAGGAATTCAATGGCCGCGGCCGGGTCGCTCATCGGCATCTTGACACTTACCGGGGCGTTGCGTTCAACGCCTCCAGCGAGTATCGCGGACCAGTTCACGAGTACGGGCTGGCCCGCTTCCTTTGAGATTGCTTGAAGCACGCTCTCAATTGACTCATCCTTAAATTCTACTGATGGACCTGTGACTGTTGGGGCTATCGGTAGAGCAAGGGCATATGTTGCTTGCGCCGCGTAAGCGCGAGACCTTGCCTTTCCTGCAACTGCGGCCGCCGCTTGTGCTTCCGACACCGCTGCGGCTGCTTGCGCTTGTTGCATCGCAGCGAGCTCTTCAGGCGGACACGTCGAGGTCACATTTCGCAACGATCCGAGCCCCAGGGCTACAAGCCCACACGCTGCGCCGACAACACCGATATTCATGAGCGTTCTCCTTCGAAGTGCTTTTTTCACTTCGCTAAACCCACTCGCAAGCGAACTGGCCTCGCCGCACTCAGACAGTGCTCGGCGAGTCGCTTCCCCTTCATCAGTACCTTCGAGAATCAGATCGCGCACGCGATCTTCAATATGTGATTGCAACTCAAGCCTGATCTGTTGGCGTTCATAGAGAGGCAGATCAAGGCTTCGCACCAATGCGTCGAGCCAGATCACTGTGGCGGATGCCGTGGGGCTATTCGCCGAAAGCGGCGGCTCGATGCTGACGTTTCCGCCTTTGAATGTGCCGCGAGAGTCAGGGCTATTCATCCTGCCGCCTCCTCTGGACGTTGCTGATCGCTGCCGCCATCCAAAAACGCCTTGATCATGGTGAGGTACGACCGGTGTGCCTCCACCTGTGCCGCGAGTCGTTTCTTGCCTTTGGGCGTTATTCGATACCACTTGCGCTGCCTGCCGGGTGCATTTTCTGCCGCCCTGTCGCTCTTGATTTCTTCCCAATTTGAAGCAATTAACCCAAGTTTTTCCAGTTTCGCCAGGATCGGGTATAGGACACCTGGGGTCAATCGCAGTTCGCCGTCCGATCTGGCGGCGGCCTGCTTGGAAATGAGATACCCGTAGAGCGGCACATTTTCGAGCAGGGAAAGCACGATGAGTTCTGTGGAATCGCGTTTTGGTGACGGGGTAGACATGGCTTGATGTCAATATATCGGTTGTCGATATATCTGTCAAGGATAAATTTCACTTTTTTATCGCATCCCCTTCCTATACTCGCGGCATGAACGGCCGAACATCTGCGACAACTTGATTGGCGACGCACCCGCTCCGATGACCGGCATCTGTTCTTTTCTCAAATCCATGTTGAATACCACTAAAGGCCGCAGGCCACTTCGACACATACCAAGTACGAATCTATCCTCCCAAATGACCATGCATCTCTCCAAGTTCATACCTCTAGTCCTTTTGGGTTCCATCGCCCTTACTGGTTGTGTGGCGAATCGTGGCCCGCATTCGGTCGCCGACTCCCCAGCACCGGTGAGCAACAGCGTGGAACTTGCGGAGATATACAAAGCCGACCAAGCGGATCGCCAAGGGGTCATCGACTGGCACGCGGTATCCCAACGCGATGAAGCACGGGAAAAACGCGTTCGTGAGATCCTCGCATCCGGCGGCATTCAAACGCCCGGCGACTACTACCACGCCGCGATGGTCTTTCAGCACTCTTCCGAAGGCGATGGCATGCACCTGGCCCATGAACTTGCCATGATCGGGGCCTCTTTGGGAGACCGAAAGTGTCGCTGGCTCGCTGCCGCGTCTTACGACAGATTGCTGAACCGCTTGGGACACCAACAGCGGTTTGGAACACAGTACCTGGGCACGAACGGCCCGCCAACACTTGGCCCGGTTCACCCGGGCATCACCGATTCGATGCGAGCAGCACTCAACGTTCCCACCCTTGAACAAGCCAAAGCTCGCGAAGAGAAGATCAAGCTCGAGTGGGAAAAATCCAATCCGTCCACCGCCAAGTAATTTAACAACCTCAACTTTCCAAAGAGATACCCATGCCCACCATCACTCTCCCAGACGGCAAGACCAAATCCTTCGATAAGCCTGTGACCGGACTTGAAGTCGCAGCTTCAATCGGTTCTGGCCTTGCCAAAGCCGCGCTCGCATGCAAAATCAATGGCGAAACCCGCGATCTCTCCACTGTCATCACCAGCGATTGCAACATTGCGCTGATCACTCAACCAAAGCCTGGCCAGCCAGCTTCGGCCGATGCACTCACTCTCATTCGCCACTCGGCCGCCCACATCATGGCCGAAGCGATTCAGGATGTTGTCGGTAAAGAGGTCCTTCTTGCCTATGGCCCGCCGACCGACACCGGTTTCTTCTATGACATGTATGTGCCAGAGGGCAAAAAGATTTCAAGCGACCTCTTCGACAAGATCAATGCCCGTATGGCGGAGATCATGAAAGAGGATCGGCCATTCACTCGCTACGAAGTCAGCGACAAGGATGGACTTGCACGTCTCAAATCCGAAGGAAACAAATACAAGCTCGACAACGCGGAGCGGGCACTGGGACTCCCTTCGAGCGTCTACAAGTCTTCCAAACCCGCTGAAGCCTCACTTGCGCCCAAAGAAGCAAAGCCAACTTCACTCTCCTTCTATGCCACTGGCACTCCGGGCAAAAACTGGGAAGATCTCTGCCGCGGACCCCATGTCCCCAGCACTTCTCGCGCTGGCGCAGCGTGTGTGATGTCACTCGCCTCCAGCTACTGGCACGGCGATGAAAACTCCGATCGCCTCATCCGCGTCTACGGCACTGCGTTCAATACCCAGGCCGACCTCGAGACCTATCTCAAACAGAAGGAAGAAGCCAGCAAGCGCGATCACCGCGTCATCGGCAAAGCCCTCCGCCTGTTCCACATCGATGAAACTGTCGGTCAGGGGCTCATCCTCTGGACTCCCAACGGCTCCATCATCCGCAAAGAGCTCCAGACTTTCATCGGCAACGAGCTCAAGAAACAGGGCTACACCGAAGTCTTCACTCCTCACATCGGTTCGCTCGAGCTCTACAAAACCTCCGGCCACTTCCCCTATTACAAAGACTCCCAATTCGCGCCCATCGTCGAGCGTGGCGCACTCGAACAACTCGCGGCCAGCGGCTGCTCCTGTGCTGAAATGATCAACCGTGTTGAAGGCGTTTCCGATCGCCTCGCCCGCGGCATCAACGAACGCACCGGCAAGGAAACCATCGCCGTCGATCGCATTCTCCCCGATGACCAGCTCGTCGAAGGCTTCATGCTCAGGCCCATGAACTGCCCGCACCATGCAAAAATATTCGCCTCTTCCCCCCACTCCTATCGCGACATGCCCGCTCGTCTCGCCGAATTCGGCACCGTGTATCGCTGGGAACAATCCGGCGAATTGAACGGAATGACCCGCGTTCGCGGCTTTACTCAGGACGATGCACACCTCTTCTGCACCGAGGACCAGATCCCTGCGGAAATCCAGGGCTGCCTCTCACTCGTCAAGACCATTTTCGGCGTACTCGGTATGAAAGACTACCGCGTCCGCGTCGGCCTGCGCGATCCTGACTCCGCCAAATACACCGGCTCCAACGAAGCATGGGACAAGGCCGAAGCGGCATGTCTGTCTGCCGCGGAATCGCTGGGAGTTCCCTTCAGCAGAGAGCCCGGCGAAGCCGCGTTCTATGGACCCAAGATCGACTTCGTGGTGAAGGATGTCATCGGCCGCGAATGGCAGCTCGGCACCGTGCAGGTCGATTACAACATGGCGGTCCGCTTCGATCTTTCCTACATCGGCCCCGACAACAAACCACATCGCCCGGTCGTCATCCACCGCGCCCCCTTCGGCTCAATGGAGCGATTCTGCGGCGTACTCATCGAGCATTTCGCGGGCGCGTTCCCGACCTGGCTCAGCCCCGAACAGGTCCGCATTTTGCCGATCAGCGAAAAGACCAATGAGTACGCGGTCAAGGTCTTGGCTGCGCTTAAGGCCGCGGGAGTGCGGTGTTCGATCGATGAATCAAACGATCGAGTGCAGGGGAAGATCAAGGTTGCGGCGGATATGAAGATTCCGTACATGCTGATTGTCGGGCCGCGAGATGCGGAGAATGGACAGGTTTCGGTGCGAGCACGCGGGACTGAGAAGGATCTGGGCGCGATGGGCCTTGATGCGTTTGTGGCCGCGGTTTCGCGAGAGATTGCGGAGCGTGGGGCTGAACTAAGCGTGAAACCGTAGTTCATTGGAGAAATAAGTGCCGACAGCGAAGCAATTGGTTGGGCTTCTTGGCGAGAACCCCGTTGCGAAATGCTGTAATTGCCCAAAGAGAATCAATGGGACCCTGGCAGTAGACAGTGAAGCGTCGACTCTTGACATCGAGAGTGTCAAAAGTCAAAACCCGCATTTTTTACTGAGCCCCACCCCTGTTTTTGCCTGAATACTAACATTGTGTTCAAGCAAACGGTTGGAACACACATAATGGCTTGTATTTTCGCCCTGTTTATGGTGTAATACTCCAAAGTCTTGCTCTGGGAGTTCATAATGAGAAATCGCCGTACCCCCCTCGCTATGTTCCTCGCCGCCAGCTCACTTGTCGCACTCGCCGCGGCGTCAGCGCCTGCACAGCAGATCCTCTCCAGATGGGTGGGCCCTGCCAACGGTTTCTGGAGCGCTCCTGGAAACTGGCACAACCTTGATGTTCCCAACATACCTGGAGATGTCGCGCTTATTCCCAATGGCACATCGCCGGTTCTGAACATCAGCGTGACACTGGACAAATTCGGAATCGAACCCGGCGCGATTCTGCAGCACTCCAACAACGTGACAATGACAGTCCTGGCACAGACTGATGGTCTGGGTGTGACTGGCCTCATGAGCAATGAGGGCATCTACGCCATGAACAGCGCGGGGAACATCACTGACCTGCGCATCTCTGGTCCTGCCGGCTCTTACGCAGCGTTTGGAAACATCTTTCTTACCCCATCCCGGCTCGTGTGCTCTAACTCGACCGCCAACCGCATCTATGGTGTCAACGGCGTCGAGAAACTCATTCTCGGCGAAGAAGCCATCCTCGAGGGCTCAGCCCAGCTTGGCCTGAATCTCCTTGAAGTGGAGAACTATGGAGCTATCCGCGCGACCGCCTCACAAGGCCTCTACCTTGATCCCAACGGCGCGGGCTTCACGAACCGCGGCACACTTGCCGCAGTTTCCGGTCCCCTCTTCGTCACGAACGGCGTCTTCCGCAACCTTGGCGCTGGCGCCATCGTCGCCGAAGCTGGCCAATCCGTATACATTGATTCGGCCCGCGTCGAAGGCGGACAGCTTGACACTTCCATTTCCGGCAGCATTTACACACGCGGCAGTTCACTCGTCGACGTGCGCCTCAACGGCTTTGCACGAGTCCCCAACAATACCAATTGCCGCCTCGAAACTGCGCTCACATTGATCAATTCCGGCTCCACGTTTTCGCTCGAATCCGCTGGCAATGTCACTGATGCAATCATCGACACACCGGTCACACTTCACGGCGCCAGCTTCAACGCCGGCATCACCTCTTCTAACTCAACAGCTAACCGCATCTACTCCAACAGCGGCCAACGCCTGACCCTTGCCGACACGGCCTACATCCGCGGCTCGATGCAGCTTGGCTTCAACCTCATGCCTCTTACCGTGAATGAGTTCTGCGCCGTCGAGGCTTTTGGAAACCAGGGCCTGATCATCGACCCCGATGCTGGCGGCGTACTGAACAACGGTGTTCTCCGCGGCAGAGCGGGTTCGACTCTCACGCTCGCCAATGGCGTATTCACCAATTCGCTTGGAACGATTGATGCTGAAGGCGGCGGCACAGTTTCGATCTCTTCCGCCACGATACTTGGTGGTCGACTCACTGGTGGGGGCGTGACTGTTCTTGCCAGCTCTTTGCTCGACAACGTCACAAATGAGGCCAACCTTCAGATTTCCAATAACACCTCCGACACGCTCCGTAACACTCTGGTGAACAACTCCACGCTGAGCATGAACTCCGCTGGTAACGTGACCGACCTGAAGATTACCGGCCCGGTCACGATCTCCGGTCCTGGAGCGATCGTCGCCTCCAACACGCAAGCCAACCGCTTCTACAGCGACAATGAAAGCCGGCTCACCAATGCCGCGGGCCACACCATTCGCGGTTCCATGCAACTCGGCCTCAATCTCATGTCTGTCACCAATAACGGCTTGATTGAGGCCGCGGGTTCACAGGGCATGACCATCGATGCCGATGGCAACGGGTTTGATAATAACAACCTCGTACGCGCCAACTCTGGTTCGTCGCTCGTGATCTCTTCAACAGCTTTCGACAATACCGGAGCCATCATTCATGCCCAGGACAACGCCACGGTCAACATCAACAGTTCCACCGTCCTGGCAGGCACACTTACCTCTGCAGGTACAGGGTTCATTAACTTCCACAGTTCAGAACTCAACTCAGTCACAAACAGCGCCGACCTGCGCCTTCCAAATAACAACTCGGATGTTCTTCGCAATACTCTGATTAACAATGCCACACTGAGCATGAACTCAGCTGGCAATGTCACAGATCTTCGCATTGTCGGTCCCGTCACCATCACCGGCCCCGGCAGTATCAGCGCATCAAATACACAAGCCAACCGCATGTACAGTGACAACGGGAGCACGCTGACCAATGCCGCTGGACACACCATTCGGGGTTCGATGCAACTTGGCGTCAACCTTATGTCAATCATCAACAACGGCCTGATCGAAGCCGTTGGTAATCAGGGAATGACTATCGATGCCGATGTCAATGGGTTTGACAACAACAATCTCGTTCGAGCAAGCTCCGGCTCATCACTCAATATTTCATCATCCGCTTTTGACAACACCGGTGCAACGATTCACGCCCAGGATAACTCGTCGGTGACCTTCAGCAGCTCAACGATTCTTGCTGGCACTCTGACTTCTGCCGGCTCGGGCTTCATCAACTTTGTCAGTTCAGAGTTGAACGCGGTTACCAACAACGCCGACCTTCGACTTCCCAACAACAGCGGCGACTTCCTTCGCAACACGCTGGTGAACAACGGCGCGCTCAACATGAATTCAGCAGGCAATACCACCGACCTGCGAATGGTTGGCCCGGTGACAATCTCAGGAACTGGTGCGCTTAATGCATCCAACTCGCAGGCGAATCGCATCTATGGCGATGCTGGCAGTCGGCTAACCAATGGCGCTTCACACACGATTCGCGGCGCCATGCAGCTTGGCGTCAACCTCATGTCGATCACCAATCAGGGATCAATCATCGCCACCGGATCACAGGGAATCACCATCGACCCAGATGCCAATGGATTTGACAACCAGGGAGTTCTCAATGCCAGCGGCGGAAACATCACCATCGATGCTGGACCATTCACTACTTCAGGTACTGTCATTGCAGATGCCGGCAGATTGATCAATCGAACATCGGGCAACTTCATTCAGACCGGCGGCAATGTTGTCGCTAACGGCGAAATCCAGGTCGTTTCCAACGACTATCAGCTTCAAGGCGGCTTCCTCAGCGGCACCGGTTTGATCGATTCCAACGTCATCAACTCCGCCGGCACCATGGCCCCAGGCTCTCCTACCGGCGTGCTCACCATCGAAGGCAACTTCACTCAGAACTCCGGAGCCACCTTTGATTTCGAAGTCGGAAGCACGACCAATCCCGCGCTCAATGACACACTCAACCTCATCTCCGGCGGCGTAGCCAACCTCAGCGGCACGATTCGTATTCACCGGACACCCGGTTTCGTTCCTCCACTTGGTCAAGGCTTCACCATTGTCGGCACCGCCCCCAATTTGCGCCTCGGCAATTTCACATCCATCATCTCCGATGACTTCTGGCACATTGAATATCTTCATAACGCAGCTGTCGCAGTTTTTGACGGCCTCGGCACTCCAGCGTGCCCCGCAGATTTCAATGACGATGGTGTTCTCGATCTCTTTGATTACCTCGATTTCGTGGAGGCCTTCGCAGCAAACCTACCCAGTGCTGACTACAACAACGACTTCGTCATTGACTTCTTTGACTATCTCGACTTCATCGACGCGTTCAGCCTCGGCTGTTGAGCAGCCAGACGCATAATTCGCAATCACGCAAGCTCAAACGGCGTGCTGTCAAAGCGCTAATCGCAGGTATTTTCCAGATCTGAAAGCGGATCCAGTGAAGTGCGCAAACGAACCGCACGCGAGCGCCAACTCCAATTGTGCTCGACACTCACGCGATTTTTCACATTTTCCCCAAAATAGAAAAGTACAAAAATCACTTGCGTTCCTGCAAGATTTCAACTCCTGCACGCAATTCACAGTGTCGCATCTGAACTGTCTCAGAATGCACCACAACTTGCCTCTCACTCAGGAGTTTCCCGTGTTCAACGCCCACACCAACGCTCGTTCACTCGTCGCCGCCGCACTCGCAACCCTCGTCTTCGCTTCCTCAGCACACGCTGTCACCTCCTTCTTTGATGGCATCTTCAATAACTCTGACTGGAACCTCACCACTATCACCAACGCCAGCGGCGCCGGCAGCACCGCCCAGGGCTTCCAGGTTCTCGCAGGAGGTAATCCCAACGAGTATCGAAGAATCCGACACCAGCTCATTGTGGGTGCTGCGGGCAACGGAGCCGTCCACAGCATCCACCTGAACAACACCGCTTTCTATACGCCTTCAAGCCAGGGCGCCATCACCTCAATCAACTACAGCGAAGACTCCATCAACTTCCTGCCCACTCAGGGCGGTAACGGCCAGGGAACCGGACTCGCCATCCTTCAGAACGGCAAATACTACGAAATGCGCAACCCCACGCTCGTCATGCCGGCATCAGGTTTCACAAACTGGGCTCCTAACGCAGCACCCGGAACCATCGCAACTGACTACTGGGAAGTCACTCTCGCCGGCGTCCTCAACTCTTCCTCCAACCCCGACTTCTCCATCACCGGCACCGTCATGCAGCTGGGCTTCTGGCGCGGCAACTCCGCAAACCAGAACATCAACACTGACTGCGGCATCGACAATTGGCACGTGGACATCATCCCCACTCCAGGCTCCCTCGCTCTCCTGGGCCTCGGTGGTTTCGCAGCTGTCCGTCGCCGTCGCTGATCCCGAGCTCTCTCCTCTCTAACTTGCTCCTTGACAACACGACCCGGATCGGCCTGTGGTGCTGATCCGGGTCGTGGTTGTTTTAGTTCATTGTCTGAAATTCCTTTGTTTCTGATCACTTCTTCTGGTAAGCTCCGCCTGTCATGCCTGACGGCTTCGGTTCATTCTCACCTTCTCGTGTCTGATAACCAACATCAGTTCAATCGCTGAATGTTCTCACATCCGACCGCTCGTTTCCAGGGGTCTTTCTTATGAACATTCACACTTTCCGCTTGCAGTCCATTCCAGCGCTTCTAAGCCTCTTACTCGTCGCCGCATCGGCAACCGCCGGCCCGCTCAACCCGCCCGCCGGGCCGGTGACAAGCACGCATAAGACGCTTACCGAGGTTGAGCCGCGGACGGCGATCAACGCCACCAACACCCCCGGCGACGCCAACAGCCTCTTCAAAATCACCCAGCCCGGCTCCTCCTACCTGACCGGCAACATCACTGGCGTGGCAGGCAAGCACGGCATCGCGATCGCTTCCAGCGGCGTGACGCTCGACCTCAACGGCTTCGACTTAGCGGGTGTTGAGGGCTCGCTCGACGGTGTGAGTGTCACGGCGGTCCTGCTGCGCAACATCGCGGTGGTCAACGGCTCGGTCCGCAACTGGGGCGATGAGGGTGTGGACCTGGGAACGTCCACCTCAACCAACGGCCGCATCGAAGGCGTGCGTACCAGCGGAAACGTCGGCGAGGGCATCTCGATCGGACGCGGCAGTACGGTCTCAAACTGCGCAGCGCACCAGAATGGTCTCGATGGAATAGTCACCCGTGAAGGCAGCACAGTCTCGAATTGCTCGGCGTACCAGAACAACGGGAACGGCATCACCGGTACCGACGGCTGCACGATCTCGAACTGCTCGACATTTGACAACTCCGGCAACGGCATCAGCGTTATTGGCGGCAGCACGGTTCAGGGCTGTACCGTCCGAGCCAGTTTCCTCGACGGCATCCTGTGCAATGTGTCCTGCGTCATCCGCGACAACACCTGCTCGTCCAACGGCATCGGCACGGGCAACGGCGCGGGAATCCACGCCACCGGAGCTGACAACCGTATTGAGGGCAACAACTGCACAGCTGCCGACCGCGGCATCGACGTGGACGTTGCCGGCAACATCATTATCCGCAACACGTGCTCGGGCAACAGCAACAACTGGGATGCGGTCGCCGGCAACGTCATCCTCGTCATCAACGCCGCGACTTCGGGAGCCGTCACCGGCAACTCGGACGGCACGGCGCCGGGCTCGACCGACCCCAATGCCAATTTCACGTACTGAACCGTTCAACCCCGAATTTTACATCGCCAGGAATTAGTCCATGATCCACAGAAACACCATCATCTCGTTCGCCGCAGTCACCATCTTTGCCACCGCCGCGCTTATCGCGGGGCCGCTCAATCCGCCCGCCGGGCCGGTGACGAGTACGTACAAGACGCTCACCGAGGTCGAGCCGCGGATCGCCATCAACGCGACCAACACCCCCGGCGACGCCGACAGCCTCTTCAAGATCACCCAGCCCGGCTCCTACTACCTCATCGGCAACATCACCGGCGTCGTGGGCAAGCACGGCGTCGAGATCGCCGCCAGCGGCGTCACGCTCGATCTCAACGGGTTTGATCTCGTGGGCGTGCCCGCGATGGGCGCCTTCGACGGTGTGAACGTCACCGTGGGCAGCCTGACGAACATCACGGTCATCAACGGCTCGGTCCGCGACTGGGGCGGCGACGGCGTGGACCTCAGGACGGGTAACGCGACCAACTGCCGCATCGACGGCGTGCTCGCAAGCGGCAACGCTGGCAACGGCATCCGCACCGGCCCCAGTTGCATGATCTCGAACTGCTCGGCATCCACCAGCGGCAGCAACGGCTTCTCGACCGGCAGCGGCTGCGCGGTCTCGAACTGCTTGGCGACTTCCAACACCGGCTTCGGCATCATCACCAGCAACGGCTGCACGGTCTCGAACTGCTCGGCGACCTCCAACACCGCCACTGGCATTGTCACCGACATTGGTTGCACCATCACGAACTGCTCGGCATACCTCAACACCGGGAGGGGCATTTCTGTCACCAGCGGCTGCACGGTCATGAACTGCACCGCCCGAACCAACACCCTCGACGGCATCGCGTGCTCACTCGGCTGCGTGATCCGCGGCAACACCTGCTCGGGCAACGGCAACGGTGACAGCGGCGCGGGCATCCTCGCCGCCAGCGCCGACAACCGCATCGAGGGCAACAACTGCACCGCGGCCGATTACGGCATCAAGGTTGACCAGTCGGTCAACCTCGTGTTCGGCAACTCCTGCCGGGCGAACACAACCGCCAACTACAGCATCGCCGCAGGAAACACCGTCGGCGTCATCATCATCCCCCCTGCGAGCGGGGCCATCAACGGCAACTCCGGAGCCGGCGGAATGGGCACAACCGACCCGTGGGCCAACTTCGCGTTCTGAACCAATCGCATGCGCTGATCAACCGACCCCAACGCAAACTTCACATACTGATTCGCTCTGCACTCGAATGACACATAACAAGGAACCAATTCATGATCCGCAGAAATACCATCCTCTCCTTCGCCGCGGCAACGCTCTTCGCCACCGCCGCGCTCGTCGCGGGCCCGCTTGATCCGCCCGCCGGACCGGTGACGAGTACGTACAAGACGCTCAACGAGGTCGAGCCGCGGACCGCCATCAACGCCACCAACACGCCGGGTGATGCGGACAGCCTGTTCAAGATCACGCAGCCGGGAAGCTACTACCTCACGGGGAACATCACCGGCGTGGTGGGCAAGCACGGGGTTGAGATCGCGGCGAGCGGGGTGACGCTCGACCTGATGGGGTTCTCGCTCCAGGGTGTCCCGGGTTCGCTCAGCGGCGTCGCGGCGGTTTTCCCCACGCAGAACGTGATCGTGCGGAACGGGACGGCGAGCGCCTGGGGTGTGGATGGGATCGGGCTCATCTCGGTGTCCGCCGTGGTCGATTCGATCATCAGCGAGGCGAACGGGCAGGACGGTGTTGATGTAGGTTCCAACAGCGTGGTGCGGGCGTGCGTGGGCCGCGGCAACGCCTTCCGCGGGATCATCGCGGGGACGGGGTGCTCGGTGACGGCGTGCACGGCCATCGGCAACACCATGCAGGGGATCAACGTCAACTCGCGCAGCAGCGTGACGGGGTGCGCTGCGGAGGCCAACACGGGCGACGGGATCAGCGCCTCGTTCGGCACGGTGATCGCCGACTGCTCCAGCGGGTCCAACACCGCCTCTGGGATCTCGATCGCTCAAGGCGGGATAGTGACGCGCTGCTTCGTCTCGTTCAACGCGGGGGACGGGATCGTGAGCGCCGGCGACGGGACCATCGTGGGCAACGCGTGCGACAACAACGGCAATGGCAGCGGCATCTCGGGAGCGGGGATTCTGCTGACGGGCACCGACAACCGCGTCGAGGGGAACAACTGCACGGATTCCGACTTTGGAATCCGCGTAACCGCCGTCGGCAACTTCATCATCCGGAACACCTGCTCGGGGAACACCTCCAACTGGGATATCGCCATCGGCAACTCGGTCGGCCCGATCGTGGTAGTGGGCACGAACGCCGCGGCCATCACCGGCACCGGCCCCGCCCCCTTCACACTCGGCTCCACCGACCCTCACGCCAACTTCTCGTACTGATTCGCTCCTGATTCGAATAAGACATCACAAGGAACCAATTCATGATTCGCAGAAATACCATCATCTCCTTCGCCGCGGCAGCCGTATTTGCCGCCGCCACACTCATCGCCGGTCCGCTCAATCCACCCGCAGGCGCTGTGGCACCCACCTACAAGACGCTCACTGAGGTTGAACCCCGAATCGCTATTAACTCAACTAATACGCCTGGTGATCCCGACAGTACCTTTCGAATCACCCAGTCCGGCTCTTATTACCTCACCGCCAACATGACCGGCGAAGCCGCCAAGAAAGGCATCGAGATCCAGATTGGCGGTGGTCAGCAGGTCACAATCGACCTCAACGGCTTCACCATGACCGGAACGGGTGCCTCAAGCTCGTTTCCCGCAATATATATCGATGGTGTGAGTGCCCACGTCCGAGTCCACAACGGCGCGATTCGCAGCTGGAGGACCGCCATTCAGCACTTCCTCGGGGGCAGCATCACCGTTGAAGATGTACATGCGTACCTCTCCACCGCAATTCAGTTTGATCTTCGCAACGCAACCTGTGTGCGCTGCTTCGCCGACGACGGATCCAACGCTGGCTTCTTCATAGATGGCGGCACATTGACCGACTGCATCGCCCGTAGCAACTCCGGCTCTGGCTTCACCATTAATAGCGCTGCCACCATCGTTCGCGGATGTGCTTCACTCTCTAACTCCGGCGGCGGCTTCAATCTTGGTCAGGGGATCGCCGAGAATTGTCGCGCTGAATCCAACACCGGGACTGGCTTTACTAATCCAGGAACAATGACAAACTGCACCTCTTTGTCCAATACTGGCGATGGCATCTCAGTTTCGTTTGCCGGTGTCGTCCGCGGATGCAATGTCTCCAGTAACGGAAGCGACGGAATTCAGGTCTCGTCCGGCTCACGCATTGAAGGGAATTCAATTTCCAACAATAACTTCCACGGAGTCAATGTTTCTGGAAGCCGTACCACCGTGTGCAATAACAGCATCTCTTCAAACGGCCGGGCCACCGGAGTCTTCGCCGGCGTCTTCTGTTCCGGCACAGACAACTCGATCGATAACAACCACATTACCAATTTGTTGCTCGCGGGTGACGACTTTGGAGTTCAAGTGACCGGTACCAGCAATCTCATCGTCCGAAACCAGCTTTCTGCTGTGAGCACATACTTCTCCGTCATTGCCGGCAATACCAGCGGCGGATCGTCCACCACCCCCGCCACCGCCACAGCATGGGCAAACATCACCTACTGAATAGTCACTCGATACAACATTCTTATCAAAATTCTCTCCCCACGCCTCGCTTGCTTAAGAAAAGGTCCACCATGAACACTCACTCAAAATTCATCACGCCGGCATTTCTGCTGATGTCCGCACTTTCCTTCACCACAGCGTTCGCCCAGTCAAATATCCAAGCCGCTCACAAAGTTGCGTGGTGCGAGAATATTGGCTGGACCAACTGGCGAGATTCTGGAAGTCCTTCCTCCACCCAAGGCGCCATCATCGCGGGCACGTTCCTCACAGGCTTCATCTGGTCAGAAAATACCGGCTACATCAATCTCGGCGATGGCTCCCCGGTCAACGGCTCTGCCTACGCAAATGCCAGCGGCGCAGATTCAGGTGTCAATATCCTCCCTGACGATCGCCTTGGCGGTCTCGCCTGGGGCGAGAACATCGGCTGGATCAACTTCGGCCCATTCGCCTCTCTCGCCGCCGACCAGCAAGCAAGGCTTGACCCAATTTCTGCCCGTCTCCGCGGCTACGCCTGGGGCGAAAACGTCGGATGGATCAATCTCAATGATACAAATCATTACGTCGGAATCCTCTGCCCCGCCGATTTCAACCAGGATGGTGCCATTGATTTCTTTGACTACCTCGACTTTGTTGATGCTTTCAGTTCCAACTTCCCCTCCGCCGATTTCAACAGCGATGGTTCCATAGATTTCTTCGACTACCTCGACTTCGTTGACGCCTTCAGTATTGGCTGCTGATCATCACTGCCCTGCCCAAAGCGAAACACGCCGCGTCGTGAATAGCGCTGTTCCATACTGCCACGATCGGCGGAGCAGTGGTACTCTGCTTTCACTCAGGCACTGACACGCAACCAACACCTTCGATTCGCACTTTTGCAAACGAACCCCTTCTCTCAGTTCCGCTCTTTCAGCCTTGGCAGAGCTTGTATCACTTCCTGCTGCTTTCCGAACCAAAATCTCGCGAAATCACCTTTCATTTCCTCAATAATTTTGCTAGTCTCTTCCCATGATCTCCCGCAAAATCGTCGCCGCTGTTGTACTTTGCAGCACAGCACCAGCATTTGCCCAATGCCTCCCGACCTGGGACACCACTGTCGGGTCCCCCGGTATCACCTCCGATGGATACGCCGGTCCCATGATCCCCTACAACGATGGCCGCGGCGAAGCCCTCTATATCGGCGGCTCTTTCTCCTCCGCCGGCGGCTATGTCACGCGAGGCCTTGCTCGCTACGACCCCGCTAATCCAAACGTCAACTGGTCCGATGTCGGCGGCGGGTGCTATTCCACCCAGACCAACTATTTCCTCGCCGCCCTAGCTGTCTACGACTTCGGCTCTGGTCCTGAACTCGTCGCCGGTGGCTCCTTCGCCTTCGCGGGCGGCGTAGCAAACTCCGCGAATCTCGCACGCTGGAATGGTCAGCGTTGGCTTGGTCTTGGAACTCCCACCGGCGCAGTCTGGTCACTCGCAACCTACAACGGTCGCCTCTACGTCGGTGGCGGAATCTCCAATATCGGCGGCGTCCCAGTCAGCGGCATCGCCGCATTTGATGGCACAACTTGGTCCTCTCCCGGGACCGGAATGGCCGGTGGTTTCTCGCCCGGCGTGTTCGCACTTAAAGTCTTTAACGATGGCAGCGGCGAAAAGCTCTACGCGGCTGGTCGCCTCGGATCCATCGGCGGCGTCAACGGAATGATCGCTCGGTGGAACGGCACCGTCTGGCAACCCGTTGGCGCAGGCATCACTGCGGCACAAACTTTCTCCGACATCGAAGCAATGGCCATCCACAATGATGGTACCGGCGACAAGCTTTTCGTCGGCGGCTACGACCTCCGCGTCGGCGCAGTAACGACAAGTGTCGCACGCTGGAGCGGCACATCGTGGACCCCGGTTGGCCAGTACCTCGGCGGCCGCACCACCGCTCTTGCCTCATTCGACGATGGCAACGGCTCTCAACTTTACAATGCTGGCACCGCTCAGCCAGGCATCAACTACATAGCACGCCTCATCGCAAATCAATGGACAATCGTTGACGGCGGCGTCGGTCAACCCGGTGGCCCGCCTTGGCCCAGCACGTTCGGCCTCTGCAACTGGCAGGGCAAACTCTATATCGGCGGCGATTTTGACTATGTCGGCACAAACCAGCAACCGGCCAGCGGTTTGGTCGCACGCACATCGTGCATCTGCCCCGCAGATTTCAACAACGATGGCACACTCGACTTCTTCGACTACCTCGATTTTGTTCAGGCATTCGCAGCCAATGACGCTTCATCCGACTTCAACGCAGATGCCGTCATCGATTTCTTCGATTACCTCGACTTCGTTCAGGCCTTTAGCACTGGCTGCTGATCGCTGGTAATACCTACGTCGCTTCGCCGCCTCGAACTTGTCAGCAAGCGATTTCTTGCTGAGGCGCCGCGTTCCACCTTTTCCCGCACTCTGCCTTCTACCGCGAGCCGTTCACCCACCCGAATTCCGCCGCCGATGACATCCCAACCGTAAACGGCGTCAACTGCGGCCCCTTCAAAATCCGAAGGTGATTCGCCGTCAAATCACGTGTTTCTGCCGCACGGTCATTTCCACCGACCGGTGCCTTGAATAATGCCGCGCTCCCATCCAGATATCCAATATTGCAACCGCCACCAATACCGCCCACCGCCGACCCGCTCCCCTTGGATGCATGTCGTGTCGAAAATTGATCCATGTTCGCAAACGACCCGTCATTGTTGCTCCGGTTGCTGAACGCATCATGCTCTTCAATCAACAGCGGAATCGCCGGAAACTGCCCCTGGGCACCCGCTTGCAGCGCAGGAATAATCGGGTACGTCATTTTCCAGTCTAGATCCAGACGCGCTCCCGCAAATCGAATGATCATCGAGTAATCGAAAAACTTATTCGCTTCACGCTTCGCCGCCGGGCACTCCAGAATCCGATCTGCACCCGAAAGATAACTGCTCAAGACCGAAGTCTCGAACGGATGCCGCCCCGCTGTCGGATTCGCCAGATACGTCGCATTATTTCTTCCACACCAATCCAGGTTCTGCGGCCCCTGCCAATACCCTCCGGGAATCACCTTGTAATCCCGCGCATAAAAAGTAAACCCCAGCATCGTCTGCTTCAAATTCGACCGACACACCGTCGCTCGCGCCGTTTCCCGCGCGCCACTTAACGCTGGCAGCAAAAGCGAAATCAGTATCGCTATAACCGCGATCACCACGAGCAATTCAATAAGCGTGAAGCCCGATGGAGTTGCAACCTTCGCTTCCGTCACGCGCTGCCTTATCGGTGTGCATCCCACGTTTCCCCCTCGAGTCCGCAACTCTTACATTGAACGTTACTCTATTGTGGACCAGGTCTCTGTACCGCACTTGTATCCCCTCCACCACAATTGGTCCTATAACCACCTGTCCGTCCCCCAACTTAATCGGCTCTTCTCTTCTTTCCGCTTCGGAGTTTGAACCTCAAATTACTTCTCTTGGTGCTGTCGTTCCCCCAAAAGTCGCTGCCTTGTCCTTTTGAATCTGTAATCTCAAATTGCCTGCACTCCTTTCGCCCTCTCCGATGCCAAATAGCCACCACTCCTCCCAGGTTTTCTGCTACATTGCGACTTCTGTTTCCCCTGCAGACATCCCTCGCGCTCAACACAGAAAGCACCTGATGCAAAACTTGAATTCACGTCCCATCACGTACTTTTCGACCCGCGCCACGATCGCAATCCTGGCTTCTTCCGCCGGACTTGCCTTCGCTGCCGCTCCTTCAATCCTCAACATCGGCGGCGAAAACCACCTCAGAATCGCCGGCACGGTCATTCAGTCAACATCCGAAAACATCTCTAGACCAATCTTCACGCAGCTCCCCGAACACTCCGCCGCAATCTCCTGGCAGCAATCAAGCCTGACCGGCACGTCCTCCTTTTACGCTTTCTCCAGCGATGGCACTCACTGGTCGCGCCCTATCCCCGGTGACCCATCCATTCTCAACCTCCGCTGGGCCAACTTTGATCCGCTCATCCTCCCCTCCGCGCCAACCATCCCCGCCCACCTTCGCGCCCTCCCCACCTCTACAACATTCATCATCCAGTTCGTTGTTCCGCCCATCGACTCAATGCGCCGCGCTGTTGAAGACCTCGGCGCCATCGTTCATACATCACTCCCGCAAAGCGCATACATCGTCAACATCGACCCAGCTCAGCTCCCCGCACTCCGCGCTCTTCCCGCAGTCCGCTGGGTCGGCGCATATGAGCCCGCATTCAAAACCGAACCATCCATCGCCCGCGGCTACCTCTCTCAATTCGGCGCAGCCGATCCCGCCGCCCGCGCTGACTTCGAACGCAACTGGGGCAAACCCTATATCAAAGCTATGGAATCCCTCCGTAGCGGCGGCTCCGCCAGCTTCTGGATCCAGGTTCATCAAGCCGACATCCTCCAAAAACAAATCGTCGCCGACCACATCACGGCAATCGGTGGCAAGGTCCAGAACATCACGCCGCAAGATTTCCTATTGCGTGCTGAACTCAATCAGGCCCAATTCGTCTCCGTCCTTCAGCTCGACCAGGTCGCTTTCGTAGATCCCTGGAGCGATGCCGAGTTCGACATGGACATCGAACGCAATCTCTCCGGCGCAAATGCGCTTGAAGCTGCCACCGGAATCTCCGGCGAAGGCGTCCGCGGCGAAGTCATGGACAACGGGCTCCGCCAGACCCACCAGGATTTCTCAAACCCTGGCCCCGCCGTTATCGTCCGGTTTAACTCTGGCGATATAAGCCACGGCACCAGCACCTTCGGAATCGTCTTCGGTGATGGCGGGGCCAACGCCGCCGCCCGCGGCCTGCTGCCCGATGCAGCTGCCAAATACTTCTACTCCTACACCGGCCTCTCCGGCTTCGGCGGCACCGCAAATCGCCTCACCGTCACCTCTGCAGCGGTAACAACCAACAACATCGTGTTCCAAAGTAACAGTTGGGGAAGCGCTCTCACCACTGCGTACGGAACCCAGTCCAATGCAATGGACAACATCATCTTCCAGACCAACCTCTCTATCTGCCAAAGTCAATCAAACACGGGCTCGCAGCAGTCACGCCCCGAAGCCTGGGCAAAAAACGTTCTCTCCGTTGGCGGTCTCACCCACAATAATGACACCAACCGCGCCAATGACACCTGGGGCGGCGGCTCCTCGATCGGCCCCGCCGCCGACCTGCGCATCAAACCTGAACTCGCTCACCACTACGACAATGTCCTCGCCACCACCTCAACCAGCGACACCGCATACACCGCTTTCGGCGGCACAAGTGCCGCGACTCCCATCACCTGCGGCTACATCGGTCTCATTCACCAGATGTGGCACCAGGGCATGTTCCCCGGCTTTGGCGGCGCATCCGATGTCTTTGCCAGTCGCCCGTATTTCACAACAGCCAAAGCCCTCGCGATCCACTCCGCGTTCCGCTATAACTGGACCGGCACACCCAGTAATCCCACCATCAATCGCAACGTACAAGGATGGGGCGTCATCGATGTAAATCGTTTGCGTTTGCTTGCCCCCACCATGTTCGTCGAGAACGAAAGCAAATCCCTGCGCGCTGGTCAATCGGCGTTCTACACCTTTGACGTTCCCGCAGGCGCACCCTCGTTCACAGCAACCATGCTCTTCCGCGATCCGCCCGGAACCACCAGCTCCAGCATTCATCGAATCAACGATGCCTCACTCAAAGTCACCGGTCCGACCGGCACATTTTGGTGGGGAAACAACGGACTCTCAGCCGGCAACGTTTCAACTTCCGGCGGCGTCTCTAACACATGCGACACCGTTGAAAACGTCTTCCTGGTCAATCCGCCCGCAGGCCGCTACACCGTGCAAGTCTTCGCCGACATTGTCACGCAAGATGGCAACCCGCGCAGTGTCGGTGTCAACGACATCACCTATGCGCTCGCAGTCTCCGGCGGTCTGCGCACTCCACTCCGTATTCTCACGCTCGACACAGCTCGCGCTGGAACCTGCGCCGATACAACCAGCAGAAGTTTCGCAAGTGGTCCCGCATTTGAACTCATCCGCACGTGGCTCGCAGATCCAACCCGCTTCGGCGGCGCGGGCAAACTCGATCGCCCGGTCACTGTGCTCCCACCAGTCTCTTCCTTGTCAGCCGCCTCCCTTGCCGATGCAGATGTAGTCGTTCTCACCGGAGTCGTAGACTCTCTCTCCGCGTGCGAGCGCGGACGCCTCTCTTCCTTCCTCCAGCAAGGCGGCGGCGTTCTCGCATTCTTTGACACTGCCGGTAATGAATTGGCCGAGATCGTCGGCGCTCAGCCCGGTGGCATTTCAAACTCTGCATCACTCACTCCCGCCGGTGCTTCAGGCACTGTCCTCGCCGGTTTATTTGGAAATGTTGACTCCCCTGTCCTCACAGGCGCTCACCGCGTCTTCACTGACATCGGCCCCAATGGCACACCGCTCCTCGTGGATAACGGACAAAACACCGCCGCGATTTTCGTTGCCGGCGCGGGCAGAGCCATTATCTTGAACGACGAAGACTGGGCTTCAAACCTTACATCCGCAGACTGCCTCCAGGGTCAACTCCCCGCGCAAAGCAACGAACGCTTCTTCCTCAACTCGCTCGCGGCGGTTGCCCCGGTTCAACCAATCTCTTTCACCTTCAGCTCTTGCCCCGCCGACTTCAACTGCGATTCCCTGCTCGACCTCTCCGATTATCTCGACTTTGTCCAGGCCTTCAGCAACGACTCACCCGTTGCCGATTTCAACCAGGACTCAAGCGTTGATTTCTTCGACTACCTCGATTTCGTCCAGACATTCAGCGCGGGCTGCTGATCAGGCAGGAACACCCGGAACGGTGTACACATCCGGCGGCATGATAAAGGATGCACGCATCGGTGATGCCAGTTCGCTCATGCGACGATTTGAGCTTGGGAGCGACTGGAGTTTTCTCATGTATTCCATGACGACAATCACAAACGTCGCATGGCTCCACGTCAAAGGACTCACGCTCATGTGATCAGCGGTGTAAGGATTGATCTGCTCTGCAAGCACACCACTTGGCGCGGCATATCGAACAGTCCACTCCAGCAGCGGAATCGCTTCGTTGAGTTCATCGACAGTCCGAGCCTTTTCAACCTGGTACTGCGCCTGCCACAGAGTGCAAATAATCCAGGGATTGCCGGGCACAATGTCGGTCTTTTCACGCTCAACCTGGTGATAGTAATCGCGCTCATATCGCGCACAGCCGCCGACGTGGGTCTTGACCCACAGGCGTTCGCGCAAAGCCCGCATTTCCTTTTCCACCAGTTCATCATGTACACTCAGCGCACCAAATGCCCAGAGTGCATAGTTCGCGCTGTCCGCGGTCATGTCCTGGCGATACGTTCCATCAGCAAGCGGGATAACAAGCCGCGCGAAGCGTTGCTTATCAACGTTCCACATGTGCTTTTTCATCGCATAGCGCATGTTGTCTGCGGCAGTGCGATACGTCCCGGCTCGATCGGGCTCGCCAAATTCTTCAGCAAATTTCGCGGCAGCTTCAAATGCGCCAATCACGCTTGCCACCGTAAACGTGTGAACTCCGCGGCGTTCTTCCCACAGGTCCCACGACTGCATGGGCAGGCCGTTGGCATCGCGATATTTCAGCATCCACTCCGCAGGCCGGATAATCAGGCTCGCGTACACGCTCTTGATAAATTCCACATCTCGGAAGGCTTCAAAGTGCTTGCGCAGCGCCCAGAGCACAAGAGCAGTTTCATCCTGCTGAATCGGCAACACGCGCTGCCCCTCAAGCATCCACGGGTGCCAGCTCGATGCCATCTTGCCCGCCGGTGTGTATTTATGGAGGAAGTAGCCATCCTCTTCAATCACGCGTGCAGCATACCGGAAGAAATTCCGCGACAGCTCAGACTGACCACTGACGACCAGCGCATGGGCTGTCAACGCGCCATCGCGGGGCCAGCAATAGGAGTAGTGGTCGCCGCCAAACTGGGTGATATCGCTGTCATTAGCGGCGATGATCGCGCCCTGATTATCAATCTGCGTGCGCATTACCAATTGCGAGCGATAGAAAAGATCGCGGCACGCGGGCGGCAGCGGCTGCAGGTCGATCGGCTCTTTGCGTGCCCAGAGTTTCCAGTAGGCCTCGGTACGCGTCATCATGCGTTCCGGGCCGCTTTCATTAATGCGACGATTCAGAGCTTTGACTTCCTGATACGAACGGCCGCACGCAAGCCATGATGTGACATGGGCCTCGCCGCCCGCTTCCAGAGTCAGATTGAATCCAACGGTGCAGTCAACGCTGCCCTGGCTGATGGCGTTTCGACCCAGCTGGCCATCTTCGGCATCGCGCCATGTGCCTTCAGCGCCGCCGACGCGCTTAGTGCCGATGGACCAGTGATCGATGCCGCATTTATGCTGATCACAGGCAGAGAAGAGGAAGTACATGTCATCTTTGTACATCACAACGCCGCTGGTTGCGGGGTCGTAGTTGGCGGTATCGCCGACCGGCGATTCACCGATTGACATGTCCCAGTGATAGAACACGCGCACATCGCGCGGCTTGTTCCAGAGGTCTTTGACGACTGCCTTGCGGAAGTAGACGGTGTCGTTGAAATCAACGCAGTCGTAGCAGATGACCTCAAGACCAAGTTCTTTGTTGGTCAGGTGAACTTCAGTGACAAGTGTGTCAGGCTTGTAGCGAAGCTCGCGTTGCCAGGTCGCATCTTCGATCCAGCACAGGCGGCCATCGGCCCAGACCCCGAAGCGCTGGACGTGACCATCGGTGTGGTTGAAGCGTCCGACATGGGGGTAATAGACATCGCGGACTCGGTATTTCGAGTCAAAGGTGATCAGAAGGCTTCCGTTGCCGACCGGGATATCACGCGCCATCGAAACCCTCAAATTCCACTGCAGGCCAGGGCCACCCGCATTCGCGCACAAACGATCCATCGCCTGCGCAACTCATGCAGGATACGTAGGGTTTATGCCTCAGGTTTACAAATCGGCCGTTGAGGCGGGCAGGATAGGTAAGAAGGGCGGTTTTTGGCCGCGATATGTGGGAAAGGTCGGTCTGGGCTGGTTCGTGACGGACCGGCGACTGGCCCGACCTTCCTAGTTGGCGGCCATGAGAGCATCTGCCAGTGCGGCAACATCGGCATCGACGCGAGAGACGGCAGCTTCCTTCATCTGGGCTTTTTCGACGACCCGATTGGCCATATCCCCAAGATAGGTGACACGGATGCCGAAATTCTCACCAATTTTGACCGCAATGCCGCAACCAATAACTTTGTTATTGACCACCAGTTCAAGCTCGGAATCGGCAGAACGAGGAAGTTCGAGGATGGCGCCTGGAACCATTCCCAGCACTTCCTTCATAGTCATGTCTTTTTCGCCCAGGCGCACAATAACCGGGACTTCGAGTTGGCGGATCTGTTCTGAGTTACGTGCAGGCATAGATGTGTATCGGCGCGCGGGACGACCGACTTCCGGAAGTGGTATCGCAAGGGGCATGCCAACCAGCAACGGCAGGAGTGCCAGTGCCACGCTGAGTTAGACCTTGCCGAAGGTTTTCTCTGTTCCCAGGCCCTCGTGTGCTTCAGCGAGGCGATTGAGTGCGTGGGTGTATGCCGCGGTGCGCATGTCGATGTTGTGAAGTTTGGAGACTTCATAGACTGCGTTAAACTCGCGTGACATGATGGGTTCGAGCTTTTGTTGCACTTCCTGCGCTGACCAGTAGAACCCGGCTTTGTTCTGGGTCCATTCGAAATACGAGACAGTCACGCCGCCGGCGTTGGCGAGAATATCGGGGACGACGATGATGCCGTTCTTGTGCAGCGTCGCATCGGCCACCGGAGTGATGGGTCCGTTGGCGAGTTCGAGAACGACTTTGGCCTTGATCTTCGAGGCATTCGCCTCTGTAATGACGTTCTCGATCGCGGCAGGAACAAGCAGGTCGCACTCAAGTTCGAGCAACTGTGCGTTGGTGATTTCCTTTTCGCCCTTGGTGGCGATGACGTGGCGATGAGGTGTCTTGCTGGAAGCGGCCTTCACGACATCGATCCCGTCAGGGTTGTAGATGCCGCCGAATGAGTCGCTGATGCCGATGACCTTATAGCCCATCTCGTGAGCAAACAGTGCGAAGTGCTCGCCTGCGTTTCCAAATCCCTGCACAACACAGGTCTTGCGCTGGGTCTTTGGATTCCAGCCGAGTTTCTTCTCAAGCTCTGCCAGACAGAATTTTCCGCCTCGGGCTGTGGCATCGCCGCGGCCCTGCGAGCCGCCGAGTGCGATTGGCTTGCCGGTGATCACGCCTGGTTCGCGCCGACCAGTAACCTGTGCATATTCATCCATCATCCACGCCATGACCAGCGGATTGGTATTGACATCGGGCGCGGGCACATCGGTATCAACGCCTACGAGGTGCGCGATGGCGCGCATGTAGCCGCGCGAGAGGCGTTCGAGTTCAACCATGGAGAGCTTGGTGGGGTCGACGATGACGCCGCCTTTGCCGCCGCCGAAGGGAATTCCGACGGTGGCGCACTTGAAGGTCATCCAGAAAGCAAGGGCGCGGACTTCGCTGGCCGAAACATCCTGGTGGAAGCGGATGCCGCCTTTGGCCGGGCCGCGGGTGTCGTCGTAGCGGCAGCGATAGCCGGTGAAAATCTTGAGTGTGCCGTCGTCCATTCGGACCGGGAAGTTCACTTCGACGAATTGCTTGGGTGCACGGAGCCTGAGCACTGTCTCGGCGTGGGCCTTGGAGTATTTGGCGGCGGCATCGAGGCGGGCGATGGCATCACTGAAGACATCTTGTGACATGTGAAAAACTCCGTGAAAAGGGAGAGAGTGTAGAAGCGCAGAAGCCTGCAAGCGAGCAGCACGGAATGATGGAGGTGTGTCAAAGTGCTGGAATCCAGCGTGTTTTACTGCAAACGCTTTCATACTTGAAGATTGCATGATTCGCGGCACTTGCCACTAAAAGGCCACCGACCGATGCAGTTGCAACCTACCCCCCACTTCCCTACCCTCATGCCCAATGGCCATTCTCATCGATGCAACAACTACCGTGATCTGTCAGGGCATTACCGGCGCGTATGGCGCGCAGCATACCAAGGGCTGTTTCAACTATGGAACAAAGCTGGTAGGTGGCGTTACACCCGGAAAGGGCGGCACCAAAGACGCCAATGGACTGCCGATCTTTGATACCGTCGATCAGGCGGTGCGTGCAACTGGCGCCACCGCAACCATGATCTTTGTGCCCGAGGCGTTTGCAGGCGATGCGATTATCGAAGCCGCACAGTCCGGGATCTCGACAATCTGCGCGATCACTGAAGGCATTCCGGTTCAGGACATGGTCAAGGTGCGTGCGATTCTCGATGAGATGAACGCGCTGGGCAAGGGCATTACGCTGGTCGGGCCAAACTGCCCGGGCGTGATTACACCGGGACCAAAGTCCAAGCGCGAGAACGCGGGCGAATCTGGTTCCAATCCTTACACAACGCATGGCTGCAAGATCGGAATCATGCCTGGGTACATCCACACGCATATTTCAGAGTCCAAGCGCGGCAAGTCGGTTGGCATCGTTTCCCGCTCCGGCACGCTCACCTACGAAGCAGTCTGGCAGACTTCAAATCTTGGCCTGGCTCAATCGACCTGCGTCGGAATCGGCGGCGATCCCGTTCGCGGCCTGTCGCACAAGGAAGTCATTGAGTTGTTCGAAGCTGACCCGCTCACCGATGCGATTCTCATGATTGGCGAAATCGGCGGCACGGATGAAGTCATGGCTGCCGAATACATCAAGAAGTCTGTCAAGAAGCCAGTCGCCGCCTTTATCGCCGGCCGCACTGCACCTCCGGGTCGACGCATGGGCCACGCGGGCGCGATCATTGGCGGGGCTGATGATACTGCCGATGCCAAAATCAAGGCCCTTCAGGCCGCGGGAGTGACTGTTGCCATGAGCCCGGCGGATATGGGTCAGGCGATGCTGGCGGCCATGAAACTCTCTTGAAGCAGAGCTAGCATTTGGGGTTCCCTTCACGTCACTTTATAAAAAGAGACGGTTTTCATGTTTGAAAAATTCGCACGCAGTTGGCAGATGACCAAGCAGTCCTGGGCCGTACTTCGTCAAGAAAAACAGTTGATGATTTTCCCGCTGATCAGCACGATCTTGACACTGCTGGTAAGTGCCTCTTTCCTCGCCCCACCGATTATCTATCTTGCGGTGACAAAGCCGGAGTGGCTCGAAGACAAGAACATGCCGATGGAATGGAGAATCGCCAGCGGCGTGATCATGTTCCTGCTCTACTTCGTCACATACTCCATCATCGCGTTCTGTAACGCGGCATTGATCGGCAGTGCCCTCAATAGTTTCGATGGCAAAGACGCAAGCGCGAAAGCGGGCATGCGGATCGCCATGAGTCGCCTGCCGCAGATCCTGGGCTGGTCGCTTATTAATGCAACCGTCGGCGTTGCCATTCAGATGCTGCGCGAGCGTGCTGGCTGGATCGCAGACAAAGTTCTTGGACTTCTCGGCATCGCGTGGACAATCGCGACGTTCTTTGTCGTGCCGGTGTTGGTTGTTGAAGGCGTTGGCCCAATCAAGGCCACGAAGCGTTCGTTTGAAATCATGCGGAAAGCATGGGGCGAAACGCTCGTCACGCAGGGCGGTGTCGGCTTGTTCTTTGGGCTGCTGACATTGCTTGTTGTTCTCGTTCCGGTGGTGCTGGGTATTGTCTGGTCGATCGCAATCCAGAGTGTGTGGCCTATCGCGGTCATTGGACCAATCGCCTTGATCGTTGCTGTCATGCTCGCACTTGTCTCAAGCACGCTCAAGATGATCCTGGTCGCCGCCAGCTATCGCTACGTCTCAACGGGCGAAACACCTTACACCTTCGAGCGTGATTCGCTGCAGGGAATGTTCGCTCCCAAGAAGAAGTAAAGTCAGTTCAGCCAGCGCCCGCCATCAACGCGGACAATCTGTCCGGTGACGTACTGCGCATCCATCGCGAGCCATCGCACCACTTCCGCTGCGTCTTGCGGCGTTCCGGCCCGCTGCAGCGGCACGCGGCTGAGATATTGCGCCTGCATTTTGGCATCACTATCCTGCCCGGTTTCCGGCCACGCCACCACACCGGGTGCGACACCGTTCACGCGGATTTTCGGGGCGAGATCTCTCGCCAGCGACTGCACCATTTCGGCCAGCGCCGCCTTGGACATTGAATACGAAAGAAAGTCCTTGCGGGGCCTTCCCATTGCGTGAATATCAATCATGGCGACAATCGCCGCTCCGCCCGGCAGTTTTGAGTTCTGCATGTGTGGCGCAAACTTCTGGGTCATGATCGCCGGGGCCAGCGCATTCACATTCATGTCACGTTGCAGGCGTGCTGGCGAAAGCTCTGCCAGCGGCGAGTTGTCGTACGTCGATGCTGAAAACACAATAATGTCCCAATTCGGTCGGCTTGCCGCGAGCCGTTCTGACTCTGCTGACACAAGTTCCAGATTCTCAAGTTCCCAGGGAATGATTTGATGACTTCCACCGAGCGATTCCATCGCCTTCAACGTTTCTAACGCTTCTCTCTCGCTCTTGCGATAGGTCACCACGACATCGCATCCCGCTTTGGCAAGTGCAATAGAAATCGCGCCCCCGACGCGCTTTGCTCCACCAACAACCAGCGCCTGCGGCGGGTGCTTATTCACGTGGCCCCCCACCCTTGCCGCTATCCCACCCGCCGCGATTGCCGCTGCCGGGTGCGCGAGAATCGGGGCCAAAATTCCCATTGGGATCCGGCGGCGGAGATTCAATCAGATCATCAAGATCATCGGGAGTTTTCATGCGCTCTCCCGCAGCCGTCCACGCATCCACATGACGAGTGCGGCCGGGCTTCTTGCCTTTCAACTGATTGCGACGATTCTTGCGTCGAATGCCAACAAGCAATACCAGCACCAGCACCGCGAGTACGGAAAGAAACGCGAAGATAGTCCAAAAACTCACAATGCTCGCGGCCTCTTTTGGCGAGGGCGGTTTCTCGGTCCGATCGGGTTGAACTTGCACTGCATACACGCACCAACTATACAGCGGCAGCAAGCGGCATCGGAAGCATGACGGGACCAGTTCCTGGCGCGGTGGTTGGAACTGGCTCAACATTGAGCGGGGCGAGTTCATACGCCGCGAAAATGCGGCCTTTTACGCGGACAATTCCCGGGGTGCCGGCATCGGCCAGGTCGCCGCTCAGCTCGGCATCGGTCGCAATAACTACGGCAGTCACCCCTGACTGAATAATCTGGTCCTGACGAAGCGGCTTGGTCTGCACGACCCAGGATGGAGTTGCCGCGACTGGTGCCTGGGCAATTGTGTGTTCAATCTTTTCGAGCGGAACCTGCACGATTGGCGGCGGCTCTGGATGGGGGGCGACAGTCAGTGCCTGTTTAAAAAACTCACCGGCAAAGCCAAGTGCGATGAGTGCAGATGCCGCGGTGGCAATGCGTATGTTTCGCCGGCGCGAACTGCGGCGCTTGAGCGTCTGCTGGGCCAATTCCAGAATCTCAACTTTGCGGGCATCGCGATTGTGCGGGTTCATGATTTTGTCCCTGAGATGATTTCACGTAATGATTGCAGAGCGCGGCGAATGCGTCCGTGCGCGGCATCTGGTGTTGTCCCGATTTCTGCTCCGACTTGTTTGAGCGTGCTGCCGCGGAAGAACCGGGAAACAAGCAATTCTCGCTGACATTCTCCAAGCTGATCGAGCGCGTGTTCGAGCTCCTGCAATTGAGTCTGAGTGATTTCCATCTCGTTTCCGGATCGGTCCTGCGATCGAATCTCGCGTGCTGCTCTCCGCTGGCCGCTGCGAAGGTGATCAATCGCGGTTGTGAGGCAGACTCGCACCATCCAGCGCTCAAGTTCCGCGCTGGATTGCAGCGGCGGCAAAGAGTCAGCTACCTTTAACATGACATCCTGAACGACGTCAAGTGCGAACGACTCATCGCGCCGTGTTCGAACTTGCACGGTCGTCACCAGGCGATCGAACCATGCCTGATACAGCGCGGCCAGCGCGGCAGGTTCGCCACGATTGATGCCGCTTGACCAGCTGCGTGCCAAGTCATCAGCTGTTCGGTCGTGCATCGGCGCACTATCGGTGGCTTGCAACTGCAAAAGCTGCTCCCACGCGAAGTTATTTGGACCGATTTCCATTGGCTGCCTTGCTCAATGCCATTTGCAGTTCTTGCACCTGTTTCTGCAGTCTTTCGACCATTGCTTCCAGATCTCGAATCCTAGCGCCGGATTCTGAATTGGCTTGCTGACCCATTCCGCGGAAGGTGGCCTGTTCCTCTATGCGGCGATACTGATCGCGGCGGAACGCGAACTCTTCTTCTGCTTCCTGGGCCCGCTGTGCGGCGATTGTGATCTCGTTCATCGCCGATTTGTCGCCCGCATCGAACCGCTGTTGTAACTGAATGGACATCTCTTGCGCAACCTTGCGCTGCTCTTCGGCCCGCGCCATCATCTTGGCTGCGACTTCCATCGCTTTTTCTCGCTCGGCATTCATCATCATCTTGCGCCGATCATCCTGCTCGTGCATGACACTTTCTGACACCAGCTGCGCCACCACTTGAGATACCACAGCAAGATCATCGGGCGTACCGCGGACGATCAACAAACCCGAATCTGGATGAAATTTCACAACCCAGGTCGGCTCGCCTTTGTCGTCGATCCCCAGTGCCGCTTCTGCAGCGCTGATCAATGTCGTCGCCCGCTTCACGGCCTCATCGCCGCGTGCTTCACCGACGTATTCACGCAGAGAGAATGTCTTGACTTCACTGCCGCGTAACCACTTTGAATCACCGCGCTGCTGGACGAGCTTAAAGGCACGCATCGCGCCGGAAGATGATTCGATCATGCCCGTATCCAGCGGCTGGACATCCCAGTGCACCATCGGGTCGTTGGACGCCGCACCAATCGCATTTAATGCGGTCATCAGGCTCACCTGTTCCAGGTTAATCGCGTCGATGCGCTCGCGCAGAAGTTCTTTTGCACAGGTAACGTTCAATGGCGCGTTGTTGCTGCCAGCACGCAATGCTTCTAGATATTCCTGCACCGTACCGCCATCAAATTTCACCGTGTACAGCGGCACCGACACGCCCGACAATGGGTTTTGTGATTGATTGATCAGTGTGCCGCGTCCGGTGCCACCGCCAGGCGCGGTCTGGCCGATTGCCTCTCCAGCAAGGCAGGGCAACAGTGCGATCAAGCCCACCGTCCCAAACTTTGTAATCATTCGATTCAGGCGATTCATGCAAAACTCCTAGTTTGGCGGCAGTCGTGTGCCGCCACACACTACTAACGTCACCGCTCAAGGGTTCTGGCGCGAAACCAAAACCTGTTTTTTGGCCCCGCCAGCCCTCCTAGACTCCCGCCCTATGCACTTTGACGCACATCAGCCCGTGATCGACGATCTTGAGGCGCGGATTTTAACAATCCGCGACTCTCTTTAACTACGCCAAGAAGATGGATGCCCTCAAGGCCCTCGAGGGGGAAATGGCTGCGGAAGGCGCCTGGGATAACCCGGATGCCGCAAAGAAAATTGTCATGCGTGTGAAAGCGATCAAGGCCCAGACCGATGGCCTGACCGGTGTCATCCGCGATTTCGAAGATGCCAAGGTCGCGTACGAAATGGCCCGTGAGAGCGGCGATAAAGACCTGCTCGTTGAGGCCGGCGGGATGTTCTTCCGGCTTGTGCCGCGCATGGAAAAGGTCGAGTTGCAGTCTTTGCTCTCGGGGCCGCACGATGCCAAGAACTGCTTCCTCACGATTTCGGCCGGACAGGGCGGCACCGATGCCAACGACTGGGCCGAAATGCTCTTTCGCATGTACATCTTTTATTGCGAGAAGATGGGCTTTGATATCGAGGAAGTTGAACGCGGGTTTGGTTCTGAAGTCGGAATCGATTCTGTCACGCTTCATGTCAAGGCGCCGTTCGCGTTTGGGTACCTGAAGTGCGAACGCGGCACGCATCGACTGGCACGGGTCTCGCCATATAACGCCCAGGGCAAACGGCAGACCAGCTTTGCAACGGTTGAAGTCACACCCGAATTTGACGAGATCGATGTCACCATTCCTGAAAACGATCTTGAAGTGACGCCGTTTGTCCGCGCTACCGGCCCTGGCGGTCAGAACGTCAATAAGGTTGCATCCGCGATTCGCCTGGTTCACAAGCCTACGGGAATCATGGTTGTTGCGAGTACGTACAGAGATCAGCCGCAGAACAAGAAGCAGGCGTTGCAAGTGCTCATGGCCAAGTTGCAGATTCTCGCTGAAGAGAAGCGCGAAGCTGAAATCTCCGCGGCCACCGGCGGCGCTGTTGATCGCGGCTGGGGCACTCAGATTCGCAGTTATGTCTTCTATGACAACCGCGTCAAAGACCATCGCACTGGATACGAAGAAACTGATTATGAGCGTGTGCTCCGCGGGGAAATCGCGCCATTTATTGATGCAGAATTGAAGCGCCTTCGGGCTGACAAAGAGAAGATCAAAAATATCTAAGATGGAAGGTTCTTGCCATGAGCAGCGAAGCGGATACGAAACAACCAATTCACAAAGAGCGCGGCAAACCGATCCGACTCCATCTTGGCGGTCACGAAGTGCGTGAAGGCTGGACGCTGTTCAACGCGCAGAAGCGCGATGGCGTTGATGTCGTCGGCAATGTGACTGACCTTTCAATGTTCGCCGACAATACCGTGGAAGAGGCTTATGCCTCGCACGTGTACGAACACCTTGGATATCAGAAGGAACTTCCCACCGCGCTTCGCGAGGTGCATCGTGTGCTGGTGCCTGGTGGATTGCTGCGTGTTGCGGTTCCGGACCTGGTCATTCTCGCGAAAATGTTTGTCCACCCGCAACTTGGATTGCCAGAGAAATTCCATGTGCAGCGCATGATCATGGGCGGTCAGATTGATGAGTATGACTTCCATAAGACCGCGTTCAGTTTTGATCTGCTCGGCGGCATGCTTCACCAGACCGGATTTGAGAACATCCGCCGCGTGCCTTCGTTCAACCTTTTCAAAGACATGTCGGAAACTATGTTTGCCGGTGTGAATATCAGTTTGAACGTCATGGCTATCAAGAAGAAAGCCTGATGCGTTTTCCGATGGGCACTTTCAGATCCGGAGGCGGCAATGAGCGACACTTCCACGATCGCCAATCGTTACAAGGCTGAACTGCCCACGATTCTGATCGGCCTGGTCATACTCGGCGCAATGTATATGTTCATCGGCCTGAAACTGCCTCTTGTCGGCGGCATTCTCGCATGCATTCTGATTTCACCGGCATTCCCGCCGCGCTACTCCTGGATCGCATCACTTGTTGGGTATGGCGGTCTCGCCGCATTGTGCTACTTCTATTATCATCAGCCTCAGATCGCGATGTTGCTTTGCGTCGCCGCCGTTGTTTTTGCGGCCTCATCGTTCTTTTCTAAAGGTCGCCTCTAACCGCTCGCTGCCGGCGCTCAGTGCTTGCGGTCTTCAAACTCATCGATCTTGAAGCTGTCCTTCTGGGTGTCGTAGTTTTCAGGCGTCTCGGGCTGCTTTCCCTCTTCGACTTCTGCCGCCAGATCGGTGTTCAGAACTACACCGACGAAGATTGCACCAAATGCCAGCAGCGGCATATACCAGGGCATATTTATGCCCATCCGCGGCAGGATAATCGCCGTGGTTATGCCCAGCACAATGCACACCACAAATGAAATGAAGAGCCGTCGAATCACACTTACCCCGCAAAAAAATCGCCGGGTTGTCCTCTCGCGGACAACCCGGCGTTTGAGTGTGGAAGGGTAAGCAGGTCGAGAGACAGCCAATTACCGTTTGCGGCGAATGGCAAACAGGCTGACCAGCATGAATGAGGCGGTACCAGGTGTTGGCACCCACATGGTGTACACGGCATCGACCATCGAGTTGTCAAACGCTCCGCCGATGATCTTGTTGTTTACGAGGCGGACGCGAGTGTACTGAGCAAGGCCGATCGGCGCTCCGCCGCCAAAGCTATCGACTGCGTATGCGTGGCCCCAGTCAGCGCCTGAGCCGACAAAGGCGGAAGTCTTGTTGGGATCGGCGAGGTAGAGATATTGCTCGACGCCGTTGGCGCCCATGATCTCTTCGTAGCCCGCGCCGGTGAGAACATGGAAGTTGGTCCACCAGTTGCCGTTGTTATTGGCATTGGTGCTGGCGCCGATGCGGACAACGCATGTTGAGCCGCGGTCCATCATGGTTGTGAAGAGCGAATAGAAGCTGGAGAAACCGCTGTCGACGCCAGCCTGAAGTTGCAGATTGGTGCCGTCCCAGTTGCGATCCAGCGGACGCTCAACATCTGTCAGGCGTTCAATTCGGCCATTTTGGCGGCTGTAGCGCTGAATCTCAGGATCAATGCCGCCGGGATTGGCCTGGGTCACGGTGTTGGCGCGAACATAGTCGCGGACAGATGGAACCCAAGCGCAGCCGCCGTTGCCGGGCCCAGCGCGCAGAGCAAGGTCTTCATTGGCATAGTTGGCGCGTTCGAGCCATGTGCGACCACCGTGATATGGAGGGCCGATCTGGGGATCGCGTGAGGTGTGATCGAACAGGTCGGTGTAGCCGCGGGTTGACCAGTTGTAGATCGCGCCGAGCCATGCGGTTGTGCCGCACCAGCCGACTTGAACGCGGGCGCCGTGCTCGTCGAGCGCCGATTCCCACCAGTTTGAGCCGCCGTAGGAGGGAGTGCCTGGGGCGACCCAGGCATCGCCTGGATTCCAGGCTTTTTGATGCTGGTAGAAGTTGGGGACGTTGGCTTGGATGGTCGGCGCGGCGAAGGCACTTGCCGTTACCAGGAACGCCACCAGGAGGGCGGCGGACTTGCAGGACGTACCGATAGCGCAGCTCTTAAACATCTTGTATCTCCTTGATCCGAACCTTGAAGACTCCCGAAAACTCGCGGGAGCTACTTTGAAAACGCGAAATGGCCGCGTTGCTCACGCGGCCATTTTATGAAAATCAAGATTTGGGGTGCAAGGTCAGACCAGCAGCGTCGCTGGGGCTTCAAGCAAGCCCTTGACAGTCTGCAGATATTGTGCCGCCATTGCACCATCGACAATGCGATGGTCGCTGGACATTGTCATGCTCATGACGCTGCCGACTTCGAGTTTGCCATTGCGGACGACGGGTCTTTCGATTGCCGCCCCGACTGCGAGAATTGCGACGTTTGGCGGGTTGATGATGGCGGTGAAATGCGAGACGCCGAACATGCCAAGATTTGAGATCGTGAAGGTCGAATCTGACATGTCGTTGGGAGCCAAGCCTTTAGCGCGGGCCTTGTCGGCGAAGCCCTTGGTCTGCGAGGAAATCTGGCGCAGGCCGATCTGGTCGGCGTTGCGGAGGGTGGCAACCACCAGGCCGCCGCCCTTGGATTCATCGAGGGCGATTGCCACGCCGATGTTGACGTTGGCAAGCAGTTCGATTGATTCTGAGCCGGCGGTGCCAACCCAGCGGCTGTTGACGTATGGGTGCTGATGCATCGCAAGTGCACAGGCGCGGACGAGGAAATCGTTGACGCTGAGCTTCACGCCTTGGGATGCAAGTTGTTCGTTGAGTTTCTTGCGGAGGTCGATGAGTGAATCCATATCCACTTCGACTGTGACCTGATAATGCGGCACGGTTTGCTTGCTCTCAACGAGTCGCTGCGCGATGATTCGACGCATGTTGTTGAGGGGGACGATTTTGGATTCGAGCGTCGCACCGAGGGCGGGCATAGCCGGTGCCGCTACGCGGGGCTGAGCAGCCTGCTGAGTTTTCTGAGCGGGTGCTGGCCCGGCGGCCATTGCTGCTTCAACATCGCGACGGATGATGCGGCCGCTGGGGCCTGTGCCGTGCACGGACGAGAGATTCACGCCGGTTTCGTCAGCGATCTTGCGGGCCAATGGCGACACGAAGATGCGGTCGTTGTGTGAGCCATTTGCGCCCGCTGCCGCGGCTGCGGAGGAGCTTGTCGGACGGTCCATGACCGCAGTCGCAGATGCTGTTGATGCAGTGGCTGAGCCAACTGCTTTGGTCGCCGCGGCAGGCTTGGTTGCTTGCGCTCCACTCTGATATTTCGCCTTAATCGCGGCGACATCTTCGCCCGCCGCAGCGATCACACAGATCAGCGTTCCCACCGGCACGCTCACGCCGGTCGCCGCCGCGATGTGCGCGATCGTTCCGGATTCAAAAGACTGCTGCTCCATCGTGGCCTTGTCGGTCTCGATGTCGGCGAGGAGATCGCCGGATTTGATTTTCTGACCTTCAGTCACAGCCCAGCGCACGATTGTGCCGGCTTGCATGGTGTCGGAAAGGCGGGGCATAGTGACTTCAGTAGCCATAAGAAATCCTCAGTGAGCAAGCTGACGCGAATCGCGCCCGCCGAATAGGAAAGTTAATGTTTGACGGGCGGAGTTCAGGTCTTGATCGTTTGAAAACGGCCACAGTTCTAATTCCTCAGTGATGGAGATTTCAGGTTGCCGACTCTGGGTCGCGATTTCGTTCTTTCGCACCCTCACTGCATGAATGCACTTGACCCAAATTTGCTGAAGGACACCTACTCCAGTAAGAATTCCAGAGCACACAGCAAGATCCATCGCGCTCGCCAACCTGATGATGAGCGCAACAATGAACGCACCACCCAAGAGAGTCACAGCCGTTGCCACCACACATCCTTTGACGCCCATCTTGGATTCGCTCAGCTCATATGGAGTTTCAGTGCGAAGGAATAGAACGCACATCGCAAAATGTCTCCGAGTCGAAGGGAGCAACCTGTAATTGCCAGTCATCCGATGAGGAACAATGTCGTCATAGAGATGCCATGCCTGATCAAAAATATCGTCCGCGGCGGCATCAAATCCGAACCGCTTTACAATCGCGTAGTACTGGTCCTCATACTCGTCAGTCGTCAGTTTGCCCGCAAGAAAACAACGGAGCAGTTGTGCATACTCCCGCCGAGTCTGAGTATTGATCGTGTTCGTGCTCATTTGCGAAGCAATTAGATCAAACCAAGCGACTTCTTGACCGCTTTCACAATCTTGTTCTTGTTGGGCAGGTATTCAGCTTCGAGATTTTTGGCGTATGGGGCGGGGATGTCTTCGGTGTTCACTCGCAGCGGCTGATGATCGAGCCAGTCGAAGCCGCGTTCGCAGACTTGAGTCACGATTTCGCTGGCGACGGATGCGAATGGCCAGGACTGGTCCACCACCACAATGCGGCCAGTTTTCTTGATGCTTTCAAGAATCGAATCGATGTCGAGCGGGCGGATGGTCCGCATGTCGAGCACATCGATTTCGATGCCTTCGGCACGCAGTTCATCCGCAGCCTCGACGCAGAAATTCACTGGGCGACCGAATGAGCAGACTGTGCAGTCTTTGCCTTCACGCAGGAGTGCGGCTTGGCCGAAGGGAATGTAATACTCCTCTTCGGGCACGTGTCCTTTGTCGCCGAGCATGCGTTCAGATTCAAGGAAGAACACCGGATCGGGATCGAGGATTGAAGTTTTGAGCAGGCCCTTTGCGTCGTACGGATTGCTGGGGATGACGATCTTGACGCCGGGGACGTTGGCGTACAAGCCTTCGACGCACCAGGAGTGGGTCGAGCCGAGCTGGCCACCTGCGCCATCGTTGCCGCGGAAGACGACCGGGCAGCCCAATTGGCCGCCGGACATATAGAGCATCTTGGGAACGTTGTTCAAAAGCTGATCTGCCGCGACCAGCGAGAATGACCACGACATGAATTCGATGATGGGGCGAAGACCGTACATCGCCGCACCGACAGCGAGACCGGCGAAACCGTTTTCAGAGATCGGGGAGTCAACGACACGCTTGGGGCCGAACTCGTCGAGCATGCCCTGCGAGATCTTGTACGCACCGTTGTATTGGGCTACTTCTTCACCCATGAGGAAGATGCGCTTATCACGCCGCATTTCCTCGCTCATCGCTTCGCGGAGGGCTTCGCGGAACTGAATGATGCGATCGCCTTCGCGCGAGGGAAGTGGCTTCTCGAGGAGTGAGTGCAGGTGGGTGATTTCGTCAGCGAACATGGTTGCCATATAAGTGAGTCTCAGGTATACCTAATTAGTACCAAACAAAGTCTGGCGAGTGCAATGGGAATGATAGGTCACAATCGGCGGCATGTGCCGCGGGCGATGAAGTTTGGATTGAGCCAGTGTGGGTGCGGACAACAGGATCGATTTTGTTATAGGACGCTGGGTAAGAATGCGATTGACAATCTTTGCCAATTTTGATATGATGCATAGATCAACCTGTCGATCTTTAGGACAAGCCCGAGCTTAGCTTTATGCCAACACAAAACGTCAACCTGCCAGAACACCTAGCACAGTTCATTCAGCAACGGATCAAGACCGGTCGCTACCAGAATGCCAGCGAAGTTGTTCGCGCTGGCTTGCGTCTGCTTGAGCAATCCGAGTCAGAGGATCAGGTTCGCCTTGATGCTTTGAAGCGAGTCAGCCAGGATGCGTTCGCCGCATTAGACCGCGGCGAGTTTTCGACATTTACCCCGCAGTCGCTCGACAGCTTCCTTGAAAAGATTGACCGCTCAACTGGACGCAGGTAACGTCAGGCCCGACCGCGCCACGATTGCGAACCACCATGAGCTATCAACTTCGCATTTCCAATCAGGCGCAGCGCGACATCGAAGAAGTGCTCGCTTGGACCTTGCGTGAATTCGGCGAATCGAAATACGATGAGTACCGCAGACTCATCCGCGAGGCTCTGATTGACCTTTCCGCCAATCCTGATGTGGGACGTCATCGCCCTGAACTCAGCGAAACCGCTCGCACCTTTCACATCGCTCGACGGGGTAGGCGAGCCCGGCACTTTTTCTTGCTTCGCGTCACTGAGGGAAACGTCGTAGAAATTGCAAGGCTCCTCTACGATGGCATGGACCTGTCAGCGCATCTCCCGCCTGAGTTTGAAGCCTGAAAGCACCAAACTACTTCACAATCTTGCTCGCGTATTTCTCGGGATCTGCCAGAAACGCCTCAGCGCAATGCTCGCAGCACATCGCCACAACCTGACCCTTGTAAACCACCAGCTTGGTTGGATCGATTGGTTTGCCTGAAACCGGGCAGACTGTGTTGATCGGTTTGAGGTCGGCGGCGACCGGTGCGGCCGCAGGCGCTGGGGCTGCGGGCTTTGGTGTTGCCGCCAGAACGGGCTGCGGTTCAACTTCTAGTGCGGCCTGTGCCGCATCGCCGTTGTCAACAAACAGGCCGCTGCGATCCTGCTTGAGTTGTGCGATTCGCTCGGTGCCGACCTTGGAGCCCCAGCAGAAAATTCGCTTCAGTCCGGGCAGGTTCTCAATTGCGAGCGAGTCCCCCACCATCGACTTGGCGATCACCATTTCTTCGATTGGCTGATCTTTCAGCAAGTGCGCCACACCCGCTTCTGTGATCGCAGTGAAGGCAACATCCAGTTTTTTCAGGCGCTTCATCTTTGCCACGACTGACATCGACGCATCGCTGATTTTGGTCCGCGCGGCGTTCAATTGCTCTACATTCGCGGCGATCGGCTCTACCAACCTTGCAAACTCTGCATCGTCGATCTTGTTCGCGACTGCCGCGAAATCCACCAGCAACAGATTCGATCCCTGTGAAATGGGCGACACGTGTACAAGTGCAGTTTGCAGTGCTTCAACCGCCGCCGGGTCAGCATTTTTGAGGGGCTCTGGACCGGCCGGCGCCTGCGGCTTATTCGCTGCGGCGACGTCAACTCCTGCACCGGCGGGTTCGGTGAAACTCGCGCCGCGTGCAATCCAGCTTTCTATCGCCTCGATTTCTTTTGCTTCCGGCTGCGGCTTGGCCTTTGGCGGCATGTGATCTTCATCATCAAGCGGCAGTTTCAGCCGCACGACGATCTCGCTCTCCTGCGGCTTCATCGCCACCAGCACCGCACCAAGATCGCCGCCAGCCTCAATCCCTTCGGGTGTATCAAGCCGCAGATTGCCCTTGGATTTCTTTTCGTTGTGGCAGCCCACACAGCGCATTTCAAGGATCGGCGCAATGACCGTCGCATACTCCGAAGTTCCCACCCGCATCGTTACTGTTGGTTCAATTCCCTTGTTAGCTTTGGGTGAAAACACTTCCGTGAGGAAATCACTGCCGTGTGTCAGCGATGCCCCATAGTGGCCAACTGGAATGGCCAATACCGCAACCGCGGCAAGCATCAAGCGATACCACGCCACTTTCCCGAACTGCTGCACCAGCGCGGCGATCAGGCAGCACACACCCAGCGAGATTCCCAGCCATTGATGCCAGTCGGCAGTGTCAGAGCCATATCCGCCTTCTTGCCGCAGAACGAGTCCGGTGACAATCGAACCCGCCGCGGTCAGCGCCACCAGCCATGCCATCCAGATACGAACTTCCCGCGCCAGCGGCTTCTTGCTTACGACGGACAAAATCTCGATGATCACAAGGCCGATCAACAGGCCGATCGGCGCGTGCAGCATCATGGGGTGCAGGCGGCCAAACAATTGAAAGAGCTGCTCTAGCAAATCCATGAACTACTTTCTAATGCGGGTTTCTTATGCGAGCAGTTCGCGGCGCACATTTCCGAAGACATCTGTCAAACGGAAATCACGCCCCTGATGCCGGAAGATCATCTTAGTATGGTCAATCCCCAGACAATGTAACAAGGTTGCATGCAGGTCGTGCACATCCACCGGGTTCTCAATGACGTTGTAGCTGAAGTCATCAGTCTTGCCAAAGGTGATACCGGGCTTGATGCCGCCGCCGGCGACCCACATAGAGAAACAGCGCGGATGGTGGTCGCGGCCGTAATTCGTTTCAGTCAGTGTGCCCTGGCTGTAGACAGTGCGTCCAAATTCGCCACCCCACACAACTAAGGTGTCATCCAGCATCCCTCGCCGTTTCAGATCCGCGAGCAACGCCGCCTGCGGCTGATCCACTGCTTTGGCCTGCGCCTTCATTTCGGTCGGCAAGTTGTTGTGCTGATCCCAGCCACGCATGTAGAGCTGCACAAAGCGCACACCGCGTTCGGACAGTCGGCGCGCCAGCAGACAGTTGGCCGCGAAAGAGCCCGGTGTTTTCACATCTGGCCCGTACATATTCAGCGTTTCTTCATCTTCATCTTTAAAATCAGTCAATTCCGGCACTGACATCTGCATGCGATAGGCCATTTCATACTGGGCCAAACGTGTCCGCACTTCTGGATCGAGCGACTCATTCATTTCCTTGTGATTCAATTCGCCCACGAGGTCGAGCATGCGGCGCCGATCTGAACGCGCCACGCCGTTGGGATCTTTCAGGAAAAGCACAGGGTCGCCCGCAGAGCGCAGCTTGCACGCCTGGTGCTCGCTAGGAAGGAATCCAGAACCCCAGAACCGCGCAGAGAGCGCCTGCATGTTGCCAAGGCCCTGCGTAATCAATACCACAAACGTTGGCAGATTCGCGTTCATGCTTCCGAGGCCGTAGCTCGCCCACGCGCCGAACGATGGGCGCCCCGGCTGCTGATTGCCGGTCTGCATGAACGTGATTCCTGGCTCGTGATTAATCGCTTCTGTGTGCATCGAGTGGATGTAACAGATTTCGTGCGACATGGCGCCTGTAAATGGCAGCATTTCCGAAAGCCACGCACCGTCCTGATTGTTTCTGTAGCGTGAGAAACGAAACAGGCTGGGGGCAACTGGAAACTTCGCCTGACCGCTGGTCATGCCCGTTAACCGCTGCCCTTTGCGAATCGAATCGGGCAGGTCTTCGCCAAATCTGCCGCGGAGTTGCGGCTTGTAGTCATACAGATCAAGCTGGCTGGGCGCACCTTCCATGTGCAGATAAATAACCCGCTTTGCACGCGGCGTGAAATTCGGCCCTGTGATCAGCGGTCCAGCGTTTACTACCGGACTGCTGGCCAGCTTCCCTGCGCCAAGCAAACTTCCCAGCGCAACTGTGCCCATAGTCGCGGCGAGAGTCTTGCCCGCAACACCAAAGAAACGCCGGCGCGTCAGGTCGAGGTAATGCTCTTCAAGCGGATGCGGAGTTCTCGGAGTAAATTCGTTCATTCGTTATCCCTGACCGATTAAAGAGTTTGGTTATTGCTGAGTCGTTGCCTCGTACAGGTTCATCACCGCGTTTGCTATCAATGTCCACGCTGCCAATTCTGACTTATCCACTTCTGCGATCGGCGCCATTCCATACTTCAAGCTGTTGGCGGCATCTTCGGGTGCGTTCTTGTAGCGTTCTCTGAAATCCGCGAGCGCACTTGTCAACGCTGCCATCTGCTGAGCATCTGGTTTTCTCGCTGTGCAGCGCTCGAAGATTCGGCTTAGTTTCGCGGCATCGTCTCCGGGCTCGGCAAGTGTCCGCTGCGCCAGCACACGCGAGGCCTCCACAAACTGCTCATCGTTCCAAAGCACCAGCGCCTGCAGCGGTGTGCTGGTTGATGGGCGCCGAACTGTGCAGAATTCACGTGTGGGCGCATCGAGTGTCAACATCGATGGCGGCGGTGCCGCCCGCTTCCAATAGGTGTACAGACTCCGCCGATACAACTCATCGCCTGAGCCTCGCACGTATTCGCGCGTGTTTGACTGCGGCATCGCTACTTCGTTCCACAAGCCCTCAGGCTGATACGGCTTCACGCTCGGGCCGCCCAGTTTCTCGACGAGCAATCCCGAGACATACAGGGCCTGATCGCGGAGTTGTTCGGCTGTCAGGCGCCGGCGCGGGAAGCTGGCAAGCAAGCGATTTTCCGGATCGATTTCCTTCAGCTCGGGTCTCACTTTGGAACTCTGGCGATAGGTCTTGCTCGTGAGCATGAGCTTGAGCATGTGCCGCGTATTCCAGCCCGATTCGCGGAATTCAACGGCGAGCCAGTCGAGCAATTGCGGGTGACTTGGCCATTCGCCCTGGACGCCAAAATCTTCGCCGGTGCGCACTATGCCGGTGCCAAAGAGCTGCTCCCACATGCGGTTGACAGTCACGCGAGCGGTCAGCGCGTTTTCTTTCGACACGATCCAGTTCGCCAGTCCAAGACGATCCTTTGGTGCATCTGGAGGCAGTGTTCCAAATGCCGCGGGAATTCCGCGGGACACTGGTTGCGTCTTATCTGGATGGTCATACTGACCGCGAGTCAGCACAAATGTGTCGCGCTGCTTGGCCAGTTCCTTCATGATCATCGTGCGAGGAATCTTTGCATCGATGGCGGCACGATCTTTATCAATCTGGGCGATGTCTTCGGTAGTCTTGCGATACCGCGGCGAATTGAGCTCCAGCCACTGCTTCTTGGCATCTTCCATCTGGGCTTCTGTTCGCGCAGTCGGAGGCACCAGCGACAACACGCTCAGCGGACTCAACTCCGAGCTGGGCGGCAGGAACTTCCAGTAATATCCGCTGGGGCCGCCGGTGTTCACGATCTTGTACACAACCGTGTTTCTGCCCGCTTTCAGCGGCAACACAGCGCGATCCTGGTCAGGCATTACGCCGCGACCGATGTTCTTCCCTGCAACTTCTTTTCCATTTACGTAGAGCCGGAACCCGTCATCGCTGCCCAGCGAGACCTGCAGCTCGCGATCGGTCGGCGAAAAGACTTCGCGGGCCAGATACGTCGCCGATACCACATCACTGATATTGACAACCTTGTCGTCAGCGGTCTGATTCTCAATTTTCCAGACCGTATTGCCTTCGTCAAATTTCTGAGTCAAATCCAGCGGGCCGACTTCGGGTCCGTGGACCTTGTCATAGTTGCTGTTCACATCTGAAAGTCCGAAGGGCGCGGCAACCCACCAGCCGCCCGCTGACACCGGCAACGTCGCCAGCCCTGCGGCATCTATCGGCGAGGCCCAGATTTTGACGTGGCCCAGCGTGTGCTGCGCGTAGACCGACAAATATTCCAGCGTCACTTTGAGCTCAGTGCCGCCTTCAAAGCCAAACGGCTTGTCACTCAGAAGCATCGCAATCCGCGGCCCCATCTTTTCATGCGCTGCGATCCCCCACCCGTTCTCATCGCCTGCATCGATCAAGTTGCTCGCCCGCAGATCTGTGCGAAGCTGCTGATGATTGGCCCAGGCCCAGACAAAATTCACAGTCTCTTTCTTTGATGGATCAGCTACAGAAGTCGCTTCGACCCGAATCCCGGTACACACCGCGTTTCCATTAGGAGCGCGGCCCGGTCGACCGTTGTCAAAGCTCTCATGTCCCATGGCCTCAAGCGCCAGAGCGGACAGACCGACTTTGTCTGTGCGCATGGTAATGACATGCACATCTTTCTTTGGATTCTCGCCAGACACCAGCACTGATCCATCGGGCTGCACCGTCACCGTTGAACCCATGGTCGATTCAGCAGCGGTCACTTTGGGAGCTTCCCAGGCCAGATTGGCAGCGCTTTCGATCGCCGCAAGAAAGGCCTTTCGCTGCACATCGTCTTCAGGCGTTGATGACTTCAGATCTTCAGTAAGCTTTTCCTTGAGGAGTTTCAGTCTCTCGAGTTCGGCTTCCTGGTCTGCGCTGGGAAGCAACATCAGCGGCTCAAACGCTCGATTTGCATCGGTGCGCTGGTCATACAGCCCCGGCTCTTCGATCGAATTGAAATACGCGTACATTGAATAGAAATCTTTGGCGGAAATCGGGTCGTATTTGTGATCGTGACAACGCGCACAGCCCACTGTCATTCCAAGGAACACGCTGCTGGTTGTGCTCACGCGATCGACCGCGTACTCAACCAGATACTCCTCAGCGATCGCACCGCCTTCATCTGTCGTGGTGTGATTGCGATTAAATCCGCTGGCCACTTTCTGTGATGGCGTCGCGTTTGGCAGCAGATCGCCCGCGACTTGTTCGATCACGAACTGATCAAAGGGCATGTTGGACTTGTATGCGTTGAGGACCCAGTCGCGGTAAGGCCAGATTTGGCGGCCAGCGTCCATGTGTATGCCGCAGGTATCGGCAAATCGGGCCTGGTCGAGCCACGGCGCGGCGAGACGCTCGGCCATGCGGCTCATGTATGGCTCGGTGGTCATGACCTTATCGACCCAGCGTTCATAGGCATCGTCGCGCTGGTCGGTCAGAAACGACTCTACTTCTTCCGGTGTTGGCGGCAGGCCGGTCACATCCATGAACATTCGCCGCAGCAGTTCGCGCTGACCGGTTGCTGGCGATGGAGTGATTCCCTTGCTTGCCAAGGTTTCATAGACGAAATTGTCGATCGGATTGGTCGCACCGGCGACAGATGGAACCTCTGGGCGCACCGGAACCTGAAGCGCCCAGTGAGATTCGTATTCCGCGCCTGCATCGATCCAGCGTTTGATCAAATCTCGTTCTTCAGCGGTGATGGCGCGCTTGTGACTGTCAGTCGGCGGCATCTTGATATTTTCGTCGGTCGAACTGATCCGGCGCATGACTTCGCTTGCGCTGGAATCGCCGGCGACTATTGCCGCGCCATTTTTGCGAGCTGCGACTGCGTCATCGCGAATGTCCAATCTCAGATTCTCGCGGCGAGTGGCCGGGTCCTGGCCGTGACATTGAAAGCAACGATCGGACAGGATGGGGCGGATGTCGCGGCCGTAGCGAATCTGTTCGCCGCGGACCTTTGCGGGCGTCGAAGTCGCGGGATTGGTATCAGGGCGTGCAGCGCCGAGCGAGAGGACTGATGCGGCCACCAGACCAACCGCGGCGAGCCAGAGTCGTTCACTCGAAAAAGTTCTGGAATTCAGTTGCAATCGTCGCTCCTGCTGGACATTACCTTCAGGTGGGCCTTCAAGTGGGCTGTCCACAGGGAATGTATCAGAAACGTATGGCGACTGCAAGGCTCGACTTGCGAGAAAAATCGATCATTTCACGAATGCATCGATGATCATTATCAGCGCCATAATTCCGGCGATTGAGCCCTTGACTACGACCGCTACAAGGCGGCCAACTGCCGCGCCGGTCCCGATCTTTGCGGAATCGTTCCAGGACTTTTTGTTGACTTGCCGCTCGATGAACATTGCTCCGCCGCCAGCGCCGAGAACTGCACCGATGATTGTTCCAATGAGTGGGACAACGAATGATCCGAGGATTGCGCCTGCGATCGCGCCCGCAACCGCGCCCCAGGCAGCTTTGGTACTGCCTCCGAATTTCTTTGTACCCACTGCCCCGGAGAGCATTTCGAATCCCTCAGCCAAAAGTGCCAGCACCGCAAGGCTGACGATGGTGTACCAGGGAAACATCGTTGGCTGCCAAAGCAGCATCAATAGAGCAGTCAGCACCATGAGCCACGTTCCGGGCAACGTGACGAGCGTTAGTATCACGCCTAGAAAGGCCATGAAAATAACGACCGAAATGGCTGAAGCTTCCATCCATCCCATACGGCACCATTATTGGGAACTTCAGCTCGTTGGTTCCGCGGCGGCTGCGGGTACGGCGGCCGCTTCGGGCTTCGCAGTTGGGCCGACGCGTTCCATTTCCAGAATCCAGGGCTCAAGCTCGTTGTGCATGTAGGTATCGATCGTGAGTTTTTTGCCTGACAATGCAGGGTGACCGTCGCGGATGGACAGAGTGACCAGGAATTTATCCCATTTGCGCTTGTCAAATTCGATGATGTCGCGTGGCACAAGAGTTTCGCCGCCGGGGAGCGTGAGCGTGTGTGTGGACAGATCCCAGCGGTATTTGCGGCCGAGGATAATTGGCAGCGCAGTTGCGAGGCGCCACACAAGGACGATCAGGCCGGCACCAGTAATTGCCCACTGAACTGGAAGGTCGTAGGCCTCAAGTGCTGGCGGCGGTTTGGCGCTTGCGCCACCCCACTTGACATCGAGCTCCGACATCTTCTTTCTCCAGTCATCGATGGTTGTATTCGCAGGGGTCATGCCGCCAGCGTGCTTCAGCGCCTCAAGCCAGAACATGCGGGCGGGCTCTACCTCGCCTGACAAGATGTTCTGGTTTTTGCGTTCATCTAAGCGAGCTAATTCCGCAGTTGGATCGGGTACCGAAACATCCGCGGACTTGCCGCTTTTGTCAACCGCGCGGAGATATTGAAACTGGAGAAATTCTGCGGCTTGCATGCCGCGACCTGGGTAGACCCACATTGCATCAATCAGTCCCCACACAAACATCGCGCCGCCGATAGCAGCGATGATCCAGACGCGCAGTGTCCAGCGCCTGGCGAGAGTCGTTGAGGTTGCCTGAAGCGCAGGGTCAGCTTCGATCGCACTTGCGTCGATCGTCTGTTCAGAATCGGAAGTTTTTTCGCTGGTTTCATCCGACATGCAAGTCCCTTTAAGTCATTCCGGCTTTCCGTTTGGTCCGAGCCGGTATCCACATTATCGGCTACTTACGGCCTCCGAGTAAGCAGCCCCCCAAAACTGCGGGTTTTTGCGGTTTCAGTCCTTAAAATCGGTCACAAAGCGCAATGCACGCCTCCACCACCGCTCGGCAACCTCGCGGCCATGGGGTTTGAGGCGGAGGGCATCGAATCCGCCAGCATCAACCCTTCGGATGGGAATCCGCGGAAATGCGACGTTGGACCAGAGTGCATAGGAGAGAAACTCGGTGTGTTCGCGGCGGACGCGCTCACTGGGCGTTTCCAGTTGCCAGGAAGTTTTGGTGCGTTGGAAGTACATCGCTACACCCTCACGGAATTCAAGGACTCAGAGCCACTTAAAATGATATTCGCCGCTTCGATTCCGTCGGTTGCAGCGATGGACACCTCGCGACACTCTCCCGTGGATATGCACATCGTCTGCGAATCCGGCGGGGTCAATACGTACTCAACCATTATTCGATCTTCGATGTCTTCCATGCCGCTGCGCTGAAGCCTTTTGAAAATGGCATCGCGATATTTCTCAACAAGTCCGCCTGGGCCGCGCCAGGTGTCGGGTGTGTGCCAGCTTGGAACTTGAATCGCTACTCGCATGGCGTCGCCACCGAAGGGTGCGTGCACCGGATCGATGATACAGGGGGAGACAACTTCGATGGTTGGATTCAGGGACAATGTACCCTTCTTGTACAGTGCGTCAAACTCCTGTTTACTGTCAGAGCCGAGAAATACGTTGAGGAATGTCAGATGTTCGTAGCGTTTCTTCAAACCTAGAAAGAACATCAGCCTGGGATGTGCAGGCTGACAATCAGCTTGGGCGCTATTGAAGACTTGAGTCGTTACAAGTTCGTCTGAGGCAGATTGAGTTTGGTAGCTGAAGAGCACGCCCAGTTCCGCCGCGAGTCGTTCGAGGGCCTTCACGATCTCCCGCATTCCGCCCATGGGATACCACATTCCGTGCTCGACTCGATCTGTAATGCAGGATGTTCCATCGGCGAGGTACCCAGTTAGATAGTTGCAGATCTGCGCCAGATGCTTTTCTTTGACTGCCCTTTGCACCGCTACGTCCAATCCTGGATCGATGATGATTCCCAGCCAGTCTCGGGCGGTTGAACGGACGGGCGGCGTGAACAGCTCCATGAATTTCAGCCATTCGCTGCCGGGCCGCGTGAGCTGAAGTTGTTGATCGAGCATGCGTGCAAAGACTTCAGTGCGGCGATTGAGGTTGATCGCCACACCATCATCGAACCAGAATCGGGGCTGGGGATCAAGCTCAAAAAGTCGATAATAATCTGCGGCATCGCGCCCTGCACGCGCGAATAGACCCTCGAATAGTGTCGGGTCTGTAAGAACGACAGGTCCAGTATCGAAACTGAAGCGGCGATCGCGGAGGATGTGGACATTGCCGCCGGCGTGGCGATTTGCGTCGACAATGGTGACGCGCTCGCCGCGCAGGGCAAGCTCGCAGGCAGCGCAAAGACCCGCGATACCAGCGCCTTGAACGGTGATGTGCGGCCTGTTGGTCATAGTGCGGACTCTCGCGGCGGATCTCGAACTTGTGAGTTTATCAGGGTCTGGCAAGGCAGGAAGGTGACATTCCTACAGTTGAGCATGCCCATGGAAACTCAGGCGGAACGCGGCCGGATCGTTATTGCTGGCGGCAGCGGATTTTTGGGGATGAATCTGGCGCGGCACCTATCTTCGCTGGGTTGTGAAGTCACGATTCTCTCGCGGCGGGAACCGACAATTGGACCATGGAAATACGTTGCATGGGATGCACGCACGCTTGGAGATTGGGCGAGCACTATTTCGGGGGCCCGTGGCGTTGTGAACCTGGTCGGACGGACTGTTGATTGCATCAAGTCTCCGGAGCATTGCGATGAGATTCTGCGGTCGCGTGTTGAAGCGACGCGCGTGCTGGGGAAGGCGGTTGCAGCAGCGAAGATCCCGCCGCCGGTGTGGGTGCAAATGAGTACTGCGCATGCGTACGGGGATCCACCGACGGCTGTGTGCGATGAAGATTCGCCGTTTGGATATGGACTTGCGCCGATTGTGGCGAGGGCGTGGGAGGCGGAGTTTGCAGCGGTGGAATTGACTCGGACTAGAAGAGTTGTTTTGCGGACAAGTTTTGTGCTGGGAAAATCTGGCGGTGCGATGACAACGCTCTCGCGGCTGGCGAAGTTTGGATTGGGCGGAACAGTGGGAAGCGGCACGCAAGGGATGAGCTGGCTGCATGAATTGGATATGAACCGGTTGTTTGAACGAGGGGTTTTCGATGAGACGATGTCGGGCGCGTATATCGCGACCTCGCCCAATCCGGTTTCGAACGCGGAGTTCATGCGCGAGTTGCGAAGGGCAGTTGGCGCGCCGATTGGATTGCCTGCGCCTGCGTTTTTGGTGCGGCTTGGGGCGGGGTTGATATTACGAACTGATCCGGAGCTCGCGTTGTATGGAAGATATGTAGTTTCGCGCAGGCTCAGGGAAGAAAAGTTCGAGTTCAAGTTCCCGTTGCTTGCGGATGCGCTGCGGGATCTGTGTGCGCGGCAAATTGCTCACGCTAAGGAGCGGAGGAGCAAAGAAGGACGAATAGGAATGTAGAAAGAGGCAGATGCCCTGTTCAGGGCATGCCGAACTTCGCGATTCGTTAGATGCGATGTCTTTCTGATGGCCTTTGGGACCGAAGGAGATGTTGCAGGGTTTCTGGCACGCCACGTGCGGTCTGCTTTTTAGCCAGTAGCGGCAACGGCGAATCGTTCACACATGTCGCGTTTCCACAGAGACAGGAGTTAAACCATGTCAAGAATCGGATCACATATCGGGGGACCATCGTTCAAGCAGAGCGATGCGGTTGCTCGGCGCGAACCCATTGGCGGAAATGGCAGAGGTCGTTCGACGATGAAGGCTGATTTTGAGAAGGCCGCGGTTGCAGCGGGAATCGACCCGAGCAAGCTGAAAGAGATTCAAGCAAAGATCCAGGCGCAGCTCAGACATGCGCAAACGAATCCAGGTTCAGGATTTTCGCTGCCGGGAGCGATTGACGAAGTACTTAAAGAGAGCGGCGCTGACCTGGAAACATTCCACACGATGATGCGACAACTGCATGATCAGCGGCATCCAGGTCGCCCTGCGGCATCGACGACGCAAGCTGCGCCACAGAAACCCGGCACAGGAATCGCAGTGACAGGCAAGCTGGATCTTCAGGCTTGACATGATCGTTTTTCAAGTTCCTCTGACGCCCGCGATGTTGATAATCGCGGGCGTTTGTTTTTGAGGCCTGTGGGTTTGGGGAGAGAAGTCGTTCCTCGCGGGAGATTGATTTGTTCGAATTTCTGGATTTTGTGGCTCAGTTTGATGGAGGCAAGTGCTCGAGCTGTGAAATTGGCCGACTTGCGCAACTTCAATACTATCAGGTATTTACGAACATTTTTTCGTTCGGCTTCCAGCGATGTGCCGGAGTTGCTTGACAGAGCGGGCAATTCAGGTATGCTGAAGTTGTAATTGGTGCTCGCAGCAATTTGGAACTGCGGGCTGAAAAGGGAAGTGTGGTGAAATTCCACCGCGGACGCGCCGCCGTAAGGGGAGCTATGCGGGTCCAGGAATGCCACTGATCGGGCCGGGTGGTCTTTTCGAAGACTCTTCGCTTCGGTTGGGAAGGCAGGACCCGTTTGCCCTGAGCCGGAAGACCTGCCAATAGCGTGCGACTTGTGTGCTTTTGCACAAAGGTTGCATGTGCTGGACCCCCTCGCGCCGCATGAACGCCTGTGTTTCATGCGATTTAGGGAGGCAGCGGCATGCTCGGCAGGTCCGTTTCCGCCTGGTTTTTCCGAGTCTCCCACTGCTTTTGAATCCCACCGCGAGGGTCCACTGGACCGGGCGCTTATGCGTTTGCCCTGTTCAGGTATTGGAGCCGCTCCGCGCGAAACGGAGTGAACGTTGTGGCCTTGAACGTGAACATCGGCGCGTCCTCGACGCAAGCCTGTTCCGCTCACGTTTGACGCCATGATGGAAGGTGTGTTTGTGCGTGGAATTTCCTTTGGTCTCGTGACGGTAATCGCTGCGTGCGCAGGTGCTGTGTGTAGTACTGCGCGCGCAGGAGTTGAGAGTCCTTATGCGACTCGAGTTGTGGAGTATGTTCCTGGATCCGGAACTGCGGGCAATACCAATGCTCAAGCTGCATTGGGTTCACCCACCCGTTACACCGGTGTGCAGTTCGGCTTCCCCGGAACCGTCAATCCCTTCAATCCTTCTTTCGATCCCGATGAAACAGTCACGGTCGGCCGCGGCGGCTCACTCGTGCTGGAATTTGATCATCGCGTTGAAAACGATGCCGCTAATCCATACGGACTTGATCTGCTCGTTTTCGGTAACAGCTTCTTCTGGGACCCGATCAACTTTTCCACCCGTGCAGATGCGATTTCCTCCGAAGGCGGCACGGTTGAAGTTTCACAAGATGGCGTAAGCTGGACGCTGGCCCCGGTCGAAGCCGATGGCCTTTTCCCCACGCTTGGATACGCGGATCTCACTGACCCGTTCAATCCAGCGCCCGGAAATGTCCTCACCGATTTCACCAAGCCAGTCGATCCAAATTTCAACTGGCACGGCGCCGACTTTTCGCAGATCATGGCTGGATACAACGGTTCCGGCGGCGGCGCCGGGATCGATATCGGTGCCCTGGGCCTCCAATGGATCCAGTACGTGCGAATCAGCAACGCTGTCGGTGCCAGCGGCACGCCAGAGATCGACGCAATTTCAGATGTTTCACCAGTTCCTGCTCCCGGCGCACTAGTCGTTGCGCTGGCGGCGGCGGGCTGTTCACTTAGACGCAGGAGGGATGCCTCGCTGTGAGGAGATGTGCTTTCCAGTTCGGGGGATGCGTGATGGTGCTCTGTGCTTTAGGCCCTGGAGGGAGGGCCTGCGCACAGGGAACTTGGCCGCAGTATGCGGGCGGTGCAGATCGGACTTCCACTCTACACGTGTGTGAGTTTGACCCGGCATCGCTCGCTTCCCCCGCCTGGATCGCGCAGAACGACAGCTTGAGTCGTCCTATCTCGTTTGTAGCACAACAGTGTCCGATGGTTTCGCGACGCTCAGTTTTTGCGATTGGAAGTGTGCTGTCAGGTCCGACGCGAATGTGGCGGTTGTATTCATTCAACCGTCGAACTGGCGTTGTGGAATGGGAGTCTCCGATTCCGGCTGTAGTCGCAGACTCATGGTCATCGGCCGCGATTGATGAACGCCAGAACCGGATTGTGATTGCAACCGGGCAATCGGTGACATGCTTTGATGTGCAGTCCGGCGGCCAGATTTGGCAGTGCTGGCTGTCCCAGTCGGTGGTGAATGCGTCGCCATGTATTACGCAGGATCGGCCGCTCAAGAACCGTGTTTTCATTACTGACTATGACGGCGCGGGTGCGGGCGGGCATCTTTACTGCATCAATCTCGATCAATACGTACCCGGAATGAACCCATACCAGCCCGGGCAGATTGTGTGGACTGCGCCACTGAATGGCACGAGCGGGAATACACCGGCGTACCGCGGCCAACGCGTCTATGTCACCTCGACCGGCGAGTATCAGCTGACCGCAGGCACGGTGCAGGCATTTGATGTGAAAGATGGCGAGCAATTGTGGTCCACTCAAAACGAGATCTTTGAAGGGTACTACGGAGGCGTTGGAATCCTCCAAGATGGCGGCAAGGAATACGTGCTCGCCTCAAGCTACGCATTCTGGGGCGATACCTGGGCAGCGGATACAGAGAAGATTGACGCCGTGTCCGGACAGCTGATGTGGTCGACCAAGACGAATCGATCAGCCTGCATTCCAGTTGCGCTCGATGAGAATCACCTGTTGGTTTCCGGCGGGATTCAAGGATTTGGAACCACTCCCACGATTCAACTCATTACAGACAAACACTGCGCTGCAACCACCAACTGGACATCGCTGGGACTTTCACGCCTGGGCGGATGGAGCACTCAGCCAATCTTCGATGTCAAGAATCAACGGTTGTATGTCGGAGAATTGCCATTGACGACTGGCTCATTTGGTGCTGGCATTCGGATGCACGTTGTTGAGGTCGGCCAATTGCTCGAAAATGAAGTGTTTGACGAAGATGTCTATCCGGGCTTTGGATCAACTCCTGCGATTGCGGGACGGAACCTGTATTCAATGGGCAGTGCGGGGCTTCACGCTTTTGGACCAACTCCGGTGAATGGCGACGTGAACGATGACGGTTTCCTGGACGTCGAAGATCTCTATGCCTATTTCTGGACTGGCGGCTTTGATGTTGATGGCGATGGTCAGTGGGATGCGGCGGATCTGGAGATGCTGAACATTCTGGTTCGCGGCGATGAAGAACGCGCAATCAAGCTTGGAAATGGAGAATGATAGAGCGGGTACGTTCAACCAACAGACCTCTTACCAGCCGAGCTTGCGCTGCGTTCTCGTTGATTGAGTTGCTGGTGGTGATCGCAATTATTGCATTACTGATGGGACTTTTGATTCCCGCGTTGGGACGGGCGAGGCAGGCAGGTCGGTTTGTAAATTGCATGTCGAATCAGCGCGGGTTATTGCTTGCGTGGACCATGTATGCGGATGCGTATAAAGGAAGGGCGATGCCGCTGGGATACTGGGATACGCCAGATCTGGGGCCAAGCGGCGAGCAGGTCTTCTGGTGGGGCACGCACGGAACTCCGACGACCAAGCCTGATCATCAAGCAGGATTCATCGCACCGTTTCTTGAGGCAAATTTAGCGGCCAAATCAGCGTTCGAATGTCCTGACCAGGGCTGGGGGACCTATCGGGCGCAGGGTCCGAGCCGATCGCCAACGAGTACCTATGGATACAACGGATACTACTTGAGCCCGGCAAAAACTCCAGGTTGGGCCGCGATGATTGGATTTCGGCCCTGGCGGCGACTGGATGAGATCCAGCAGCCGACTGAGCTGTTTGTTTTTGCAGACACGATTCTGGGAACCAGCAGCGCGACTTCGCTGCCATCGAATACTGCGTTGCTTGATCCGCCGCAGTTGTACAGCGGCAATTTCTGGAACGAGAATCCGTTTCCGACCACATCGTTCCGGCATGATCGCAAGGGAAGCAGAGATTCATCACGTGGGAAATCGCTGGCAGCGCGGGCCGATGGGTCGGTGCGGGCGATTGAGCCGGCGTATAACAGCGCTTTTGATGAGCGGTCGAACGCGGGTTCTGCGACGAAGTACAATGACCCCGGATACGTTCCCGATTGGCGTGAATGGTCTGAGTAAACGACGAAGGAGCGCTGAAGCGTGCCGGTTGATCGCTGCGTATGCCACAGTGTGACGTTTGAAACGCTGAAAGCCCTGTCCGCTCGCGAGGGCCTGGGACTGGCGGAGCTTGCAAAGAAGACGGGATGCTGCACCGGATGCAGCACCTGCACACCCTATGTGCGTTTGATGCTCAAGACCGGTCACACGGTTTTTCCGGTGCTCAACAGGTGGCAGTTTGAACATGTGCTCGGTAAGGGATGCTGCGAGTTCTCCGCGGAAGAGCTGGCTCAAAAAGAAAGCGGACCTTTGCCTGATGCAAAGGTCCGCTGAGATTGAACCAGAACCGGACTATTTAGTTTTCAGGTGAACCGATGACGGTGTCACGCGAATTGGTGCTGGGGATCTGGATCTGGGGGATGCCCAGCGGATCATCAGCGGATGCGCCCAGAGCTTCGGCAGCTTCGGTCGCTTCCATCATGATCTCCTCTTCATCAAGCTCTTCTTCGATCGGCTCTTCAACAAGGTACTTGACCTTGATGTCCTGGTATGGCTTGAGGCCGGTACCAGCGGGGATGAGGTGACCAAGGAGCACGTTTTCCTTGAGGCCAACGAGATGATCGACCGCGCCACGCAGTGATGCTTCGGTGAGCACCTTCGTGGATTCCTGGAACGATGCACCAGACAAGAACGAATCGCTGGAGAGAGCAGCCTTGGTGATTCCCAGGAGCAGCGTGCGGCCGGTGGCCGGACGAGCCTTGCGAACCTTGGCGTGTTCCTTACCCGCAGATTCAGCCTTGAGGTTGGCTTCGCGAAGTTCAACGCGTGAGACCATGGCACCGACCGGGAGGTCTGTGCCACCGGACTCAACGACGCGACCCATTGATTCAAGTTTGCGATTGGTCTCGCGGAAGGTGTACTTATCGACCACTTCCTGCGGGAGCAATTCGGTATCGCCCGGAGCTTCGATGCGGACCTTGCGGAGCATCTGGCTGAGCATGAGTTCAATGTGCTTGTCGTTGATAACCACGCCCTGAGCGCGGTAAACGCTCTGGACTTCGTCGAGCATGTACTCAAAGAGTGATTCTTCACCCTTGATTCGCAGGATGTCCTGCAGAACCAATGGACCTTCCGTCAGGCGATCGCCTGCGGTGACAAAGTCGCCAGAGTGCACCAGGAGCGCCTTGTCGGCGGCAACGTGGTGATCCTTGGGTTCCAGGCCGCCGTCGGGATGGATGCGGATGGTGATCTTTCCCTTCCTCTTTTCAGAAATGATCTCGACCTTGCCTGAGATTTCGGCCATGACGGCCGGATCGTGAGGCTTGCGGGCTTCGAAGATTTCCGTCACGCGGGGGAGACCACCGACGATGTCCTGTGAGCCTGATGATTGACGCGGCTGGCGTGCAAGCATCTGACCGGCGCGAACCTTCTGGCCATCGTCCATTTCGAGGCGGACGCGTGCCGGGAGGTAGTGGAAGTCGAGCACGTTGCCCTGCTCATCGACGATGTGGATCGTCGGGTGCTGATCACCCTTGTGCTCGATGATGACTCGGTCCTTGCGGCCTGAACCTGCATCCTCGTAGCGGAAGGTTTCTTTTTCCTTGATGTCGACGAAGCGGATGATGCCTTCCTTTTCGGCGAGGATCGGCACACGGTGCGGATCCCACTTCATGATGCTGGCGCCCTTCTTTACCTCCACACCGTTCTTGATGTAGATGTATGCACCGTAAGGCACCTTGGTCTTTTCGATTTCGCGACCCTTGGCATCGACAACGGCGAGTTCGCCGTTGCGCTTCAGGGCGACGTGACATTCCACGCCTTCTTCGTCAAGCGCGGGGACTTCGTTACAGTCGCGAAGTTCCAGAATACCGGCGTTGAGTGCGCGATACTCGGTCTGTTCGACTGAGCGCTGACCGATACCACCGGTGTGGAACGTACGCATGGTGAGCTGCGTTCCAGGTTCACCGATTGACTGTGCGGCGATGATGCCGACGGCCAGACCGGGTTCAACCAGGCGGTTGGTGGAAAGATCGAAACCGTAATCGAGCGCCGAGCAGCCTGAGCGTGCTTCGCTGGTGAGCGGAGAACGCACGAAGACTTCGGTGATTCCCTTCTCTTCGATGGCCTTGGCGGCTTCAACCGAGATGACTTCGTTCTCGCGAACGATGACTTCATCGCGGACCGGATCGATGATGTTGTTAAGGCTGACGCGACCGACGATGAGCTCCGAGAGAGCGACATCGAGCGTTTCGCCCTTGTAGGCTGCACGCTTGCGGATGCCGCGGCGGCTGCCGCAGTCGAACTCGCCGATGATGACTGACTGGGCCACATCGCAGAGCTTGCGGGTGAGGTAACCAGAGTCTGCGGTCTTAAGGGCGGTATCGGCCAGACCCTTACGTGCACCGTGGGTTGAAGAGAAGTACTCGAGAATCGTGAGGCCTTCGCGGAAGTTGGAGCGAATAGGCGTTTCGATAATTTCGCCTGAGGGCTTGGCCATGAGACCACGCATACCGGCGAGCTGCATCATCTGACTGATGTTGCCGCGGGCACCGGAGTCGGACATGAGGAAGACGGGGTTGAGGTAGAGCTTGCCCTTCTTTGCTTCGATGTCGGTTTCGTTACCGTCATCGTCGCGGCGGTCGTTCTTGAGTGTTTCGACCAGAGCCTTGGTGACCTGTTCGCGGCAGTGACCCCAGATGTCGATGAGCTGGTTGTAGCGTTCGCGAGCGGTGATGATGCCGCGGTCGTAGTTCTTTTCCACGCGATCGGCGAGCTTCTGACTTGCATCAAGAAGTTCCTGCTTTTTGGCAGGGATACGCAGATCGGTGAGACCGAACGAGAGACCGGCGAGCGTGGACTGCTTGAAGCCGTTGTCTTTGAGACGATCGAGGAAGTCGATGGTCTCGGCCTTGCCGCAGTACTTGAAGACATCGTCGATGACGCGTGCGCAGCCCTTCTTGCCCAAGGTGCAGTTGTAGTACGGCATGCCGAAGGGAAGGATGTCGGCGAAGAGGACGCGACCGGCGGTTGTCACCAAACGCTTGTCGGTCGGGAGCTTCTTGACGAGTCCGTCCTGCTTATCAACGAACTCATCGAAGCCTTCGACGCGAACGATGATGTGATCGAGCAGACCGATCTTACCCTTTTCGTATGCGAGGATGGCTTCGCGCCGATCCTTGTAACGGGGAAGAGCCTGCATTTCGGGAAGCTTGAAGTCCGGGATCGCCTTGGTGGGATCGATCGGAGGGTGAGCCACGGTCTGGTAGTAGGTACCAAGAACCATGTCCTGCGACGCAGAGATACTCGGCTTATCGTTTGAGGGCGAGGAGAGGTTGTGCGTCGAGGGCATGATGACGTGCGCTTCGGCCGTAGCTTAACACCTCAGGG
>CAZAEQ010000002.1:121115-143912 GCA_964484185.1 uncultured Phycisphaeraceae bacterium
GTCACCGTCGAAGTCGGCGTTGAAGCCGGTACAGACGAGTGGGTGAATACGAAGAGCGTTACCTTCGACGAGCACCGGCTCGAATGCCTGGATACCCATTCGGTGGAGGGTCGGAGCGCGATTGAGCAGCACGGGGTGCTGATAGATCACTTCTTCGAGAATGTCCCACACGGCGGGATCGCGGCGCTCAAGCATGCGCTTGGCAGACTTGATGGTGTCGGCGAGTCCGTGCTCTTTGAGCTTGCGGATGATGAAGGGCTGGAAGAGTTCAAGCGCGATCTTCTTGGGAAGGCCGCACTGATTGAGCTTGAGTTCAGGACCGACGACGATGACGGAGCGAGCGGAGTAATCGACGCGTTTACCGAGCAAGTTTTCGCGGAAGCGGCCTTGCTTGCCCTTAATCATGTCGGTGAGCGACTTGAGGGGGCGGTTGCTTGAACCGAGAACTGGACGGCGGCACCGGTTGTTGTCAAACAGCGCATCGACGGCCTGCTGCAGCATTCGCTTTTCGTTGCGGATGATGACTTCAGGGGCGTTGAGGTCCATCAACTTCTTGAGACGGTTGTTGCGGTTGATAATGCGGCGATAGAGATCGTTCAAATCGCTGGTTGCGAAGTTGCCAGATTCGAGCAGCACGAGCGGGCGAAGGTCGGGCGGAATGACCGGGACCACGTCCATGACAAGCCATGCCGGATCAGAACCAGCTTGTTCAACGCCTGATGCGCCGGACTTCTGGCTCATGCGGATCTGCTCAACAAGCTTGAGGCGCTTGGCGAGGTCCTTGATCTTCTGCTTGCTCTTGGTCTTGTTGAGATCATCGCGCAATTGATTGGCGAGTTCACCAAGGTTGGTGCGCTCGATCAGTTCACGAATGGCATCTGCGCCCATGCTGGCGCGGAAGCTGTTGCCGTACTTTGCTTCAAAGTTACGGAATTCGTCTTCCGTGAGAACCTGCTTGAACTTGAGGTCTTCGCAGTCACCGGCGTCGATGACGACGTAGTCCTGGTAGTAGATGATCTTTTCGAGATCGCTGGTCTTCATTCCAAGCAGCGTGCCGAGGCGCGATGGCATGGACTTGAAGAACCAGATGTGCACCACGGGCGCGGCGAGGTTGATGTGACCCATGCGCTTGCGACGCACGCGCGAGTGAGTGACCTTCACACCACAGCGATCGCAGATGATGCCCTTGAACTTTGTGCCGCGGTACTTGCCGCAGGCGCACTCGTAATCGCGTTCTGGGCCGAAGATGCGCTCGCAGAAGAGACCGTCCTTTTCGGGGCGGTAGGTGCGGTAGTTGATAGTTTCGGGTTTCTTGACTTCACCGAACGACCACGCACGGATGTCGTTGGGGCTGGCAAGAGTGATCTTGACAGCGGAGTAGTCATTGACACGATCGTAAACGTTTTCGCCGGCTGTGTTACGCATCTCACGCATTGGTAAGGAACTCCGGATGCGGGGTGAATCTTGCTTGCAGAACTGGCTTGGCAGGTGCTGGCCAGATGTTTGATACAGGGAAAGAGAACGAGCGGTTTGGATTCAGGAAATTACAGGAGGCTGCCGCCTTCGACCTGCTTTTTCTCGGTGGTGACGTTGAGGCCAAGGCCTTTGAGTTCATTGCAAAGAACGTCGAACGCGACGGGCATGCCCGCCTCGAGCTTGTTGACGCCCTTGACCATGGACTCGTAGATCTTGGTGCGGCCTTCCACATCGTCTGACTTGACGGTGAGGAGTTCCTGGAGGATGTATGCCGCGCCGTAGGCCTCGAGCGCCCACACTTCCATTTCGCCGAAGCGCTGACCACCGGTACGGGCCTTGCCACCCAGCGGCTGCTGCGTGATGAGGCTGTATGGACCAGTAGAACGAGCGTGGATCTTGTCGTCGACCAAGTGGTGAAGCTTGAGCATGTAGAGACAGCCGACGGTGGTGCGCTGAGCGAAAGGTTCGCCAGTGCGTCCATCGTGCAACTGAATCTTGCCACCGCGAGGCATCTTCGCGAGAATTTCGCGAGCCTTGGCTGGCTTGCCGGCCTTTTCGTATTCATCGAGACGACGCTGTACATCGTTATTGGCTTCTTCAACCGCCGCGTGAACTTCATCTTCAATCGCACCGTCGAAGATGGGTGTGACAGCCTGGAAGCCCAGGATGTTGGCAGCCCAGCCAAGATGTGTTTCAAGAATCTGACCGACGTTCATTCGGCTGGGCACGCCCAGCGGATTGAGGAGGATGTCAACGGGGGTGCCGTCTTCCATGAATGGCATGTCTTCTTCGGGCACGATGCGGGCAATCACGCCCTTGTTACCGTGACGACCGGCCATCTTGTCACCAACTGAAAGTTGACGCTTGGTGGCGAGGTAGACTTTGACCATTTCGAGCACGCCGGTGGGAAGTTCATCGCCGCGTTTCATGTGGCCGAGTTTGCGCTGCTTTTCATCACCAACCGCCTTGATCCGCGGCCAGAACTGATTGTACAGCTTCTCAGCTTCGATCTTGGATTCCTTCGAACCCTTGATCCACTTGACGTCGAACGTCTTGATCTGTTCGATCACGACTTCAGCGATGTCTGATGCACCGACCTTCTGACGGGTCATCGGGTCGACCATCGGAGTGCCGATGGCATCGTTGATCTTCTGAGTCATCTGCTTGAAGAGGCCGATGGTTTTTGCATCCATCTCAACTTCGTACTCAGCCATTTCCTTCTTAAGCTGCTTCTTCTGCTCTTCGGACTGGTGAGTACGGCGAGAGAAGTGCTTGGCGCCGATCACGATGCCTTCGACGCCCGCGGGGACTTCGAGTGAATCGTTCTTGACGTCTTCGCCTGCGCGACCGAAGATGGCGTGCAGAAGTTTTTCTTCAGGAGTAAGCTCGGTCTTGCTCTTTGGGCTGACCTTGCCGACGAGGATGTCGCCAGGGCCAACGCGAGCGCCAAGACGGATGATGCCCTTGTCATCGAGATTGCGAAGCATCTTCTCGCTGACGTTGGGAATGTCGCGGGTGAATTCTTCCTTACCAAGCTTGGTCTCGCGAATTTCGACATCGAACGCATCGATGTGAATCGATGTGAAGGTGTCGTCCTTGACGAGGCGCTCAGAGATGACGATGGCATCTTCGTAGTTGTACCCGTCGAAGGTCATGAAGGCGACCAGAGCGTTCTTGCCGATGGCAAGTTCGCCCTGCTTGGTGCTGGCGCCGTCGGCGAGAATCTGGCCCTTTTCAACCATCTGACCGATCTTGACGATCGGCCGCTGGTTCTGGCAGGTGCGCTCGTTGAGACCAACGAACTTGCGGAGCACGTGCTCGTCGGTGTCGTCGATGACAATGCGCTCAGAGTCGACAAAGGTGACTTTGCCTGAGCTCTTGGCTTTCACAACCATGCCGGAGTTGGGGCCGATCGACTTTTCAATGCCGGTGGCAATGATGGGCGGATCGATCTTGATCAGCGGCACACCCTGACGCTGCATGTTCGAACCCATGAGGGCGCGGTTTGCATCGTCGTGCTCGAGGAACGGAATGAGTGCGGCGGAGATACCGACGATCTGCTTGGGTGAAACGTCGACGTAATCGACGCGTTCAGAAGGAACTTCTGCAAGTTCGCCGTTGACGCGAGCGAGGATGGGACCCTTCTTGAGCTTGCCACCTTCTTCGAGTGCATCGGTCGGAGCAAGAATCGCCCGCATTTCTTCATCAGCACGGAGGTAGTGAACCTTGCCGGGCTTGCCATCTTTGAGTTCGCGGTATGGCGTGCGGAGGAAGCCGTACTCATCGGTGGTCGAATAGATCGCCATCGATGAAATCAGACCGATGTTGGTACCTTCGGGAGTTTCGATCGGGCAGATGCGGCCGTAGTGCGAAATGTGCACGTCGCGCACTTCAAAGCCTGCACGCTTGCGGTTGAGACCGCCCGGGCCCAGGGCTGAAAGACGACGCTCGTGGACGAGTGAAGAGAGCGGGTTGGTCTGGTCGACGACCTGAGAAAGCTCAGAGCGGCCGAAGAAGAAGTCGATGGCGCTTGAGATGCTCTTGGAATTCACAAGATCAGCAATTTTTGAAAGCTGCTCAGGATCCTTGACGCTCATGCGCTCCTGAACGGTGCGGCGGAGTTTCAAGAAGCCCTTGCGGAGTTCTTCAACTGCGAGTTCATCGAGCGTGCGAAGACGACGATTGCCCAGGTGATCGATATCGTCGATGTTGGCGACTGGTGCGCCAGTCTCGGGATCGGCGCGACCTGAACGAAGATCGATGATGTACTGGATCACGCGGAGGAAATCCTCCGAGCGAAGGAACATCTTGTCTTCGGGGACGTTCAGATCGAACTTGCGGTTGATGCGGAAGCGACCAACGCGGCCGAGGCGGTAGCGGTTGTCGTCGAAGAACTTTTCCATCCACAGCTGGCGAGCCTTCTCAACCTGCGGCGGGTTGCCCGGACGGAGCTTCGAATACACCTTGAGCAGAGCACGGTCGTATTCGTTTTCTGCTTCGAATTGTTCGAGCTTTTCTTCAGCGATGGTGTTGAGGATCAACACATCGGAAGGATTGATGATGACTTTGCACTTCTTGAGGCCTGAAGCCTGAATCTCAGCGACCTTGTCGCCGATCATGCGGCCAACGTGAACGTGTTCCACACCGTCGGAATCGACGATGCTTTCAGCCGCCCACATGTCTTCAGAAAGCTTGTCGACGTTGATTTCGGAAACTTCGTAGAAGAGGCGGAGAAGCGTGTCGGTCGACGCGATTGACTGATCGAGACAGCGGAGGAACGTCGTCGCCGCCATCTTGGTCGACTGGTCGATCTTCATCGCCAGGACATCTTTCTTGGTGACTTCGAGTTCGATCCACGAGCCGCGCTCGGGGATGACGCGGGCTGAGTGCAGCGGGCGATCGCCTTCGCTGGTGAGAATCGAGAAGTCGACACCGGGTGAACGGTGCAACTGGCTGACGATGACGCGTTCAGCGCCGTTGACGATGAATTCGCCGCCACCGAGCATGATGGGGAATTCGCCCAGGAAGATCTGTTCTTCGGGCATATCCGGCTTGCCTTCGCGGCGAAGACGGACGGTCACGCGGAAGGGCAGGCCGTATGTCAGGCGAAGTTCGCGGCATTCGTCGGGCGTATAGCGCGGTTCGAGCAAATCGTACGTGATGTATTCAAGACTCATGGTCTCGTCGTACGACTTAATAGGGAAGACTTCGCGCAGCAAAGATTCCAGGCCTTGCTGGATGTTGCGCTCGCTCGTTGGTTTGCTCAACTGGAGGAAACGCTCGTACCCATCGGATTGAAGCCGAGTCAAATCCGGAATCGCAATCGCATCACCACGTTTTGCGAAATTACGAACTGTTCGTGCAGCCATCTTCACTCCTGCGTCGATGCATTCGACGTATTTCGATGAAACGACAATAACATCCGCCGCTCGTGCCCCTTCTTAAATCGAAGTGCGCGAACAGATTAGACGCTGGTATGGCGTTTCATTTTTCCAATTTTGTGTTCAGCCCGCATGCCCGCTAAAAGATACCGATACCCGCCGGGGTCCCAACCGGCGTGCCAAACCAACTATAAACCTCTGTGAACTCCAAGAAAAGTAGATAAAAAGATTCTTTTCAGAGTTTTTAGGACCTAACGAAAACCCTAACTCCAGCCTCAGCCGAAACTAAGAGAAGAACAGGCCCACCCGTTCGAGTGGGCCTGTTTTCGTGTTTTCGATACTTTCTTGGTTTCCGCGGCCAGTAAACCAGCCGCGAGCTCAACTTTCAAACTACTTGATTCAGCCCCTTGCGAGGCAGAAATCAGGCGAGTTCGACGGTTGCGCCAGCATCCTTGAGCTGCTTGGCGAGCTTTTCGGCATCGTCCTTGCCCAGGCCCTGCTTGATCGCCTTGCCCGGGTTGTCCACCAGGTCCTTGGCTTCCTTGAGGCCAAGACCGGTGACTTCGCGGACGACCTTGATGACTTCGATCTTCTTCTCGCCGGCAGCCTTGAGGATGACGTCGAAGCTGTCCTTGACGGGAGCTGCTGCGGCTGCTGCCGCGGGAGCTGCCATCATCATGCCGCCGCCCGAAGCGGCCTCGATACCATAAGCATCCTTGAGGTACTTGCCGAGTTCAACGGCATCTTTGAGGGAAAGGCCAGCGAGTTCATCGCCGATCTTCTTGATATTTGCTGCAACTTCTGACATTTGAAACACCTTTCAGTGACGGATGAAATCCGCCGCTTCCACTTTGCTCACCCGAGAGGGACCGGAACGCCCGGTGCTTTAATCCATCAGAGATGGACCAGTCGGATGGAGTCTTTAGGAACACTTTTGAAACCGAACCGTCGTGGCAGAGGACCTGCCCCGACGAATGAGTGACTTAGGCGGTCATGGCAATCGCTTCGCCCTTTTCGAGCTTTTCTTCGATTGCCTTGATGAGGCCGGCGACGGTAGAAGCAGGACCCTTGACCGAGGCGAGGAGCTTGCGACCAGGGCCGACAAGAGCGCCGACTGCCTGACCTTGAGCTTCGATCTTGGTGGGGAACTTGCTGAGATCTTCAACAGCGGTTTTGCCGGTGAAGAGTGTGCCATCGAGCACCGCAGCGCGAAGTTCAATCGCGGGGTGATCTTTGGCGAGCGCTACAACTTCGCGGGCAACTTCAACGATTGAAGCGCCGACGGGGCTGTAGACCAGCGCGGTTGCGCCGGTGAGGCTCTCAGACAAGCCTGCCATTTTGCCGCCCTCAAACATCTTGCGAGCAAGGCTGTTGCGGACGACGGTGACTTTGATGTTCTTCTTGCGAAGCTTGGTGCGGACGGTGGTGGTGTCGATGGCTTTGAGACCACGAACGCCGATGACCATCGCCTCTTCCGCGCTTCCCATGCGGTTCTTGTAGTCCCGCATCATCATGTTCTTGATTGTTTTCGACATGTTGACTTACTCCGGGATTACCTGACTGCTTCGAGGTTGACGTACTTGATTTGAACGCTGGGAGTCATCGCACCAGAAAGAGCAATCTTCTTGATGTACATGCCCTTCACGGTGGACGGCTTGATCTTCTCGATCGACTTGATGAAGTGCTCGATGTTTGCCGCGAGGTCTGCATCGGGGAAACTCATCTTTCCAACGACTGCGTGAATGTTGCCGCCCTTATCGGTGCGGTATTCAACCTTGCCAGCTGCGTATTCCTTCACAGCTGTGACAACATCGGGGGTCACGGTTCCGGCCTTGGGGCTGGGCATGAGGCCCTTGGGACCAAGGACTTTACCGAGCTTGGAAACGATGCGCATCATGTCGGGTGACGCGATGGCGACATCGAAATCCATCCAGCCCTTTTCGACTTCGGAAACCAGTTCGTCAGCTCCGGCTTTGACAGCGCCAGCCGCGATGGCCTTGGCTGCTTGCTCAGAGTTGCAGAACGCGATGACTCGCTTGGTCTTACCGATGCCCTTGGGGAGACTGAGTGAGCCGCGAAGGTTCTGTTCTGCCTGCGCGGTATCAACTCCCAGGTGGAAGCAGATGTTGACGGTTTGATCGAATTTGGTTGCCTTGTACTTCTTGAGAGCTGCGACTGCCGGAGCAACGTCGAGCACGTCATCGGTACGAAGCTTGAGGTTTGCTTTGTGGCGCTTGCCAGTGAACACTGCCATGGTTTATCCCTCCACCACAGTAATGCCCATAGAACGGGCGGTGCCTTCGATAATTCTCACGGCAGCTTCGATCGAACCAGCTGAGAGATCTGCGGCTTTTGCTTCCGCGATCTTCTTGGCCTGGCTCTTGGTGATCTTGCCGACTTTGTCCTTATTAGGAACGCCGGAGCCCTTTTCAACCTTGGCCGCCTCTTTGATGAGGACGGATGCGGGTGAACCCTTCACTTCGATGTCGAAGGTGCGGTCAGACCAGACGGTGACGATGGCGCCGACCAGTTTGCCCTTGATGTTCTGCGTTGCCGCGTTGAACTTCTGGATGAACTGACCAGGGTTGACACCCTTAGAACCGAGAACCGGTCCCAACGGTGGCGCTGGTGTCGCCTGGCCGCCGACGGCCATGATTTTGAATTTGTTGGTAATTTCGCGCTTGGCCATTTTTCTCCACCTCCCACCCGCCTGCGGCATTGGCTGTCGAGACAACTAGTCTCTTGGCTCTGCCGCTCGCTCGTTCCGGCTCAAGTGGGACGAGCAAGCTGGGTGGTAAACGGTTCCTAGATGTTCCCGGCAGGACCGAACTCCTGATGGGTCGAGATGTTAGGCAGCATGAGACAAGTTTGCCAGTTGAGCCAGCAATATCCGTTCAAAAACCTATCAAACAGTCATTTCGAATAAAAACCTCCACCGAAAGGGCTCGGTGGAGTTCAAATCGACCTGAATTGCGGAAGTTGCCTCAGCGAAGGGCGGCGGTCAGGTTTGCGGCGATTCCTGGCTCAAGCCCAGAATTCGTCGCCAGGTCGGACATCGCCATTGCATCTGCAGTGCGTCCTTCGGCCTGCATGAGTACAGCAGTCAAGAGGTAGGCGGAGCCAGTGTGCAGTTTCATCGCGTACCGCTCGGCATTGTTGCTGATATCGCGAAGACGACCAGCGCCGATTCCCAGCGAGGCTGCATCGACTGGCTGATTCGCCAGATTCGAATCGGCCTTGTAAGCCTCAATCATGCGACGGGCCGCCTCAGAACAATTGTTCTGCTCGGCATACATGACCGCAGTAAGTCGAAGCGCCCGCACATCATTCGGATTGTCGCGAAGATGTTCATTGAGTTGGTCGATCGCATCACCCGGCTTGCGATCCTGTACAGCGCGAAGGCCAGCTTCATACGCGCTCAACACACGCTGCGAAGTATCTTCAATCGTTGTCACTTTCTTGATGACCTGCGGAGCCCGCTTCACGATCACAGTCTCCTCAACCACCGGCGCAGTCTCTTCAACAACTACGCGGCGATTGACCACTGGCTCGGTGACGATGGGCGTTTGATATCCGGATGGATAACTTACTTGTTGATACGTTGGTGCGGGCTGTGTGTAGACGACTGGTTGTGTGTAGACCACTGGCTGCGTATACACAACGGGACGCTGCACCACTACCTGGGGAACGTAAACAACCGGTGGTGGGCAATAGACCGGTGGAGGGCAGTACGGACGACTGTAGATCGGGAAGCCGATGTGAATCGAACTGCCGTGGCTTCCGTATCCAAAGTGTCCGCGTCCTCGCCCATATCCGTAGTCGTTGCATCCGTCGTTGCGGAATCCGCGATAGTGATTGCCACTCCAACTGGAGCTTGAGTACGAGCCGCCAATTCGCAGGCCACCGCCATGATTGCCAAATCCGCTGTTGATGGAAATCTGTGTAAAGCCGCCCGCGAGCGCCGGAGTACCTGCACATGCAAGCAAGGCCGCCGCGGAAACAACTGTCCAACACTGAGCTGACATGACGAATCTCCTGATTCTGTTTTCGCATGAATGTCGTGCGTTCTCGCAAGACACTCCCCTCACAATCTGACGCAACACATCCCGCAAAGTTCAATTTGGTGTCACGGATTTTTTGGGGTTTCTTCTTTCGGGGTTGCAGTCTTGTCTATCGCGCCGGCTGCATCATCTGCCGGTTTGAGCGGCGAGGTAACCGGAATCTGCTCAACCTCCATCGGCGCCAGTGCCGAGCGCAGGTTGTACACCGTCTTTGGATCAAGACCAGCCGCCTCCGCCTTCGCCAAATTAGCGAGCGCGAACTCTGTGCGGCCTTCAGCCTGCATGAGCACTGTGACCATCAACCAGCCAGAGCCGGTCTTCATCTTGTTCGCATACTTCGACGCCTTCACCACCATCTCTCTCAAACGCGCTGAATCCAACCGCAGATCTGCTGCATCAATCGGCCGGCGTGCAAGCTCAGGCATGCGCTTGTACGCGAACGCAATTCGCGACGCCGCTTCACTTGGCTGCTTCTCTTCCAGATACATCATCCCGATGAGCCGCATCGCGACAAAGTCATCAGTGTTCGTCTTGAGGTGTTCAAGGAATCGATCAATCGCAATACTGGTCTTGCCAGTCTGCATCGCATCCATCGCATAGTCAATTTCAGTCAATTCACGCGGCGGAACAACCGGCTGAGGCGCGGCAATTGTCTGCGGAATCACGACCACCTGCTGGGAATACCCAGAGTTATATCGATTGTAATATCCGTACCCGCCGCTGTGATATGGATAGTGATATGGGTAATACCCGACATACGGATAAATCGGTTCTACGGGATATGGCTTTGGACCCGGATTGTTCGGCTCTGGTGGCAACTGCACCTGCGGCACAGTCTGCATCTTCAGAATCTCCTGGCCGCGACCAGGAGCAATCTGGTTTACTTGCTGTTGACCCATCGCTGGCAACGCTGCCGCGGCGGTAAGGAACGCAATCGCTATCTTGAAAGCGTGAGTAGACATGTGCCGTACCCTGATTCCTTTCAGGCCCCGAACCCCTCCGGGTGCCTCGATCCGTATAAAGAGTAGACGAATCAACCCTTTAGATGTTTCAATCAATCCATCGGTTCAATTCCGACTTTGTGCTAATTACTTACTTATTTTCCACAATCCGGCCAAGTTTGCGGCTTCTGTCGGGTCCATTCCTTGTTGCACCGCAACGTCCAATAACCTTAGAGCGGCGTCGGGACGTCCAACCGCGTGTGCGGCTGCGGCGAGCCCTACCGCTTCAGCCACTCCCTTTGTCTGCTCTTTCCGAGCCATCAGTCTCCCAAGTGACTCCGCGACCGCCGCCTCTGAAATCCCAAGTTCCTTGAGATTCATTGGCGTTGTCCAGGCCGAAGCGCTGAACTTGCAAGCCTGGGCCAGATGAGCAAGGCCAGAGTCGTGCTTCTTTGCCGCAAGCTGCAGCAATCCAAACACCGCTTGTGCGCGGCCATCTTCCTTGTTATCACGAACATAGAAATCGAAATACTGAGCCGCCGCGCTTGCTTGGTTTCGAGCAAGCAACTCCGCGTATCGATCAACACCAACAAGCTTTGAAAGCTCTTCCGCCTCCGCCTTTGCTTTATCGTCTTCCATCAAACGTGGATCAATCGGACCGGGCGTTGAGCCAAGCCCTCTGTTCCCAAACATCCGGGATCGCTGCGTTGACCGAACAATCACGGGGCAAGTCTTGTTCGCCGCAGCTTCAGCATTGGCAATGTCGCGATACAGCGCCTGCATCGCGGTCGCATTTCCATTCGCCATATCCTGAATCGCTGTCGACATTCTGCTCTGCGACTGTGCTGCGGTCTCGAACAAGTGCAGTTGCGAATCGTGCACATCCATTGTTTTTGGTGCGATATTTGGCCCAATCCCACCTGTCACTTCAACTTTGTTCCAGCCATCAGTGCCCTTAGTTACTGTTACCGAATCGCGCATCGGCACTGCGCTTTCTGTTGGACCAGAGTTCACGATCTGAGTCTCGCTCCCAGGCAGACTGGTATTCCGTGGAGCTTCACTCTCCACCGCTGGAATCGCCATCCAAGGATCGATGCCGCCCTGCACGCCTCCAGTCTGACTTCTGCGCGGTGCCTCGGGTACAGCCTTAGGCTTGGAACTTTGCGGACCGGTCGCTGTTGCTGGCGGTGCCGGTTTCTTGATCAGCTGCTCTGACAGCGGCACCTGCACCCTCACCACTTCTGGCTGCGGTTGCCATACCACCGAACCAGGAACGCCAGCCTCTGACCTGATGACTTGTGACCGATCGACAACCGATGTATCCGGCCGCACATGAAACGCGAGCCGCCACTCATTCGCAGGCCCGACAGCCGATGCGATCACAATCCCCGCCGCGACTATCAATGCACTACCCATTCTGGTCCTTTTGCCAGCTCTGTCTAGGAAGCCAACCTACTGAGTGTACTGCCTGGAGCGGCATCGGTTGCATTCTTTTTGACGTTCTATCGCGGTTTCCCTGCCTCAGCCCCCACCGCTCCCGCCCCAGAGTGTGTATCTTTCCCTGCATGACTCGTGCCCACCCCCTTTCTCGTGTCGTTATCGCTGTTTCCCTCTTGGCCGCCCTCGCCGGCTGCCGTATGTTGGGGGTCTCCCCCGGTGGCGGCTCGCCGCGGCTCGAATCCGCCGAAGCTGGCACATATCTCGATTTCAGCCCCACCCAGGCCGCCTACATCAATAAAGATGAAAACGCCGCGGAGCTCTATTTCACCGATCTCGCACCCGGCGATCTCCTCGCTCAAGCCGATCTCAAAGGCACTTGGGGTCAGTTCATCCACATCCGCCATTTCCTGCAACCCAAAGCGGGCGAAACACCCATCGACCCCGAAGCAAACTCAATCATCATCCGCCACATTGTCATCGCCGACGGCCAGATCGGCCTCTACGGCGGCGGCGGTTTCATGTTCGATTCCGGCGACCCAGGTGACGACTCCTTCGGCGGCGCAATCCCCCGCGCAAGCATGAAGCCAGTCGCCCAAACCGCCGGCTTCGTCGATCGCATCGGTCTCGCCTATTTCAGCGGCTCATTCTCCGCCAGAAAAGATGCCGCAGAAGCAGAACGCCTGCGCAAAGGCCTCAACGTGCTGCTCGCAAAAATCCCGCGACCGATCGAGTCCGAACCCGCAAAGCCCGCCACCGATTCAAAGGACCTTCCGGAGAAATGAGTTCGCCGTCCATGAAGTCTAAAGAAGACATCGTCCGCGATTGGCTCCCGCGTTACACGGGACGACCGCTCGCCGACTTCGGCGAGTACATCCTCCTCACCAACTTCATCAGCTACGTCGAATTCTTCGCCGAACGTTTCAACGTCCCCGTCGAAGGCCGCGATCACCCGATGCAGACTGCGACCGCGGAAAATATCACTATCTTGAATTTCGGCATGGGCTCAGCAATGGCCGCCACCACCATGGACCTGCTCCTGGCAATCGAGCCCAAAGCCGTTCTCTTCCTGGGCAAATGTGGCGGCCTGAAAAAAACCAAGCTCGGCGATTTCGTCCTCCCCATCGCCGCAATCCGCGGCGAAGGTACCAGCAACGAATACATGCCGCCCGAGGTCCCCTCGCTCCCCAGCTTCCGCCTCCAGCGCGCCGTCTCCGAATCCATCATCAAACACAAGTGTGACTATTTCACCGGCACGGTCTACACAACCAACCGCCGCGTGTGGGAACATGATGAAGGATTCAAAGACTACCTCCGCAAGATTCGCGCCATCGGCATCGACATGGAAACCGCAACGATCTTCCTTGTCGGATTCGTAAACTCAATTCCCAAGGGCGCACTCCTTCTCGTCAGCGACAACCCGATGACTCCCGAAGGAATTAAAACGTCAACCAGCGACCGCGATGTGACCGAGCGTTTCATGGAAAAGCACATCGCAATCGGTATTGATTCTCTTGTCGAACTGCGCGACTCTGGCGAGTCCGTCAAACACATGCGCTTCGAGTAATCGCTACTTCAGCTCCGGATACTTCCGCTGTGAAATCTCAATCTTCTCCGGCCCCTTCGCTCCTGGACGTTTGAACACCAGCAGCCCATCATAACTGTAACTCTCAGGCAGATCAGCTTCAGCAACCAGCACAAACTTCCGCCGCAAAAGCTCACGCTTGCACCACCCATGCAGGTGCATCGAATGTGTCGATAGAAAAACCCACGACACCTTTCCGCTCTTCAGCGTCTCATCTGCTCCAAGCAGCATCTTCGCCTCTGCGCCCTGTGCATCGCAATGCAGAACATCGATATGCTCAATCTTCTGTTCTTTCACCAACTCATCAATCACAATTTCGTGTGCCCCTGCCTGCCGATGCCGCTCACTCAATTTCCCCACCCACCCGTGCAAACACAATGCTCGCCCTTCATCCACACCATTCTGACGCAACGTTTCCTTGCCAACTTCCAGGTTCGCAGCATCTGGCTCCACCAGAATCGCTCGTCCATTCGCCACGCTCTTAAGAAACCACGTCGAGTAAAACGCCCAGTACGCGCCAAGCTCCACAATCAATCCACCCGCGCGAATCGTTGGCAGCACTTCCTGAAAAACTCGCTCTTCCTGCGGCTCATGCACGCCACGATTCTTTTCGATCAAGTCCGTGTATTCCGCGCCGTAATACCCATCCTTCCGCACCCTGATCCCATTGTGCATCACCTGATATTCGCCCTCAACAGCCCCCGCATTTGCACACCGGGGAATCTTCGCATTGTCCGCAGATGCAACCGCAAGCTTCGTCCGCTCCGCCCAATTCACGGGAAATTCAAACTCCCGCGGCGACACGCCCAGCGGCGACCTGGTCATCCCATACTTCGTATCAAGCTCAAGTTTCCGAAGCAGCGACATCGCCATGTATTCACCCGGGAAATGATAACCACGCAACTCATTCTACTCGATGCCCAGCCAGTTCGCTATCGCAGTTTCTCCAGCCGCGCTTCCAACTTCGCCTTCACGCTTGGCCACTCATCATCCAAAATACTGAAGTACACATGATCCCGCACCTCCGCCTGCGGCCGATCAAACGTCGGTGGAGCAATCCGCGACTTCCGCAGAACTCCCTCCTTCACCGCCCCCAGCTTCGCAATCGCCGCCTGACTATGCAAATTCGTCCCGCCCGTAGTAATCGCAACCCGCACCGCCGGCGGCGACAAACCCTCAAAAGCATGCCGCAGCATCAAGTACTTCGCCTCCGGATTCACCCGCGTCCCGTGATACGCGCGCCCAAACCAAGTGCGCCCAATTTCGACGCCGCGATGCTCCGGCTTGATCTCCATAAACGTCGTCCGCCCAATCGCCTTGCCACTCTCAACCAATACCACCGCAAGCGCCACCACACCCGCAATCGCCTTCACCTTCGCCATCTCTTCTTCAAACCCCCGCACACTCCACTCCGTCGGCGTCTGCATCGTGTGCCGAAACAATTCCTTATCCGCCGCGGCGAAAAGTTCCGCAGCATGTCGCGCCTCCAGCGGCTCCAGCCGAATAGTGCGAACAAGTCCCGGGCACTCAAGAGTTGTTGGAACCAGCCAGGTATCTAAAGTTGTCATACAAAAGGATAGCGATCGCATAACGTGGCACCGGCTCATAGCCGGTGTCCCCGCTCCCACTTTCACACAAAACCACCCTTCGACAAGCAACCTCAAAGCACCTCAATCCCAACCGCGACCCACCTCGCCACTCGAAGCACGCACAACGCGCCCACCTCCTCGCCCAAGTCGCAAGCCCCACCGACCCGCGCGCTGATGCCCTTCGCGTGAGCGAACGGGTGCTGACACCCGCTCGACCTCCCATGTGAAAGTACTTCGAGTTCCTATCTCGCAACTGCTTCGGCAAAGGCCCGCTCGCATCGCCGCTTCTAACGCTCACTCCGACAACTTGCCCCTGCGACGCGCCATCTCCATAAGTGTCGCGCAAGCCTTCTCCTGAAGATTCGGTTCTGCGCGAATCACGAACATGTTCCCCATACTCCAATAGACGGGATAAGTAACTCGCGGGTACTGCTCGCATTCATACACTTCCTCAGTCTCCAAAAATCCAGAAAGTTCCCTGTAGAGATCATCTGATTGCACGCCCGTTAATCCCGGTTGCCAGTAGAACACACGCACCACATCCCCGTCGACGACTGTTCCTGAAGAAAACCAGAGGTGGGTCTCAAAACAATTGATGTTTCGAAGTGACTCGAGTTCTTTTGTGAGTGCGGACATATACGGGAGTGGCGCGGGATCCCCGCAGCGAATCAACTCGCCGGATGCAAGATTCAAGTCATAGTGCGACTCAGATTCGGTCGCATGTTGAACGACATCTCGATAGAGTTCCAGAACCTCAAGGTAGCTTTCAAACTGCTGCCGCCGATTCCACTTTTGAAGTGTCCAGTCTTTCTTGGTGGAGGGATAGGTCGCCAGATAAGGACGAGTACTGTTTATTGGCGATTGGCCGCCCTTTCCCCAATCTGGAACCTTTTCTGCACGCCAGTTTTCATCTGGTATGAGTTCTCCAATGTTCGTCCGAGTTTCAACAAGTTTCCTTCCATCTTCCGCTGCACGCTGCTGCCAGGTGAATACCGACACGCGATGGCACATTTCGTGGACATACTCATCGATCCCCGATATTTCGCCGCCGTAATAGGCTGTCTCCAACGCGTAATTGACAGACCGATGCACGCTCCACGCGTCAGCAGGATCCAGTTCACCGAGCGCAGTGGTTGCAACTAGAAGCGCCCACGTCGGCACCCATTCAAACCGCCCACTTCGAATCTCTGGCATCCTGCTCACGACCCACGACGCACTGAACATCAGCATACAAAGAGACGCCACTCCCCACCGCCGCCGCACACCTCGCAAAACCTTCTCACTCTTCGCCTTCTTCCCACACTCCGGACAAACCAATGTCGTCAACCCACTCATATCAAAAAAACACTTCCGACACCGCCGCAGCGTTCCAGCTTTCCTCAACTTCCGCGTCTTCCACCAATCGCTGCCGACCGCCCAAACCACACCACACGACGCGACCACCGCCATCGCAACCCCGCCCCACCACCACATTGCCGCACTACTGATCATGACCCCTCGCGCGTTCTTCTCATAACCCAAGACGCGTCATAGAACCGCAAGTTCCAACCAACCCATTCCAATCTCAACCCGCACGCCCAACCACCGCTCGACAAGCGACTTCAAAACACTCCAATCCCAGTCGCGCGCGCCCACAACTTCAATCGGTTGCACGCAATGCATCGTTTGCACACAAAGCGCCCACCTCCTCGCCCAAGTCGCAAGTCTCACCAACCCACGCGCTAGTGCCCTTCGCGTAAGCGAATGGGTACTGACCACCGCTCGACAAGCAATCTCAAAGCACCCCGATCCCAACCGCGTACCCACCTCGGCCGCCCTGGGCGAGGACCTCCATCGCAATCACGATTCTGATCATGCCACCGTCATCAATTCATGCACGCGTCAGCTCGGCCCACGCAAGATATCCCACCGAAGCAGCTACACACGCCGCGCCCCAACCAACCCAAATCCACCGTACACGCTTGGCACCGAATTCGGCGTTCCAAGGTTCCTTCCACACACATCCACATTCACTGCATCGTGTCCCAGCGCTTCTCCAGCTCCTCATTTCGTGATCGCAGCAAGCGCAGACCAGATGTCTGCCGCTCCTGCCGAAAATCCCAAGTCCGATCAAGCTGATTCCGGCAAACCATCCAGCGATCGCAGACATGTGCAGCACCATGTTCCGGTCATCCTTCGCCGCCAGCGAAACCACGACCAGTAAACCAATGCAACACGCACCAAGAATCCACCCGCGCTTTCTTTTGATGCAGTACATGAAAGCTCGCTTTTTCCTCTCCGCACTCAGTGATTCTTTACTCACCCTGGCCGCGAATTTCCTGTCCTTTCGAACCACTATGGGCAAGACCCAACTCAATAATGAAACAAATACAACGGTGCCTCCCATCACCATCCACACCGGTATGAGCTGGTCAAATCCGGAATCCGGCGGCGTAAATCCCGCGGGCACGAGTCGCTTTATTTGACGGTCGTGCAAGGCCGTTTGAAAAATAAAGAGCCCGAAAAACCCCGCTAAGCCAAATGCAAAGGAGATGCCCGCAATTCGCATCGCGTCCACGATTCTTGCATTTCGCAGCTGCGCACACCGTACTGCCCGCTCGCTCGCTGGCGTCCGCATCTGGGACGTTCCAAAAATATTGGGTGGCCAACTCGACATTCCTGCGGTCCCCTACTTCCCCGCCTCTTCAATCAACTTCAAAATCTCTTTCGAATCGCCAATGTCTCCAGAATCAACCATCTTTTTTGCCAGTTCAACGTGACTCTTCGCTTTTCCCGCCACACCGTCCGTATCACATGCACCAGGTTTCTCTCCGACCTCCAGCAGCATTTTTACATCTGCGAGTCGCCGAGATTGAATCGCCGCACTCAGCGCGTCATATCGCCGCCCCGGTTCACTTACCTTGAACAATGCGCCCCGTTTCCGAACGGCGCGAAGCAAATCGACATCACCGGTGCGCAGAGCCTCAGACACAACCGTCGGTCCATTTGCGCGCGCAGTCAATTTAATATTTGCGCCGCGCTCAATAAGCAGATCAAGCATCTCTGATGTCCATTTCGGGCTCATGGCAGCGATAATTGGTGTGCGTCCATATGCGTCACCGCCATTAACATCGAACCCGCGATCCAAAAACATTTTCACCAGTTCGATGGAACCGGAGCTTGCTGCGGCACACAACACAGTAGTTCCACCAATTAGACTTTTGCCAGTCGGAACGACGCCATTCGCAAGCAACTTGTCCACTAGCGCTTTATTCCCAGCACTACACGCACACACCAATGCACTCTCACCAGCCGTAACTCCGTTTGCATCCTCAATCGTTTCAAGATAGCCTTGTTGTATCGCAAGGTCGGTGACTTGCTCAAAAATTCTCTGATCCGTAGAGTTCGTGGCCCAAAACATAGCAGATTTGTTCATAATGTCACCATCGGAACGGCCGGGGGCTATTCGCGCGCCAACATCCCAGAACATCTGGATATTCGCGGCGGACTTGTTCCGTACCGCCGACGCGAGTCCTGCATTCAAGGCTGCCTGAATATCCTCGGCTGAAAGGCTCGCAGCCTTGCAAACCTCGAGCACAGATTTCAACAATTGCTCATCACCGCTTCTTCCAATTCCCTCCAGAATTTGACGAGCTTCTGCCTTCGTTGGCCGCAATCCCGCCGCGAAACAATCCTTCGAGTAATCCGCATTTCCTGAAGTGAGGCTCGACAGCAGGACCTTCCTGCGAGATTCTTCGCCGAGAAGCGGAATCGCTCCGGCCTTTACGAAAATTGAGGCCAGATCAAATCGCTTGTGCTTGATCGCTGCAATCAACGCCGAGGGGCTCTCTTCGCTTCCATCGCCTAACTGCAGGCCCGCCTCCAGGAATCCCTTGATCATCACTTCATCTGAATGTGGAGATGAACTCGCCCAGATCAATGCACTGTTCCCCCATTTATCTTTGTGCTTCACGCCAGACTTTCGCATTTCTTCGGTAACTCTGGCCTGATCACCCATGTAGGCGGCAGCCAGAAGTTCATTAAACCCGCCTTGTGTTGCGATTTCGTATTTCGGACCATGATCCAGCACTTCATGCGCGTACGTTTCAACCACCTCAGCAGTCTCAATCCCCATCAACCACAAATGCATAAGCAGTGAGTCCTCGAATTGATTCATGTGAATCAATTGAGCCCCAGCCGCCAAAGCCTCGCTCCGGTATCGCGGTGCGCCACCCCAGTCGTAAGAATCTCCGAGCGCCCAATCGATTTTGGTTTGGTCATTCGCACTCTTCGCCAATTTCATGTATCTCTGAAAGAGACGAAAATGGCGTTCTTGCACCTCTGGCTTATTCAGTGCGAACTCTTCTCGTCCAACAACCCTTGCTCCCGCGTCGACCAGAATCTCTGAGAGCTCCTCGCGATCCGAATCTTGGACCGTTCGCAGCATCTCGTACAGCTTTTGATCTGAAAAGCGACGATTTGCAATAATCTCTCGCAGCGCGTCGGGACTCATCGTTTCAATTTTCTTCATCAGCACATCATCTAGTTCAACATTCTCAGCATGCAGTCTGACCGGGACGCGCTCAATCTTGCTGGCAATAACGAGACGTCCCGTCTTGGGGACCTGCCCTTCAGTCTTATATGTATGAAAGAGCTGATCACCCTCTGCAAACGAACCGCTTTCTTTTCCGTCCGCATCAAAAGTCTCGATGCCGACAAGAAACCGCCCGCTCCTGTCATCTCTCTCATCTATGACATTAACTGTGCAGCTGCACGAAACGCTCTTCCTCTTGAAGTGATAGTGCACGGTCGCACCCTTCGCTATTTCAACAGTGCCGGCTTCATTCGTCAGTTCGCCGAGATTGATGTACTCAAGATCGGCCGCAAACGTAATTTCTGCGGCGGCTTCCACAACGCCAAGCACCTCAACTTTGTCACTCTTTATCCGTTTGTTCATCCTCGGGAAAATTCCGCGACCTGGTCCACACCATACCGCTCGCTCCTTGAAACCTCTGTTGTAGTTGTCTTCGGGAGCCGGATCATAAAGTGAATGGCCTTCAGCATCAGTCAGTTTTGTAATCCAAGGCCTGACCGAAACATGAAACCATCGCTTTGCGGGAGGCTGCAGAGAAATCCCAAATTCGAGTACTGCCGAATCGCCTCCGTATGAAACCTCATGAAGCGCGAGATGCAACGATTCTTCAACTGGCAAGGCGACGATTTTCGCGGGATTGTCGTCGCCAGCGTGTGCCGGTGCCGCAAGACCAGCGCAAATTGCAACAAAGAGTTGGCACACCATTGAGAGCCGCAGTCTGCCTCCGCCGGCTCGCGCGCACCGAATCGCCCGCTCGTTCGCCGGCGTCCGGGTCTGCGACTTTCCAAACAAATTTCGATCTAGTATCGACATAGCTTACTGTATCAGGTCTCTTCCCCCGCCCGACCCGGCTCCTCGATGAATAGTCTCGCCAACACACTCACCAGTGCATCCTTCGTCGCCCTCACCCCCATCGCCTTCAAGTCAATCGTCTCTCCCGCCACCTCTTCAATAAACCGCCGAACATCCGCCTCAATCCGCGGCGTCACCACCGCCCGAAACTCCGGATCAACAATCGCCAGCAATCGAAACACATCATTCCTGTGCTTCCTGACATCGTGAGTATCGACCTGCGCGCCTGATGCAGCTCGCTCCCGCAGATCCAGCCACGCTCTCGCCTTAAGCGGAATCAAATGCTCCGGTCGAACAACCGGAACGCCGTTGACCAATCGCTTCCCTGCATGAATCCAGTTGTAATACTCCCCATCCAACAAGATCGCAGACAAACTCGACACTTCATCGTCCACAGGAATGGGAGTGAGCGTTCCGCCTGCCACCTCTCCGAGAGCATCTGGAACGCGCGAAAACAACTCAAGCATGAATGGGAAGTCCTTGTCCTTGGGTTTCTTGAATCGATAGAACTTCCTCTCGCCTGTCGCTGCCTCTTGAAACTCATATCCGCCCAGTTTCACAAACTCCCAGAACGCCCGCGCGAACGCCGCGTCGAGAGCTTCAATGCATAACACAATGTCCAGATCTTTCGTGGCGCGGAAATCTACACCAGCCTCCGCAAAAGCCAGGTCACACGCGCTTCCTCCGATCAACACATAGCGGTCCGCGAAGCCCGCAAAGTGCTCGCGAAATCGATCGAGTCCTTTTACCACGCAATCTTCTCCATCATTTGCTCAAGTGCCTGCTCAACCCGCTCATCCGCATTGTGTCGCAGCGAAAGATAGAGCGACAGGGGGTCAACAACAAACGACTCGCGATACGGTCTTGGCGCATAGCTCCATACCTCTACTTCGATCGCCTCCGCCTCCTGCATCGGTATGACCCTTACCGCCGCGTTCCGCTTCAAAGATACCCAGTCTTCGCGAGAAATCGCCAACACCGCGTTCGTCGGCTCAGCAATCATCGAGTAATGTGCCAATGCACTTTGACCAGCCTTTGGATACCGCACTACCGCCGGCGCATCCGCAATAAAATGTCGCGACTTCACAGGATCACTCAAAACCTCCTGCGCTCGGCCCCAGAGTTCCCGCCGCGGCGAGATCAGCGAAAGCACCCGCTCCCGATTCTGAACTTTCGACTCCCCAAGCCCCGCCGCCTCTATCTCATCAAACGCACGACTCATCGTCATCGTCGAATACCCAAGCTCCCGTGCAAGTTCACCCACAATCAGCGGCCTGCTTTGCTCTCGCAACAGCGCATGAATAAACACCGCCTGCGTCGCCGGTCGGAACATCGCCGTTCTGCGCTTCTGTTTAAGAAAGTGCTCCCGCAAATCAATCCCCAACTGCGGCAGATACATCTGATTTCCTGGCACCAGAAAAGGCACGCCCTGGTCGATCAATCGCATGCGGTTGTACGCTGCAACCTGATTTCGAACATAGATCGCTGGCCACTCGCATTTGGCTCTGATCTGACTTAGATGCTTGCGGATAGTGGTTGCCGATTCCTCACTCTCCGATTCATCAATCAAAATCAGAACTGGCTGACCCAGCACGGTCGTTCGAAAGAACTCATACCGCTCAGCAAGATAACTGGGAAGCGACTTTGCGCCATCCCAAGCTGACAACTCTGCCTCGATTCCCAAGGTGGTGCGAAGGTGATCCTCGATCTGTTTACGAAGGGGGGGCATGATCTGTCTCTAACACGATTTTGCACTATAACACTATCGATGTTATAGAGCAACCACATGTGGCCATTTCTGAGAATCCACCAATCCCCGCAAAAATATTTCAATTTCGTACGGTATACGTCTTGACACCGTCCATTTATACCTTACACTACTAACTATGCACCCAAACCCCATAGAAACAAACTCGCTCCAACTTAACCACTTCCCAAACCGGCGTTCCCACCCCAATAACGTGAGATTCTTACGACTCGTGAGAATCTCAGAATCCGCGGCCTCACTTCAACATCTTCTATCTACGTTGCGCCAGCAGCACAATCCCCTGTCCGTTCAAAACGCCGTCAGATTGCCAGGTTGCCATGGCAATGTGATCAAATTCCATGGCAACCTGAACCCCGCACTCTCCCTGGCACCCTCAATTCCAGCCTAATAACAAAAGATGCTCACATGCTCACCAGATAATGTGAGCACCTCTCAAAAACTCAGCGCCTTTCATTCACCACCGACTCAATCACACCCGCCTCCAACTTTGCCACTCTCCCCCTAGACCCCTCTGCACCCTCTCCCCCTTCCCACCATCTAAGCACCACACCCTCTTCCCATACCCTCTTCTCCCTTTGCCCCTTTGCCCCTTTGCCCCTTTGCCCCTTTGCCCCTTTGCCCCTTTGCCCCTTTG
>CAZAEQ010000002.1:144012-211418 GCA_964484185.1 uncultured Phycisphaeraceae bacterium
GCCCCTTTGCCCCTTTGCCCCTTTGCCCCTTTGCCCCTTTGCCCCTTTGCCCCTTCTCCGCAACCAATGCCCCCCACCACCGCCACATCCCCCGCTTCTTCCCCTAGTGCCAAGTCCCAAGTGCCTAGTGCCTCCGCGTCGTCCTCGACGCGGTATATCCGCGTCCGCGGCGCCCGCGAACACAATCTCAAAAACATCGATGTCGCCATCCCACGCGACCAGCTGGTCGTCATCACCGGCCTCTCCGGCTCCGGCAAATCCTCACTCGCCTTCGACACCATCTTCGCTGAGGGTCAGCGAAAATACATGGAGTCCCTCTCCGCCTACGCACGCCAGTTTCTCGATCAACTGAAAAAACCAGACGTCGACGAAGTCGAAGGCATCCCCCCCACCATCGCCATCGAACAACGCTCAACCAGCGGCAACCCACGCTCCACCGTTGCCACCACCACCGAAATTTGGGACTACCTCCGCCTCCTCTACGCGCGCTGCGGCACGCCTTACTCCTGGGCTCCCAAGAAAATCAAAAAAGACGGCACGATCCTCAGCCGCAGCGGCAACCCCATCACCGCCACCAGCAGCACGCAAATCGTCGATCGCGTCATGAAATGGTCCGCCGGCTCGCGACTCATGGTCATGGCCCCCGTCATCCGCGGCCAAAAAGGATTCCATCGCGATGTGATGGAAGACCTCTCTAAGCAAGGCTGGTCACGCGTTCGCGTCAATGGCACGATCCACGATCTCCGCGATGTGCTCAAAGATCCAAGCGAAAACCCGCTGAAACTCGGCCGCCATGAGAAACACTCGATCGATGCAGTCCTCGATCGACTCGTCATCGCTCCCGAAATCCGCCAGCGCCTCGCTGAATCAATCGAGTCCGCGCTCAAACTCGGCAACGGCACCATCACCATCGCCGAACAAGTCGCCTTCGCCGATCCTGACAAACAGGAATCCTGGAAAGATCACGCCTTCAGCAACCGCTTCGCCGATCCAGAGAATCCCGAATACGCGCTCGAAGAAGTGGCCCCCCGCCTCTTCTCCTTCAACTCCCCATTCGGCGCGTGTAAGAAGTGCGATGGTTTAGGCAATCTTCTCGAATTCGATGAAGCACTCGTCATCCCCCACCACGACAAGCGCATGGATGAAGGCGCTGTCGCCGCCTGGAACAAAAACGGCCCCGTGCGTGCCTGGTTCAATCGCACGCTCCGCAAATTCTGCAAAGGCTTCGGCGCATCGTTCACTGAACCGATCAAGAAGCTCTCCCCCGAACAACTCCGCATCTTGCTTCACGGCACAACACCCGCCGATGTCGCTAAATACAAGATGAAGTTCCAGGGCGTCATCCCTAACATCGCTGAGTGGTGGAAGACTACCGAGAACCCGAGCGTCAAAGAATTCCTGGGCTCCTTCCACTCCCAGAAACGCTGCGTCGAATGCAACGGTGATCGCCTCCGCATCGAAGCGCTGCACATTCAGCTCTCCAGCGCCCACAAAGCCGATGTTTCCCGCGCTCACAGCGGCTCGGTCATCGGCCGCCCGCGCGATGATGGCACGATGCTCAACATCGCCGAAATCGGCCGCCTCACCATCACCGATGCCCTCGCCTACATCGAAAACCTCATCCTCTCCAAAGAGCACACCCAGATCGCCGAACCGATCCTCAAGGAAATCACCAACCGACTCCGCTTCCTCACCGGCGTCGGCCTCGAATATCTCTCGCTCGATCGCAAAACTGCAACGCTCTCTGGTGGCGAAGCTCAGCGCATCCGCCTCGCTTCTCAAGTTGGCTCCGGCCTCGTCGGCGCGTGCTACGTGCTTGATGAACCAACCATCGGCCTCCATCAGCGCGACAACACGCGGCTCATCCAGACACTCCGCCACCTCACCGATATCGGCAACACTGTCCTCGTCGTTGAACACGATGAAGACATGATCCGTGCAGCCGATCACGTCGTCGATGTCGGCCCCGGTCCCGGCGTTCATGGTGGTCGCATCGTCGCCCAGGGCACAGTCCCCGAACTTTGCCAGGTCCCCGAATCACTCACCGGTCAGTACCTCTCCGGTGCGCGCCAGATCAACATCCCTGTCAGACGCCGCCAACTCAAGACTTCTCGCGCCATCACCATCAAAAACGCCCGCGAAAACAATCTCAAAGGCATCGACGTTTCCATCCCCGTCGGCGGCCTGGTCTGCATCACTGGCGTCTCCGGCTCCGGCAAATCCACGCTCATCAACGACATTCTTCTCCGCGTCGCCCGCAACGATCTACTCGGCACGCGCGACAAGCCAGGCGCACACGACAAGATCACGGGCCTCAAGCACATCGACCGCATCATCGAAGTCGATCAATCGCCCATCGGCCGCACACCTCGCTCAAACCCCGCCACCTACGTCGAAATCTTCGGAGACATCAGAAACATCTACACCCAGACCAAAGAATCCAAAATCCGCGGCTATGAACCCGGCAGATTCTCTTTCAACGTCTCCAGCAAAAACGGTGGCGGGCGCTGCGAAGCGTGCGAAGGCCAGGGCCTCAAGAAAATCGAAATGCACTTCCTGCCCGATGTCTACGTCACATGCGAAGTCTGCGATGGCAAACGCTACAACCGCGAAACTCTCGAAATCCAATTCCGCGGCAAGTCCATCGCCGATGTCCTCGACATGACTATCGAGACCGCTTGCACATTCTTCGAAAATCACCCCAAGATCCACCGCATCGTCAAATGCCTCCACGATGTCGGCCTCGATTACATCAAACTCGGCCAGCCTTCAACCCAGCTTTCCGGTGGCGAAGCCCAGCGCGTCAAACTCGCGACCGAACTCGGCAAATCCGGCGGCCCATCCCCAATGCCACGCCGCCGCCCCAGCGATGCTGAAGTGATCGAAGAACCCCGCGTTGTCTTAGACGACGAAGCAGAAGAAAAGAAGCCCGCCGAGAAATTCAAATCCATCCGCGCTGGCACAAGCTCATCCACACTCTACATCCTCGATGAACCAACCACAGGCTTGCACTTCGAAGACATCAACCGCCTCTGCACAGTCCTCGATCGCCTCGCTGATGGGGGCAACACCCTCGTCGTCATCGAACACAACCTCGATGTCATCAAACGCGCCGACTGGATCATCGACCTCGGCCCCGAAGGCGGCGACAAAGGCGGCACAGTCATAGCCCAAGGCCCCCCCGAAGAAATCGTAAAAGTAAAAGCCAGCCACACCGGCAAATACCTCAAACACATGCTGGCTTAAAGCGGGGGCCGAATTCGCCCGAAATACCTTTGCCCCGCTGCAAAGACGAGAGAAGCTACTGAACCCCGGTGAAAACCGGGGTTCTTTGCTTTAAAACGCCCCTGACCCGGTGTTTCCACCAGTTTTCTTTCTATTTGTGAAACCAGACTTGAATAATCCGAAAGAAACTTGTATATTCCGCAAGTCACCTTTCGAATTGTTTAACATGAACACCCACCACCTCTCAAAGCTCAGCAACGAAGACCTCGACCTGATCTCAGACTTGGTCCTGGCGTCCGGATCCCTCAAAGACCTGGCCGAGGTCTACAGCGTCAGCTACCCCACCATCCGACTGCGTCTGGACAAAGTCATCGAACGCCTGCGCCAAGTCCGCGAAAGCAAGGTCCCCGACAAACTCACTCTCTTGCTCGCCCAGCTCGTAGAACGCGGCGAGCTCAGTGCAAATTCCGCCCGCTCAATCCGCGAAACCGCACGCGATCTCGAGAAGTTTTCCCAGAATCACAAGGAGATTTCCAATGACAATGGCAATGCAGGCAACTGAATGGTGGAGCCAATCCTTCGGGACCTACCTGGGCGCATTCGGCGGCGCAGGAATCGGAGTCATCGGCGGCACACTCGGCGCGGCCATGGGTTTCCTCGCTCCCAAGGGAAAGTGCAAGACCTTGATTCTCTCAACCATGGGTCTGGTGATCGCCGCCTCCGCGGTCCTGCTCGTCACCGGAATCATCGCGATTATCGTCGGCCAACCCCGCCACGTGTGGTATGGTCCGATGTTGATCGGATTCATCGGCACGATTGTTCTGGGCTCGCTCTTCCCGATGGTCCTCATGCGCTACCGGCAGGCAGAAGCAAGACGAATGGATGCCGAGACATTCAAGCGGAGTTGATACAAGACTTTGAGCATCGAGGCCGCAACGATTGGCCCCATGCTCTTATTTCTACAAAATGACCTCGGCAACAAAACCGTCAATGCACTCGCCAACGTTGTCGAAAGCACGTTCCTTTGCCAAACTCCAGTTGAATGGATCGTGTTTGGAACCGCGTGGTTCGCAATGGTCGGGGTCTTCGTACTCCTCCGAGCTTTTGTCGCGGCCCGCCTGAAAAAAATCGCTGCTCATACTACAACGCGCTTTGACGATGTTCTGGTAAAGATCATCGAAGATCAACGCACATGGCTCTACTTCTTCATCTTCCTGTATGTCGCTTCGCTGACTCTGACAGTCGATCCCAAGGCGATTCCACCCGGAACCGAGAATCGCCTCAATACGCTTCTGAATATTCTGAGCACACTCAGATACGTTGCAATAGTCGCCGCCGCGATTCAACTCTTTCTTTCCAGTCGCCTGGTCGTTGATTTCGGACTTGAACAACTCCTCGACAAAACCAAATCTTCCGACGGCAAGCCCGATCCCAGCATCCGCGGCAGCCTTGTCGTCCTCCGCTTCGTCGTCATGCTGGTAATTGCGACCGGGGTCTGTCTCCTCGCCCTAGAAAACTTCGGCGTCAAAGTCGGCCCGATGATCACTGGCCTTGGAATCGGCGGCATCGCGATCGCCCTGGCTATTCAGAAGGTCCTCGGAGACTTGCTGGCCTCAGTCTCCATTCTCATGGATAAACCGTTTGTGGTTGGCGACTATGTGACCATCGGAGATAAGAACGGCACGGTCGAAGTCATCGGCCTCAAGACCACCCGCCTGCGCGCCCCCACTGGCGAACAGCTGATCTTCGGCAATTCTGACATTCTCAATTCCCGCATCCACAACTACCAGCGCCTGGAAGAGCGGCGTGTCACGATGACACTCAACGTCATGAGTTCCGTCCCGCCTGAAAAACTCCGAGAAATTCCCGGGATTGTGAAGGCCGTCATCGAATCTGAGGAACAGGTGCGTTTCGATCGGTGTCACTTCAAGGGGATGAGCGAGCGGTCGTACATATATGAAGTCTCATACCTGATCCTCAGCAGCGACTATCTCACCTACATGAATTCGCAGGAACGAGTCTATCTGGGAATCCTGGAGGCCTTCGCCCGCCACGAGATTCGCCTGTATTTCATCCCGTAGGGCTCAAGACAGACAATTTTGCTGGTATGCTCTGATTCGCGAACCAATCCTGGCTCCGCGCATTTCATTGGGTACCCAGCGTGAATGACGGCCCGTCTGACAAAAGCGATCAGGAACTGCTCAGCGCGTACGCGCGCGGAGATCGTTCTGCATTGGGCATCCTCTATCAGCGCCACAAACTCTTCTGCTATCGCATCGCCGCTCGGCACGCCAAAGACGATGCCAGAGCGATGGACCTGGTGCAGGATGCATTTATTTATCTAGTCCAGAACGCTGGGAAAATCACTCTCCGCAGCAAACTCACCACACTTCTCTACCCAGTGATTCTCAACGCCGCCCGCTCGCGCTTTCGCAAAGACAAGCTGCTGGTCTTTGGCGATCAACCTGAAACTCCGGACACCGATCCCCCAATACGACCGGCTACCGAGATGGAACCGGCTCTGCTCGCGGCAGTACAAGGTCTGCAGCCAGACTTCCAGGAAGTGCTGCTGATGCGCATCGTCGATGAGATGTCCGTCGATGAAGTCGCCCAGGCACTTTCCATTCCAGCCGGCACAGTCAAAAGCCGCCTTCACACCGCTCTCTCGCAACTCCGCGGCAACCCACAGATTTCTCATTTGCTCGACTAATTCATCGAACCAACTTGCGCCCTCGCGCACTCAATAGAGACAGCCTATGGATATTGAACCCAACATCCCCGCCCCGCTCGCCGAGAAGCTCAAAGCCGGCTTTGCACATCAGCCGCCCGCGGAACTGGAGTCATACGTCCTTGATGTTGCTCATTCATTCAAGGCTCCACGCGTATGGTGGCGTTCCAAATGGGCCGCGGTGGCCGCGATTCTGATCGTCGCCGCAAGCATTCCTCTCACACTCAACCTGACCGCAAAGCAGCCGACCGTACTCGATGCCTTCGCCGCGGCCCGCGCCATGCGCGGCGGCGACAAGAGCATTTCACAGGCCGATGTTGATTCACTGCTTGCAGCTGCGGTCAAACTCCCCCGAAAGCGCGGTGGACTATGAAGACTCCCCGTTTCATTCTTCTTGCTCTTGCAACTCTGGTTCCATTCCTCATGGCCAGCGGCCCAGACCGCCCGACATTTGCTGGCGGCGGAACATTCGTTGCCTTCGATGTGATGGTAGATTCCAGTACTCCGCTGGCCGCGTATCAAGTTGATATTCAAGTTGCCAAAGGCGTCACAATCGTCGGCATCGAAGGCGGAGAGTCCGCCGCCTTCAATGCCGCCCCCGCATATGACCCCGAAGCGATGGAACAGGAACGCGTCATTCTCGCGGCGTTCAGCCTCAACACTGCCGCGAACTTGCCAAGCGGCAATACACGCATCGCCCGCATTCACGTAGTCGGTTCACCCAACATGTCACTCCCCGCGATCTCACTTTCAGTCGCCGCGGATTCCGCAGGAAACAAGCTCGCCGCAACAGCCACGATCGCACCCAGCAAGGAACTTGAACAATGACTCATCCACTCGCCACTCGACCATTCGTCCTCATTGCCGCATCAGCAGTAGCGGCTGGGGCCATTCTCATTGCCGCTTGCACATCAACCGGTAAAGCCCGAAACGTGAGTCGAGAGTCATCGAGCGCGGCAGCGCCAGGCCCTTCAGGCGGATTTGATGTGCTCAGTGAAGGCCAGAACTCGCTCGGCCTCGAGAAAACGTTGCGTGACGAAGAATCCCAACCTAGTCGCATGCGAACTGGATACATCGAAAGCGAATCCAAAGGCGGACCTCCCACCGGACATGATGGAAGTTACTTAAGAATTGATCCCAGCCTCAAATTATCTGAACCCGACTACACCAACGCGCCACAATTTGACCTTGCGAGCGTCTTGAAAGCCGGCCGCCAAGGTGGAGGGCAGAGCCCATTCGCAGATAATGAAACCAGACAAGCAATGTCGCAGCTTGCGTCCATGTTCATTACGCACTGCCCGCCAACCCACACCGATTTCCGCGGCGTGCGATTCGCATCTAACGAAGAAATCTGGGTGATTCAGCGGTATGTGCCGCGGGCCGAAGACAGACCTGATCAGATGAACCCGGGCACCGGCAGCATGGGTTGCTATCAGGGTGAAACTCTGGTTCCTGTGCCGCTGAAGCACACTGATGTGCGGGCGAACATTACAGGGTTCATCAGCACTGTCGATGTCGAGCAGACTTTTACGAACCCATATCCCAGCAAGATCGAAGCGGTCTACGCGTTCCCCCTTCCAGAAAACGCGGCGGTCAGCGAATTCGTCATGACCATCGGCGATCGCCATATCCGCGGCATCATCCGCGACAAAGCTGAAGCTCAGCAGATCTACGCGCAGGCACGCAGCCAGGGAAAGGTCGCGAGCATTCTCAATCAGGAGCGGCCCAATCTGTTTGTGCAGAAGGTCGCGAACATCGAGCCTGGACGTGAAATCGATATTTCGATCCGCTATTACAACACGCTTTCGTACTCCGATGGCGCGTACGAGTTTGTCTTCCCAATGGTCATCGCGCCCCGCTACAACCCCTCGCATACTGATGGCATCGGCGCAGTTGCACGCGGGAACGCCGGAACCAGCGGCGAAAAAACTGAAATCAGCTACCTGCGCCCCAATGAACGCAGCGGCACCGATATCTCGCTCAAAGTCGAAGTCGATGCGGGCGTCAGCATTGAGAAACTCGAAAGCCCGACACACGCTGTCAAGATCGAACGCGACGGCAACACCCGGGCCACCGTTGAACTCTCACGCAATGACTCGATTCCCAACAAGGACTTTATCCTTCGCTGCCATGTTGCTGGGTCGCAGATGAAGTCGACGTTGCTCACCACCACTGATCCAAAGGGCGACAATGTCTTCGCACTGATGCTGATCCCGCCGCGGGATTTGAAGTCGCTCAAGCGTGCTCCTCTGGAAATGGTCTATGTGCTGGATGCTTCCGGCAGCATGGACGGCAAGCCGATGACGCAGGCAAAAGATGCGATCGCTCGCAGCCTCAGGAAGCTCAACGCTGATGACACATTCCAACTCATCAACTTCTCAAACACCAGTTCACAGCTTGGCAATCGCCCAATCGCCGCGACTCGCGAGAACGTCCAGCGCGCACTTGCCTATCTCGATCAAATCGCCGCATCCGGCGGCACGGAGATGATGAACGGCCTGCGGGCCTCACTCAATTTCCCGCACGATGCCCATCGGATGCGCTACATCACCTTCCTGACCGATGGCCTCATCGGCAACGAATCGGACATCATCCGCGAAATCCACAGCAACCTGGGCGACACACGCATCTTCAGCTTCGGCGTCAGCGCTGCTCCCAACCGCTACCTGCTCGATGCGATGGCACGTGTTGGTTCTGGCGGCGTGGCATATCTCGCACCTGACGATTCGGCCACTGAGGTCATGGATGCATTTGATGATCGGATCAGCCATCCCGCGCTCTTTGATGTCAAGCTCGATTTCGCTTCTGCCGATGTCAGCGATGTCTTCCCGCAGCGCATCCCCGATCTCTGCGTCGATCGTCCGATGATCGTGACTGGCAAGTATCGCGGTCATCTTTCGGGCCCCATCCGCATCAGCGGCCGCGCGGGTGGTATGCGGATGTCTACAGAAGTTTCAAGTGTCATTGGCGCAGAGCGGGCTCAGGCGAAGGCCTTGCCGCAGATCTGGGCGAATATGAAGATTCAGTCGCTGGCTGAAAAGGCTTTGTGGAATGGCTCAGAGGAACTTGCGCCGCAAGCGAGAGCAACCGCACTTCGCTATGCGATCATGTCGCCATTCACGAGTTTCGTTGCAGTCGATTCTCTCTCGAAGACGCAGGAGGCGTACGGGACAACAGTTCAAGTTCCGGTTGCGGTTCCCGATGGCACGCGGTATGAAACTACCGTCGGTGAAAAGTAAGTTGAAGTGAGTATCAGACAACTTTCTTGCCGGCAGTGCTGTCACCGGACCCAAGTGCGCTGAACGCGTTGACGCCGGAAAGCGTGTCGCCGGAAACACTGTCGCCTGTCGTAGCTTCACCTTGAACAGTTGAACCAGCCATACTCCCGCCTGCCAGCGATTCGCCGGCGAGGGTCTCGCCGGAAACCTGGCGATCAAGATTGTCATCGACGTGAATCGGAGTCAAGACTTCGCGCTGTGGTTTGCCATTGGGCGTTGCCACGGTTGCACGCAGGCGCTTGCGGAGTTCTTCGCGAAGAGTTTCGAGGTCGAGCGGGATTGAGAGTTTGCCGCGTTCGGCGAGGCGAATGTGGCCGCGTTCTTCGGAGACAATGACCACCAGTGCATCACACTCTTTGGTGAGACCGACTGCCGCGCGATGGCGGGAACCAAGCCGGGTGTCAGGCATGTCGCCGGGTTCAGCCAGGGGCAACTGCACACCTGCTGAAACCAGTCGCCGACCTTTGACGATGACCGCCAAGTCGTGCAACGCAGAGCCGGGGAAGAAGATCGTCTGCAGGAGCGGCGCGGAGAGCTCGGCGTTCAGGAGTGTGCCGCCTTCGGTGACGCCGCCGAGCTGGGTCTGGCGTTCGATGACGATGAGAGCGCCGAACTTGGCTTTGGCGAGGTATTCAGATGCCTCGCAGATTTCATCGACCAGGAAAGCGATGTCTTTGGGTGTGGACCGGAAGATTGAGGTCTCGCCCAGCCGCACCAGTGCGCGGCGGAGTTCGGGCTGGAAAATCACGATCAGAGCGACAGCAACCAGAGCGATCAGCCGGTCATAGAGGTAGCCGACGCGGACGAAGGCACCCTGGCCGCCAAAGATGCGGGCCATGATGGTCGCGGCGACGATGATGACGAGCAGGCCCTTGAGGGCCCCCGCGGCACGAGTTCCCTGGACAAACCGCAGCACCACATAGACCACGATCCAGATCAGGATCAACTCAATACCGACCTCGACGGCTGAATAGCCGGTCAGGCGGTCGAGGAGATCTTGCAGGCGTTCAAGGTGCATGGGTACACGATCAGAAAAGGAAGGGACAAGAGACGCGGGTCCCATCAGCTTCTACGCTTCCGGGGTGCCCGCCGTTGCGAAATTCCAAACTACTCCGAACCCCAATGCTCTCAAATGCGTGTTGAGCACGCCTATCAGCACGGGTCCGTTCCCCCGTTCATACTTTACGTCATCGGCCGTCGAATCGGATGCGCTCGCGGCAAAACTATTTTCTTTGCCAGGAGTTACTAACATTTTGATTCAGGAGACCTGGGTGACGGTTTCCAAGGCTCCGGAAGCGAAGTGGGCGACACTCAAGCCGCAGATCGAGGCGATTTTTGCCCAGGCGCTCTGAACAAGCCGCGAACAAACGATTCCGTGCAGATCAGGAACTGATCGAGCGATTACTGAATTGGTTCGAGACCAGCGCCCGCGATCTGCCATGGCGACGCACAGGGAAGGCTGGCCAGCGCGATCCCTATATCACGCTGGTCTCGGAACTGATGCTGCAGCAGACACAGGTCTCGCGCGTACTTGAGAAATTTGAGCCTTTTCTGCGGCGATTTCCCACTATTTCGACACTGGCAGAGGCGCCGGAATCTGCGGTGCTAGCGGCGTGGTCCGGGCTTGGGTATTACCGTCGAGCACGACTGCTGCATGCGGCGGCGAAGAAGGTCCAGAGCGATTTTGGCGGCACGTTACCCGGCCCCGTTGAATCGCTCTTAACGATTCCGGGAATTGGCCGGTATACCGCGGGCGCGATTTCGTCTTTAGCATTTGGAAACGCGACGCCGCTGGTTGATGGAAATGTGACCAGAGTTCTCCTTCGCATTTCAGCGCGGCCGGGAAAGCTCGGCGACAAGGAAAGCGATACGTGGGCCTGGCAGAGGGCCCGAGAACTCGTGGAGCAGGTCCCTTCAGGTCGACACGGCGCGTGGAATGAATCGCTGATGGAACTTGGGGCAACGGTGTGCACGCCGCTGGGGCCGAAGTGTGAGAAGTGTCCGGTGCAGGCAATTTGCAACGCATTTCGCGATGGGCTGGTTGAAGAGATTCCAGCACCCAAGGACGTGAAGAAGCGAGTGACGGTGTATTGGGCGACGGTGGTGATTCGAGATCGGGCTGGGCGGTTTCTAATCAGGACGCGGCCAGCTTCCGGACTCTTTGCTGGGATGGCGGAAGCGCCGACGCTGGAGTCTGGAAAGCGGGCGAGTGGGAAGGAAGTTTTGAGATTTGCGCGGGAAGTGTGCGGACAGGAGATTGTGATCCACAAAGTCGGATCACTGGGGCATCAACTGACGCACCGGGACCTTGCATGTGATGTGTATCAAGGAGAAGTCCCGAAGGCATCAGGCGGGGATTGGATTGCGCCGAAGTCTGTTTTTGGTCTTGCGCTCTCGAATATTCAGCGGAAGATCATTGAGTTGGCAGAGTAGGAGAGGGAGCAGTGTCTTTCGCCCCCGATTGTTGTGAGTGGCTTCAGCCACTTTGAATTTGGCTCTCGCCCCTTGGGCGCTCGGTCGTTGCGAGTGGCTTCAGCCACTTGCAGGTGTTCCTTTGGATCTTCGGCCCTTTGGGCCGGCCATTCAGCACCAACGCACCATCTTCAATCAAGTACATCCTCGGCGATGAACTCCATGTCGTGCAGCCGGTGCAATTCGATGACCTCCTGTTCGTAAGTTTGCCGCAGATGGTGCTCTTTCTGCCGAACGATGTACTCCTCTACTCGCGGCACCAGCGAGCGGCTCACCGTGAATCCGCCGAAACCCTCCTGCCAGCCGCGCCACGATGAGCGCGGAAACGTCTCACCCAACCATCGAGATGACCTGCCTTTGACGTTCTGAAGCATGTCGGAATGGCTGAGGTCCGGCGGGTAACGAACCAGCGCGTGCAAGTGATCGGGCATCCCGTTTATGCCAAGCGTGGTGCATCGGAGCTCATTCAGGATGCCGACGATGAATGGGTACAGCCGCGACTCGATCTCGGGAGAGACTGTCTGCTCGCGACGTTTGGTGCTGAAAACGATGTGGTAGTAGTTCTGGGTCCATGAGCGGGGCATGTTGACAGAATATCCGATCGTCGGCCCAAGGGGCCGGAAATTAGTGGGACTCTCTGCAAGTGGCGAGCGCCCAGGGGGCGAAATCCATCAAGCCCGAAGTCAACAACTTGCATTGTCACACTTACACTCACTGAGGCCACTCGCAAGGACCAAGCGTCCAGGGGGCGCGAGCATTTACAGCTAGAGAGCGACACAACCGCTCCTATCATTAAGCATGCCCGAACGTTCGATTGAAGCAGCATCTGGTTCTGACGCCCGCGCGCAGGTCTTGATTGTCGAAGATGAAATTGATCACGCAGAAGTGATGGCGGAAGCCCTGCGCAAGCCCGGCCACGTGTGCACCATTGTCCACAGTGTGCCCAAGGCGGTTGATGAACTCAAGCATGGCGCGTTTGATGTGATCATTACCGATCTGCGCATGCCCAATTCCGGGGGGTTTGAGGGGATTGCGCCGGATGGTGCGGATGCGGGATTGAAAGTGCTGCGGTCGGCCAAGTCGTTTCAGCCGGCGGCGGAAACGATTATGGTTACCGCTCATGCCGATGTGCCCACCGCACGGGCAGCGTTCAAAGAAGGGGCGTATGACTTTATTGAGAAGCCGCTCGACCTTTCGGTGTTCCGCGAATTGGTAAACAAGGCAGCCCAAACTGTCCTTCTGCGGCACGAGAGTGGGCAGCTTTCTGAACTTGTCCAGCATGAAGGGTTTGAAGGGATCATCGCTGGCTCTGAGCCGATGCGACAGATTTTGCGAACGGTCAAGAGCGTGGCGGCGAGTCCGCAGCGAGTGCTTATCACGGGTGAATCTGGAACTGGCAAGGAGCTGATTGCGCTGGCGGTGCACAAGAACAGCGGGCGGGCGAGCAAGCGGTTTGTGGCGTTGAACTGTGCCGCGGAAGCCGAGAATTTGCTTGAGGATCAGTTGTTTGGCCATGTACGTGGAGCGTTTACGGGCGCTGAGAAGGACCGCGAGGGCGTGTTTGAATACGCCAGCGGCGGGACGCTGTTTCTGGATGAGATCGGGGATATGCCGCTATCTATGCAGGCCAAGCTGCTTCGAGTTTTGGAAACTGGCGAGGTTGTAAGGCTGGGGTCGAACGACCCGCGCAAGGTCGATGTGCGGCTGGTCAGCGCGACCAACAAAGACCTGAAGAAGATGATTGACTCCAAGGAATTCAGGAACGATCTGTACTTCCGCATTAAGGGTGCGGAAGTAAGGTTGCCGCCGCTGCGGGAGCGGCGCGAAGATATTCCCCGGATTGTGCGGCATGCGATCGTCCGAGCGGCAGAAAACATGGCTAAGGCCAACGGGAAGACTCTGGCATCGACCGCGGTTCCGGACATTACCGATCCGGCGTTGATGCGTCTCACGAGTTATTCGTGGCCGGGGAACGTGCGTCAACTGCTCAATGTGGTTGAGAACATGGTTGTCGTGGCGATGGGCGAGGTGAATGGTGCGGGCGGAGCGCCTGCGAAGCTTGATCTGCGGCATATTCCTGACGAAGTTCGTATTAATGATGATGAGCCGATGGAGTCTGCGGGGATGGGAGTGACCGGGTCTTTGGCTGGAACGACCCTGGAGCAGATCGAAAAACGGGCTATCCGGGAGACGTTGAGGCTGACCGGCGGCAACCGTGAGCAGGCGGCGGAAATGCTTGGATTAGGCGAGAGAACGCTGTATCGCAAGCTAAAGGACTATGGACTGCGTTAACGGGACGTCGGTAACAGATTTGTATTAGATTCCAATGGAACCACTGTGCACGATTTGCAGCACATGGTATGATATTGGCTATGGGTACTCACCCTCGTGGTCAGCGTGAAATAGTTGAACAGCCTGAATCTGACGACGAAGAGCCGTTGCCGGAGCTGCCGGGGATACGCACACTTGTGTATGTCGCGGCGGGAGTCTTGGCATTAACGCTTCTGTCGCCGCTCTTTTTTGACTCGCATCGGGGCGAGCTTTTTGCAGTCGCGGCGGGAAGTGTGGTTGGCGGCTGTGTGCTGGCGGCTGTCATCGGCACTATTGCATTCAGCGCGAGCGGCAAATCAAAGCGAGCGACGTGCATTGGTGTATCGGCGGGGCTGCTCATAGCCGCCATCGGCGTGGTCACTGTGACATCGCTGATGAATGGGAAGTTTGAGGAACGAGATCAGATTGAAGCCAATGAAGCAACCGACCAGGTTGCCAAGCTCATGGCCATGCAGTTGCAACGCGCAGTGGAAACGAGCAGTTCAGCGCGATGGGTGTATTCAGGTGAAGCGCTGCAGACGCTTGCGGAACGGATGCGATTTGAGAACGAAGGAAAGCTGGTTGCCAAGCTGATTCGAGGGTGCCAGCCAGCGATCACCGAACTTGCTCAACTGAGCGAGGCCCACTTGCAGGCCGTCACGAAGCTGCACGTGAGCGGTCTGACGGGTGCATCGATCAAGACAAAGAAAGACTGCGATGCGCGGCTTGAAGAACTGAAGGCACTTGACAGCACAGCGCAGGCGGAGCTGGAAGCGCTCAAACTGCTGCCGCAGCGATTGCAGGAAGAGCTTCTGGCAGGCGGAATTGAACCAGCAGTAGTCTATCAATTGATCGGCAAGATCAAGGTTCAGGAGAGAATGGCTGCGGCAATTCAACTGCGTGAACTTGATACCCAGTATGCAAAGCACGCAACTTCATTTGTCACATTCATGCGTGGCTGCTCCGGCAAGTGGAGCCTGATTGCGAAGAACGATGAACCAACCATCTATTTCGCACAGGGAGTAAACATTGGAGAATACTCGCGCCTGAAACGCCTGGTAAACGATGTGTATGACCGCGAACTGGCGATTCAGGAACAGACGATGAAGATCGCCACTCTGGGAATTTCGGGCGGCAAGGGCGGCAAGAACGCGAATTCACTGCCGCCGAATGGGACATCCAGTTCAAGCAACGCGAATATTCGATAGCCATTGGGATTCGGTGTGTCGCACTGGACCGTACAGGCACTAGGCATTTGGCACTAGGCATTAGTGAAAGCCAGAGACCCAGGGACGAGACCATTCAGTTAATGGTGTTTGGCGGAGTTACTGGCTCGAGTGTTGGGGGGATGCCCATGACTGCCAGGTTTCGCATGTTAGCTTTCCATGCAAAGTCAACGACGTCGCCGACGAGCATGATTTCGCCGAGAATGAAGTCAATGCAGATATTGGCCGTCATTCGCAGCACTTGATTGCTTGTTGCGCCGATCTTGATCGCGTCGTACATAATAAAAAGCGAAACACCGGTGGTAAGACAATCGCCAAGAACTGGGACGAGGCCCACAAGCGGATCAATTCCGATTGAGAACTGGGTGCCTGGAATCCGAAAGCAGGAATCCATGAGGCGTGCGAGCTTCACCATGCGGCGAATGCGCCGAGCCCGATCGGGATTCTGCAACTGATCAGCCGCTGGCTCTGGTCCTGGTTGTTCCGGGCTGTTTGGCCCAACATGAACGGGCGGACGCAGAGCGGGAAGATTTTCAGACACCGTTGTTTCCTACTTCTTTTCGCCAGGCGCCGGCGGAGCCGCAGGGGCTGTCGGCGCTGCAGGAGCTGGCGGGGCGGTGGGTGCTGTGGTTCTTCCAAGTGCGGTGTCGATCGCTTTCGTCAATTCATCGCCGACGTTGACCTTGTAGGGCTCGTTGGGGATCTTCGCTTCATCGGCGCGGGTTTTGGCATTCTTAAAGAACTGACGAAGCTCTTCGTCGGTCACCACCTGCTTCATCTGCATCTGGTTGTTGGGACCCTGGATTGTGACCGGGGCCATGATGTCTTTGATCGTTTGCAGTGCGATTGACTTTTCCACGATGCCACGCGAAGCGCGTTCGAGGGCGAGACGGCCTGCTTCTTTTTCTTCCTTGGGGAGCGCACTGTTCTTGATGTGCTGTTCGTCGATCCCATAGACAATGGCGAGCGGGAGAAGCGGGCCCTGAGCAAGTTCTTCAAAGATCTTGCCGAACTGCTGAGCGTCGATCTTTCCGCTCTCAAAGTCACGGGTGACCTCATCGATCTTGCCAATGACTTTTTGCTTCTGGTCGGCAGGCATCTGTGATGAATTCACGATGCTGACCGTGCCGCTGCGAGCCATCGTTCCGACCCAGCCCTTCCACTTGAAGGCAACGAGAATTCCGCCGCCAATGATGAGGAGGAGCAGGATTCCGGTGGCGATCAGGCAGCCGGTTTTGAAGCTGCCGCGGCGGGAGCGGAAAAGGAACGATGTACTGGCAGAGTTCGAAAGGCTGGACATGAATGCGCTCCGTGAATGACTGTTTGCCCAAAATGGCGGCAGGAAGTGTACGGCAGGGCCGGGAACTGGGCCCGCAATGTTATTTGGAAGATTGCGAGCGGGCTTTCGGGTGGGGGTCTTCGGCGGTGAATACAGCAACAGAGCGCAGAGATTGCTTGAAATTGTCAGTTTGCCGCCCAGCGGCGGCCTGTGGAAGTACCATGTGGCATGAGCACCACCAGCACTTCACGCCAGCTTACTTACGCCGCCGCCGGTGTGGATATTGATAAGAAAGACGCTTTCACGGAATCGCTGGGATCGATCATGAGACGGACGCACGGGCCGCGCGTGATTGACAACCCGGGTGGGTTCGCGGGGCTGTTCAGACTTGATTACAACCAGCGGCTGTTTGCGCGGAACTACAAAGATCCGGTGCTGGTGGCGTGCTGCGATGGGGTTGGGACGAAGGTGAAGCTCGCCGCTCAGATGGGCGTTTTTGACACGCTCGGGATCGACCTTGTCGCGATGAATGTGAACGACTTGATTGTGCAGGGTGCGGAGCCGCTGATCTTTTTGGACTACATCGCTGTGCCGCAGCTTGATACCAAGATGTTGACGGACCTTGTGCGCGGAGTTGCGGAGGGGTGCAAGCAGTCAGGATGTGCCTTGCTTGGCGGCGAGACGGCGAACATGCCCGATGTGTATGGCAAAGACGATTTTGACATGGCGGGATTCTGCGTGGGAGTTGTCGAACTGAAACGCGCGGTCAATCCCAAGTTTGTGAAGCCCGGCGATATTGTGCTGGGGCTGGCGAGCCATGGGATTCACTCCAATGGGTACACGCTGGTGAGAAAGATTGTGGAAGAGGCTGGGCTGGATTTGAAGAAGGTGTATGAGGAACTGAATGTTGAGGTTGGTCGCAAGAAAGCGAAGAAGGGCAAGAACGCCAACAAGCGGACGCTGGGCGAAGTTCTGCTGACGCCAACGCGAATTTACGCGGCGAGCGTGATGAAAATGCTTAAGAATTACACGGTGAAGAATGTGGTGACAGGGATGGCGCACATTACGGGAAGCGGGATGGAAGGGAATTTGTGCCGCGCACTACCGCCGAATTGTGATGCGGTAGTTGATACCACATCGTGGCCGGTGTTGCCGGTGTTCAGTTTTCTGCAGAAACATGGGAATGTTTCGGAAATTGAGATGCGGCGTATTTTCAATATGGGAATTGGGTATTGCGTGATTGTGCGGCCGGCATTTGCAGAATCTGTCGCGGCGACCTTGAAGAAAAGCGGGGAGACTGTGTATCAGATTGGCAAAGTGGTGAAGGGGAAGGGTCGCGTGATTGAGCAGAGGGCGTCAGTGTGACGACTGCGAGAGAATCACCGCCGCGGCGGCAACGGCGGCGGTTTCAATCCGCATGATGTGCGGGCCGAAGCGGCAGATGCGGGCTGGTGAGTTTTTCAGCATTGTGAGTTCTTCGGGAGTCCAGCCACCTTCGGGGCCCACAAGCACGCGAAGATGCGATGCTGGCGGCGTCGATTGGACAAACGGTTCGCCTGAGGCATCGCACACAATGACCTGTGCCGCGGAAGCAAGTGCCTGCTTGATCGTTCCGCCCTCACCGATCTCTAGATTCCACGCGCGGCCGCACTGTTTGCTGGCTTCGGTCGCGATTCGTTCGAGTCGCTGCAATTTACTCTCACGCGGGTCAACTACGCCGCGGACTGTTTCGAGCGGATGCCAGCTTGCGGCCCCCACTTCGCTCAGGCCTTCGATCATTTCATCGAGGCGGTTGCCCTTAGGAGTTGCGCTCCAGATTTCGAGCCTGGGGGAGACTGGCGGGACGGTGCGGATTTCCCGAATCTGGAGTTCCATGGTCCATTCGCCGGTCCGGGGGAGCTTCAAAATTGAAGAAATGACACACAAAGCGACAATTCCGGCCCCATTTTGCACTTCCAGGGGGTCTCCGGCCTGCAAACGTTTGACTCTTATGGCATGATGTGCTTCATCGCCGCCGATAATGAGGGCGGCGGCGTTGGGATCAAGGTTGACTGATAGGACTCGATGCATCGCTACGGCAGCGTATTCCTTATGGGGCGTGACAGTTGCGTGGTAGTTGGATAATGCAGGGTCCCGCGGCGGTTATGTGTTGGCGCTGCGGCATGATGGGCAAGTAAAGAGCGGACCGGTCCGATTCCTCAAGAAGGCGTTTTTTCACATTTGTGAAGAGCACGTATGTCTGAGGCAAAGGTTGACAATCCCGCTACTACCAACTCGCTTGAACAGCAGTTGGATGTGCTGTTGGACAAAATGCAATCGGACCTGAGCGAGGCGGGCGAGCAGCTTGCTGCCGGATCGGCCTCGGCGGCGGACAGTGCATCTGTGAACGTAACGGCCGAGGAATCGTTTGACCAGGAACTTGAAGCTGAGCTGACCTCGCAAACTTCTTCGGCGAGCATGGAGACTCAACCTGCGGCAGAATCGCCACAGGCGGTCGCCGCGGTAGCAGGTGAAAACTTACCTGCTGCGGAAGAAACTGAACCGGCGACTGCGCCGGCAGCGAGTGCGAACTTTGCAACCAGTGGTGAGGAAGTCACAGAGTCGCTCGATTCAGCGGTGAGTGAAATGATGGCTGATGCTTCTGCATCGCTCGCGGCGGCCGAAAACGAGCCAGTTTCGAGCGCGGCCCCTGTACAAGTTCCGCAACGCCGAGAAGCGGCGCCGGTTGCGGAGGTTCCCGGTCCTCAAGCCGGTCCGACTGCATCAACTGTTCAAGCATCGTCGGTAGAGGATCTTGATTCGCAGCTGGCTTCGTTGACAGAGCAACTCTTGAGCGAGCCCGATGATGGGGTCGCTATGGCGGTTGCGGCTGCTCCGGCTGCCGCGCATCGCGTTGCAGTTTCCAGTCAGGATGCACATCCAGCTTCGACGCTGAAGACTCCCGAGGTGAAGGTCACTGCTGAGAAAGCCAAATCGACCGCTTCGGACAAAGTCGCGGTTTCTGCGGCTGGCACGAAGTTGCCGGCCCTGCAGGCGGGCGCGCTTTCGCCTCTGCTTGTGCGAGTTTTGAGCCCCTTGTCTGCGCCACTGAACAAGTACCCCAAAGTGGTTCGCGACACCTTGGGATGGGTTTCGCTGATCACGCTCTTCTGGGCTATGACAATCTGGGCGTACCTGTTGTTTTTCCATAAGCCGGTCGATGCGGAGATACCCGAATCAGCGCCGCATCTTGCTGGCGATACAACACAATCTGGACACGATGACCAGGGCAAGAGCGGCCATGAAAACGCCGCGAAAAGTGGTAAGGATCACTCTGGCAGAGTTTCGGACCATGAGGGCGAATCGAGTGCGGGCCATGGCGAGCCAGCGAAAAAGCCTCATGGGACGGCTGATTCCCATGCTGAGACCGCGAAGACGCAGCAGCCGCACAAGTCGCCTGATGAGCATGGCAGCCACTGATTCGCCGCGCAGGCGTTCCTACCATCGCCGGACTTAATCCGGAGCAGCTATGAAGATCCACGAATATCAGGGGCGCGACCTTCTTTCTTCCTATGGCATTTCAGTGCCACAGGGCAAAATGATCACAGCGGCTGCAGATGCCGCGGCGGCCTATCGCGAAGTGAGCGGCGGCGTAGCGGGTGGCTTGGTGGTTGTAAAGGCACAGGTACACGCTGGCGGGCGCGGCAAGGCAGGATTTGTGAAACTGGTTCGCAGCGCTGAGGAGGCGACAACTGCGGCGACATTCATGCTGAGTAATCGCATGAAGAGCCCGCAGACGCCCGCGGAAGGGTTACAGGTTACGCGGTTGCTGATCGCAAGTGGCGTGGATATTGCGGATCGGGCCGGGGGCGGCAAGGAAGAGTTTTATCTGGCTATTACGCTTGATCGCGCCACACGCCGCAATGTGTTGATTGCATCGCGAGAAGGTGGCGTTGAAATCGAGCAGATTGCACATGACCGCCCTGAAGCGATTGTGAAAGAGCGGTTGCATCCGACAGCGGGACTTTTTCCAAGCGCTGCCAAGAAAGTGGCGTTCAATCTGGGATTCAAGGGAAAGCAGATCGGGCAGGCCGCGGACATTATGATGAAACTGGCCAAGCTGTATGTCGAGAAGGACTGCTCGCTTGCAGAGATTAACCCGTTGGTAATTACTCCAAAGAGCGAGAAGTTTCCTGATGGCCAGGTGATCGCGATCGATGCCAAGTTCAATTTCGATGACAGCGGGCTGTTCAGGCACCCGGAATTGACGAGCATGGCGGATAATTCAGAAGAGAACCCGGCGGAACTGCGGGCCCAGCAGTTTGGGCTTTCGTATGTCGCGCTTGATGGCAATATCGGTTGTCTGGTGAATGGCGCGGGGCTGGCGATGGCGACCATGGACATCATCAAGCTTCATGGCGGCGAGCCGGCAAATTTCCTGGATGTCGGAGGTTCGGCGACTGAAGAGGCGGTGACTGAGGCCTTTGGGATCATCCTTTCGGATCATCGCTGCAAGGGGATCATGGTCAATATATTCGGCGGCATCATGCGCTGCGATGTGATCGCCCAGGGCATTGTGAACGCCGCGAGCAAGTTCAAGAACCCGGATAACTCGATTGGCTTCAAGGTGCCGCTGGTTGTGCGTCTTGAAGGGACCAATGTGCAGGCGGGTCGCAAGTTGCTTGAGGATGCCAAGAGCAAGATTCCAACCATGCAGGCGGCGACAGACCTGTCCGATGCGGCGAAAAAAGTGTGCGCTGCGGTCGGAGTCTGAACCACTAAATTACAAAAGGCCGAGGCGATTGCTTGCCTCGGCCTTCTTTATTTTTGAATCGAACCTGCTTCAAGCCCAGTTTCAGGCAGCTCGCGGACCATCATCGGTGCGAGACAGGAACGGGCGGAAGATTTCATCGTTCTGGCGGGCTGCCTCTGCCATCAATTCGTCTACCCGGGCAAAGGCTCGCTCGACGTTCTCAACCGAATCCAGCTCATCGACATCGCGTGCCCGGGCAGCGCGGTTGTTCATCAACTGACGAACGGCGTTGACGGGGAACGGGAGAGGATCCAGTTCTTCCCGTGTGTCGGCCGGGTGCAATTTCAATAGTCGCATACGTGTCCTTCCCTAGACTCGCCGCCGATGTGTTACCCGAAGGGTCCTGGCAGCGAAAGACCTTCAAGAGGTCATATCGACACCTTACCAAAGCCTCTTGGGGATACTTCCTGCATCGCCTGAACTTGCTTTGCCAACCCTTGTCAGAACCGGCAGAACTCGTACAGCTTCCCGAAATTGGCAACTCCACCAGACTCCGAGAACCAGATTGGACCGTTCAAAGGCCCATTCGTGACTTCCATATCGGCATGCAGGGTCCGAACTTCAATTTTTGATGGGGGGAAGAATAACCTATTTTGTAGTCCGATAATGATTTCGGCAATTATCCTACAGCTTTGCGACTGGAACGGACACCTTGGTCTCAGTTCCCGCACGGAGGCGCGCGATATTTGCGCGGTGAGCTGCGATCACGACCGTTGCCATTGCCAGAGCCACCAGAATAAACGGCCACCCGATTTGTATCGCCCGATTCGGATCGTTGTTGGTTTCCCAGATGATGTAGCCAATGAGCGTGTAAATCGGAAGCATTGCCGCACCGACGATCGAACCAACGCTGACGTAGTGGAAGCGCCAGACCATGATCAACCATGTGAGGAAGACAGTGGCCATGGGGAGCGTCATTGCTGGCCAGAAACCAAGGCAAACTCCCAGCGAAGTTGCAACACCCTTACCGCCCTTGAAATTGAGCCAGGGGCAGAAGATATGTCCGAGCACCGCGGCGAACCCTACGCCCAGCCAACTGAAGGCAAGAGGCACTGGCATCTCGCGCGTTCCGATGGTTTGAGCCAGCGTGCCTGAAAATACTACAGGAACAAAGCCTTTGAGTGCATCGAAGATCATGCAGCCGATGCCCCACTTTCGCCCCAAAACGCGCCCGACATTGGTCGCGCCAATGTTGCCCGAGCCCTGAGAGCGGATATCTATGCCGCGGAATCTAGCGACAATGAGTCCGGTCGGAATTGAGCCGGAGAGGAAAGCGATGATGTACATCCACCAAGGAACCATGGGCGGATGATAGAAAGTTCTTAGGCGGCGGGCAGGCTATCAGCCTTTGACTTTGAGAACAACCATTGTTTCATCGTCAGCGCGGGTGGTCAGACCGGTAAAGCGGCGAAGTTCCCATTGAATGAGATCGACCAGACGCTGGGCGCCGGCATCGGGTTCGGCGTTCAGGATCCGCAGGACCGAGGTGCGAAGACGGACTCGGCCAAAGCGTTCGCTGGTGAAGTTGCGGGCATCGGTGATTCCATCGGTGTAATTCACCAGGACATCGCCGGGGTGAAGGTCGTAGATGCCGCGCTGGTAGCGTTGGTGGGCATCGACGCCGACGGCCATGCCGCCAACGCCAAGTTCATCGACATCGGAATCGACGATTGGCCGGCGCGAACCATCTGGCTGGGGCGGATTGACGCGGACGATCAGCGGCGGTTCGTGGCCCGCTGAGCAGTAGGTCAGGCGAAGTTTGAGTGGATCAATGACGCCGTACCAGACAGTGGCGAATTCGCTGGCGTGCGTATCGCGGCACATGGCGGTGTTGACACGTGCCATGACTTCATCAATGTCGTAGAGGTCTTGCACAAAGGCGCGGAGCGAGGCCCGCACACCGGACATGAGAAGCGCGGCGGCAACGCCCTTGCCAGACACATCGCCGATGGCGATTCCCAGGTGGCCGTTGATTTCGAAAGTGTCGTAGAAGTCGCCGCCGAGTTCGAGCGAAGGAGTGTATTTGGCAGCGACATCGAGACGCGGAAGTGTGGGAGCGGTGCGCGGAAGCATGCGACGCTGGACATCGGCGGCGAGGGCGAGTTGGCGCTGAGCGCGGCGTTCTTCTTCCTGAAAGCGCATCAAGCGAGACTGTTCGATTGCGACCGCAGCTTGCTCGGCAATTGATTTGAGGAGCCGCTTTTCCTGTTCAGTGAATGTGCGCGGGGTGCGGGAATAGAGGCGAATAACGCCAATCGGATGATTCTGGAAGATCAGGCCTGCGTTGATAGCAGCTGACAGACCCTCGTTTGCAACACGGTCAGTAATAAGCACGCGCGGGTCTTTGAGCAGATCGTGAGATGTGACCACTTCGCCCTTAAGCGCTAGAGAATCAAAGAGACGGTCTTTACTTACTGGAAGCGGACATCGAAGCCATTCGCTTGAAAGTCCTCGCCAGGCGATGTGTTTGAGATCTGCTTCATCGGTTGAGAGCACTCCATCTGCATCTTCTTTGAGCAAGACGATGTTGCCTGCATCGAGGAACAAGACATCGAGAGCGGAATCAAGCGCCATCGACATGATGCGATCAACGCTGTCGGCGCGGGAGAGCATCGCGTTGAGCTTGTGAAGCGCAGAAAGCTCGCGGACGCGATCTTTCAATTCGCTCTCAAAGCCGATCAGTTCGGCCGAAGCGCGGCTTAACAACTCGACCACGCGATGGAGCCCAGAGCGGGCATCGGTGGTGAGAAGCGGCTCGCCGGGACGGATGACAAGCGAGCCAATTGTGTCCGAGCCAAGTTTCAGCGGAAAGTAAGTGGCGGCCGGATCTGCACCTTGACCATCTTCAAATGCCTGCCACGACTTGCCGCCACCATGTGCGGGCTTTATGAGTCTTCCTTTGGAATCACGCAGTTCTACAGACACGCCGGTGAGGCGCGTGAGTTCACTGACGAGCGAGGCCAGTGAACCATCGGTCATGAAATCGGTAACATCAGGATCGGAGGCAACCGGAGGGTTCGGCACTGCGGGGCTGACATGCGATGGAACCTCGACCTGAAGCGGGGCCGGGGACGTAAGTGAGGAGTTGGGCGGGTTGGTTGACATGATCTTGTGCAATCGTTGACTAGATAAGCCCAGAAGTCGCTTGCAAGCGGTTCAGAATCGAACAAATTGCTATCAGGTTAGAAGGTTTTATAGAACAAATGGCCTATTGGCCGACATTCTCGGATGCTTGTGGTTATCGGGCGTTCCAGAGTACATTGAGAAGCTCGACCAGTCTGGCCTCTGCAACTGCCTCAGGAGAGTCTTTTGGAAGCGTGGCCGCATACTTCTCCAATGAACCTAAGCCAGCGGCGAGGTCGGCTTTTCCCTCTTCGCCACACTGGCGACCAAGATACGCAAGTACTAACGCAGTGTCGGGCGTGGCGCCATCGGCAACCTGGCCCCGCAGCTTTTCACGAAGTGCTCCCACTCGATCCTGGCCACCCATCAACTTCAGGTCGTAGGTCATTCCCAAGACTTCAGGATGTTCCATAATCAGACGCCGAAGATTCATTCCAGCAGAGACTTTCATCCCCGCGCCAATCTGGGAATGCAACCGCCCCACCATCGCCGACAGATCACCGGCCCGTGAGTTGAGCGCCAGCGCGTAGCGTTCCTCGGCATCAAAGAAACGCTGAGAGGTCAGCAGCTTTTCTCCCTCGGTCATGTACTTGCTGTAAAGATCGGCCGGAGCCGGGGTCTTTAAGATTGGTATCAGAGTGTCAGCTTTCGCCCCGGCGTCTTTGATAGCCGCGAGAGTGTTTCTATCAAGTTGGGGGACCGGCATTGGGATGGAAGGCGTTGTGCCTGTGGGTGTTGTGCCTGGCGGGGGTGCATCTTTCACCAGTGGCCGCGTCGCCTTGCGGGGAAGCAAGGCATTTCGAATTTCTGACAACTGCCTGTCGATCGAACCCAGAGGATCGGTCGCGGTCGGCTGAGTTGTATCCGCGGGTTTGGAGTTGTCTTTTTCAGTCGCTTTTTCATTGGCCTTTTCGAGGCTTTTTTTCAGGCGATCGCGACTTTGATCAAAAGGCGATATGCCCAAATCAAAGGTCAAATCAAGCGGTTGCGATGCGCCTGGAACCGCGGCATTGGCGCCTTTATTACTTGCTTGTTCCTTTGCCGCGTTTGTTGCGGCAGTCCATGGTTGATAGTGAAGACCGGTGAGCCCACTTGCAAAGAGCCGCTCGTAGGTTCCTGCGGTTGGTTGACGCATCCCAATGACCGCGGGGCGAAGCGTGCGTTCTGCGGCGAATGTTGCGCTTGAACGCAAGGAACCAGTAATGAGCGAAGCCTCTGGATGTATTGATTCAACGGGCCGCGCGATCGCCCCCTCGCCACGATTGACGATCTGACCTGGAATTGCAGCTACGTTTCCAGAGGTCATCGAGAACTGGTACTGCAAAGAGTCGATGCCGCGGATTCCGACACCAGCTGCACCCGAAGCAAGTGAATCGCGACGGAACGCAAAGAGATCATCGGAGCCGAGCCGGCCGCGGAAGTCCATGGGGTCTGTGTAGCCGGCATTGCCGCGGAATGCGACGCCGCCGGGGGCGTTGCCGGTGATGATGGCATTGCGAAAGCGTACTTCCGCGGCGATATCCCGATAGGTCCCAGGCGCGGGCGTTCCAGTCCCAGGGACGCGAAGATCGCGCTGCAAGCCGGGGCTGTTGTGCTGCAGGCCTGGACTATTTTTTTGCAAACCAGTGCCGTCACCCAAGGGGCTGTTTTGAGCAAGCGTACTGGATGCGAAACCGGCGATGAACGCCAGTGCAAGGGCAGAGGTTTTGAAAGTGGTGGACATAAGGCCTCCGATCCAATTCGGCGAGAGCGCGGAATCCGCGCACTTTGCCTACTTGGTAGACGCTTCATATCGGCTGAAGGTTCACGATTCGGAGAGTTTGAGGAGGGCAACTACCTGTTTGGAGGTCAGGGAAACATCCGCGCCGACGAAAGTGACATGGCCGAGTTTGCGGCCTTCGCGCGGTTCCTTGCCATAAAGATGGATGTTTGCGCCAGGAAGACCCGCCAGGAGTGCAGGAGATGGATGACTGCCTATGAGATTCACCATCGCCGCGTGACCGCGGGACGAGGAATCACCAAGCGAGAGGCCCATGATCGCACGAATGTGGTTTTCAAATTGGCTTGTGACGGCACCTTCGATGGTCCAGTGGCCGGTGTTGTGGACTCTTGGTGCAAACTCATTTGGGACCAGCTTGACACCCTCGGGAGTGTGGATTTCGAACATTTCAATCGCGAGCGTGCCGCAGTAATCGAGTTTTTCGAGAAGTGCGGCAATTCGATCGCGGGCGAACTTCTCAACTTCACGTGAAACAAGGGCAGGGGCCTGAGAGAGAGAGAGGATGCCGCTGGTATGGGTGTTTTCGACGATTGAATAAAAGACGGTGTTTGCACGAGAGCGGCAGGCGATGATGGAAAGCTCTCGGGAGAATGGCACGAACGATTCAAGAATTGCTTCGCGGCAGCCAATTGCCGTCCATGCAGCGGCAGCATCATCTGCAGAGCGCAGGACCGCTTGACCCTTGCCGTCATATCCGCCGCGACGACACTTGAGCACTGAGGGGACGCCAATTCTGGCAATTGCAGCGGCGAGATCTGCCGGGTTGTTCACTAGCGCAAATGGGGGCACATCGAAGCCGATTTCTGTGAAGATCGCTTTTTCTGCGGCACGGTCCTGACCTGTCGTCAGCGATTTGACGTTGGGGTGTGTCTTTACACGCGCTGCACAAAACTCGAGCGTCTCTGCGGGAACATTCTCAAATTCAAAAGTGCAAACATCCAGGCCTTCAGAAAAACGGGCAAGCGCCTCAAAATCGTTCCAAGGCGCGTTTACACACTCACCCACCGCAGAGGCTGGGCCGCCGGGCACCGGGTCATAGAAACGAAAGCGGGCACCGAGGCTGATTCCAGCCTGGCCCAGCATTTGCCCGAGTTGTCCGGCACCGAGTACACCGATGAGCATGGGCACAGGATAACCCGGTGGCGGATGCGGCAGGGGCGATGCGACACTTCCATGCCACGTATCTGTAACAATCCGAGAAAGGTCGTCCAGGACCGAACTTCTCGTTTCGGCATGCATCTAATTCCACATGCTGACTACTTCCACAGCCATCGTTGCCGCCGTGCTTGCTGTTTCGCCCGCCAAGACCGATCCGGCCGCGGCCAAGTCGCTCGGAACCGCCTCTGAACAATTCACTGTTGACCTGCTCAAAGTGCTTAGGCAAGACAAGGGAAATACATTTTTCTCGCCGTACTCGATTCAGACAGCGATGTGGATGGCTGGCAGCGGCGGAAAGGGCGCAACACAGGATGAGATTCGCAAGGGTCTTCATCTGGGCAAAGATGCGAACAGAGCCTTCAGCGAGCTCAGCGAGATACTCAAACGCGCAACAACAGAAAAGAAGCCGGACTGGGCAGATGACAGTTGGAAACCACTGACGGTTCGGAGCGCCAATCGGCTATGGCATTCCGATGGCTTCACGATTCATAAGTCGTACACGACCATGCTGAAACAGGATTTCTCGGCCGATGCTGAAGAGGTGCATTTTCAGAATCCATCCAAGGCGGCCAAGACAATCAACTCCTGGATCAGCGATGCCACTGAAAAGCGAATTCCGAACTTGCTTTCCCCAACAGCAATTCCGCCGCAGGGCCTGATACTCACCAACGCTGTATATTTCAAAGGGAAATGGGGGCATGAGTTTTCGACGCTCAAGAGCGTGAAATTCACCACCGGCGACGGCAAAGAGATCACGCCCGAAGGGATGATGAACAGTTCAGGCTATGAGTACCAGAAACTCAACAGCGCGCAGGTTGTGCGGCTGTATTACCAGGGCGATGCCTCAATGACCATCATACTTCCCGATACGGGAAAATTTGAGAAAGTGCTGGAGAAGCTGGAGCTGTCAACCATCAAGCCCACCATGATTGGTCGCGACATTGTCGTCACCATGCCCAAGTTCAAGACCAGTCAGCATTCGAGCATTGCGCCGGCACTGCAAAAACTCGGGATCACCACAGCATTTGACTCATCGAATGCAGATTTCACCGGGATTACCGACATGAAGCCCGCGTACATTTCTGATGTCATTCACGCGGCCAACATTGATGTTGATCAATATGGGACTGAGGCGGCCGCTGCTACCGCGGTCATGATGACCGTTGGTGCGCCCGCAGGCGCGCCCCCCAAGCCACTTTACTTTACTGTTGACCGCCCGTTCATTTTCTACATTTCCAACACGAACAGCGGCACGATTCTCTTCGCCGGAATCATCACCGATCCAACCGCCAAATAGGGTCTATTTGCCGCGGGGATCGCGGTGTTGCAATACTTCCTCTGTGCGTTTGGTTCGCATTTGAGTCAGTCGCGCAAGGACTCCAGAGTCGCTCAATCCCAGAATAGATGCAGCCAGCAGCGCTGCGTTGATAGCGCCTGCCTTGCCAATGGCAAGCGTTCCAACCGGAACGCCGCCGGGCATCTGAACGATCGAAAGCAGCGAGTCCATTCCGTGAAGGGTCTTGCTCTCGACGGGAACTCCCAGCACCGGGAGCATGGTTTTGCTCGAGCACATTCCCGGCAGGTGCGCTGCGCCGCCTGCGCCCGCGATGATGACTTTCAAGCCGCGGGATTGAGCGGTAGATGCGTACTCAAAGAGCCAATCGGGGGTTCGATGTGCGGACACCACCTGGCATTCGTGGGGAATATCGAGTTCGGCGAGCGTCTCACTGGCGTGCTGCATGGTGTCCCAGTCTGACTGAGAACCCATGATGACACCGACAACCGGCCCGGCCGAGATAGTTTTTTTCTGATTCATTCGAACGATTATATCAATTGAAGGAAGCACGCGCGGCCACACGACGAAGCTGAAGCAAGTACAATGGCGCGATTGCAACTGAAATACGCGGTTGCCGAATAACGGTGCGCGGCAAGAAGTGCCGCGAAAGGGGGCTCCTTTGGCAATTCTTGTGCTATTTGTGTCGGTCGTTCTTGCTCTTGGTCTGCTTGTATTGACGGTCAAGGTGGAATCAGTCAAACTCAAAGGCCTGATGGGAATTGGCGCACTGGCCATTGTGCTGCTGGGTGCGCTGCTCGCTTCCATTCGATTTGTCAGCGCCAACGAAGTGGGCATTATTTCCAAGAACGCGTTTGGCGCAAACCTGAAAAATGGTCAGATCATCGCGACCAACGGCGAAATGGGTGTCCAGGCCAACGTGCTCGCTCCAGGCTGGCACTTTGGGTATTGGCCATTTATCTACAGCGTGAAGTCTGAAGCGTTGACACAGATTAAAAACGATGAAGTTGGCTTGATTGAGGCAGCAGATGGAACGCCACTGACTGCTGGCCAGCTGTTCGCCCCCGAATTTTCGCCCGCCGAGTTCCAGAAGATGCTCGATGCCGAATATTTTCTGACAACGGGAAAAGGAAGTAAGGGCAAGCAGACCTCCGTTCTCACGCCGGGCACATATCGATTGAACACCGCGCTCTACAAGATACACACCGTGAAGCAAACCGAAGTGCTTGCTGGCGAAGTCGCAGTGCTCAAGAGCAATTTCGGCACGCCCGCAACCATGCTTGTGAAACTCGACAATGGCATTGTTGTTCCCGTTGACGACAAGACCCCTGATGAAGCGGTCGTCCGCTTTGCACGAACAGGAGAAATGGGCGTACTGGGCGACCCGTTGCCGCCCGGCAAGTACGCACTGAACACCGATGCATTTACGGTCACGGTCATCTGGACGACGGAAATGCCGGCGCATTACACCCGGACACACGCCGGGACCCTGAATGCCGCGGATGTTGACGCGCGACGCAGTTCGACACCGGCCGGTCCAAGTTCAGGAGGAGACGACCGGGAAATCAACGTGATTACCTCTGATGGATTCCGATTCCCAGTTGATGTCAGCGTGACCTATTCGATTCCTTCCTCCGCCGCGGCGTATGTCGTCGCCAAACTGGGCGATGATGAGGGGGACCGATTCAAGAACGCGCTCAACTCCGCCGTGCGTTCGGTGTTCCGCAATAACGCGGAAAAAGTGAAGGCACTCGACTATGTCAACATGCGCTCCACCCAGGAATCGCAATCATTGCTCATGCTGACCGAAGAAATGTCGCGCTATGGCGTCAAGGTCGCCAGTGTGAGAATCCGCGATGTGGGCGGCGATCAAAAGACCATCGAAGCCCTGCTAAAGACTCAAACCGATCGAGAAATCGCCAAGCAGGAACTTATTACGTTTAAGGAGCAGGAAAAGACCGCGGAGCAAAAGAAGACGTTGACAAAGGTCACGCAGGAATCTGAAGAAGAAAGAAAGCTCGCAACCGCGGCGTACTCGGTGAAGATCGCGACCGAGGAACAAAAGCGCAAGCTCGTCGAGGCCGAAGCTGAAGCACAGTCAACCACAATCAAAGCACTTGCCCAGGCAAAGGCATATGAGAGCATCGCCAAGCAGATTGGAAAATCGAACGCAGCGCTGATGGAAGTGCTGAAAATCATCGGCGAAAAGAACATTGTTATTACGCCGCGGATCATGATGAATGGAAGCGGTGTGCGAACCAACGCTAGCGCCGGTGCGGGAGATGCAGAAATGACAGCGCTGATTGGAACCATGCTCGACTCGATGATGTCGAGAGAAGAGGACAAGGAGGCGGCGAAGTCGACTGTGGCTCCAAAGAGCGACGAGAAGAAGTAGTCGCCTTACAACATCTTAAAAATGAAACGGCCCTCGCACGATTGCGAGGGCCGTTGTTTTTCGCAGAATGCGTTCAGCGCGGATTGTTCGCCCAGCCGTACGGCTGAATGAATCCAAATCGCCAGTCGTTGTCGGAAATTGAGTACCACTGTGTCTTATTCGAAACGAAAAGATCCAGACATTCGAAATCGGCGGTGCGATTCACGTTGAGTTCCATCCGGTCGGTTGGCGCTTTAAACAGCTCGGACGAACCATCAAGATTCGCAACGTGTCCGGCGTCAAAGTGGCGCGAAGTCAACTGATCTTCATTACCGAACATCCCATCTCGATAAGTCTGATTCCAGCGGAACGAGCTCTCTTCCCAGAAAATCGGCATACCACGCATGCGATTGATCCGCGTGGCATTAACCTGGGGGAGCAGCCGGTAGTTGCTGTTGTCGGCTGGAGGAACGTATCCAACCCACGCCTGGGTGTAGAGTTTAAATCCTTCCAACTCATCGAGCATTGTGTAGTCAAATTCAACACCGGTTCGAGATCCGAACATGTTCAGCCATTCATTACCGGTGACAGTTCTCCGCTTGTTGGTCGGGCACGCAGCGAGTTCATGCATGTTCTGAACGTACTGATACATCAACCCAGGCAAACGCTCGCGGGTGACGGGGTCGATCTGCTGTGCCCACAGTGCAACATTGGTCGCTGGCGGCGCGCCTGGCGGGGGGTTCATTTCCGGAAGCCAGACCCTCGTTCCAGCCGCATCGCGGTTGGCAACAGGCCAAACCTGGTCCTTCCAGTCAATTGCATACAAGGTCGCCGCGATCGAAAACTGCCGCATGTTCGAAAGGCACCGAACCTGATGTGCCGCCGCTCTCCCTTTTCCCAGCGCAGGCAGCAGGATCGCAATCAACAACGCGATGATCGCAATAACAACCAGCAACTCGATAAGAGTAAAACCGACTCGGCGAATGCTCATAAATTGGTCCTTCCGACTCACAGCATAGCAAAAAACTGCCGGAGGCAACAACAGTATGTCTGCACTACACTCGGAAACATGTCTTTCCGGCCCACATCCCCTCCACCACTTCGGCCAAATCCGCTCGCGCTCACCAGCGACGCCTTTGTCGCAGCGGGTGCTTTGATCAAGGGTTATGGCCCGCAGTTCGCCATGGAAGACTATCGGTCAGTATTTCGTAAGGGTGATTTTTCGCACGGAGGTTTGATCTCTCTGCCAAAGCTGGCAAAACTGCACGAAGAAGAGGGCGACGAAGGCACAGTCTCAAAGTTCCTGCTTCGGGTGCCGGGGACCGAACGCGTCACGGTGGCTGAGGGAGACCTTCCGGCCGGGCTCGACACTGAAAGCGTCCTGATCCCGATGATCGGACGTCTGGGCCGCCGGACCTACTCACTTTGCGTCTCTTCCCAGGTTGGCTGCGCCATGGGCTGCACCTTTTGCGAGACCGCCCAGATGGGGCTGATCCGCTCGCTGACCGCGGCCGAAATCGTCGCCCAATGGTTCACCGCAACTCACGTACTGAAGCGTCGGCCGGCCAACATTGTCTTCATGGGAATGGGCGAACCGCTCGACAATCTTGATGAAGTGCTGCAGGCAATCGCAATCCTCATCGATCACAACGGCGCGGCGGTACCTGCGAGCAAGATCACACTCTCTACGGTTGGCCGCGTAGATGGCCTGCGCCGTCTGGCAGAGAAAGTTCACGAGCCGGGCTGGAGACGACTCAACATCGCCCTTTCGCTCAACGCTGCCCAGGATACAACCCGCGATTCCATCATGCCCATCAATCGCAAATGGAATCTTGCCGAGCTTCAGGACACATTCATGAAGTTTCCCCGCTACGGCGGCGGTAAGCTCATGTTTGAATACGTCCTCATTCCCAGTGTCAACGACTCAGTCGCCGATGCTCAGGCCGTCGCCGATTTCATCGCGCCGTTTCGACTTGCTGATGGCCGCCACCGCGTCTGCCTGAATCTCATTCCTTACAACCCGCGCCGCAATTCACCATGGCGTGCGCCGCTCGATGAAGAAGTCACCGGTTTCATGGAGCAGCTTAAATCGCGCGAGGTCTACGTGAAACGCCGCCGCACAAAGGGGCGAACCATGATGGGAGCATGTGGTCAGCTGGGAAACGAGCAAATCCGCGGCCGCAAACTTGTGCAGCTCAGCATTTCCAGTCCTGCAGCTGAAGCAACTTAATCCAATTTACGCGGCACAACTGACGAGATCATTCGCACTGAATCGCTGGCCACGTCAGTACTGATCATCGTGTCGCGCAGGCCTGTAGGGTTCACAGTCATGTCCATCGTTGCAGCCCGCAATCGCGGACCCGCCTCGTACTCAAGCATAAAGCTGAATGCCTGCAAGTTCGAAATCAGTGGCCGCGCATCCTCATTCATCATGGTGCCGCTTGTGTAGTTCCTCACTACGTACCAAGCTTCATAAGGACCATTTTCTGCAACCGTTGCATCTCGACGCTCGAGACGAATGATCTGATAGGTGCCCGCAGCGTCATCGCGCGCTGATTCAAACTCGATGAACGTGCTGGTCAGCGGATTCTGTGCCGAATCAAGCACGTCATCCGGGTAAGGTCCGAAATTCGTGCCGTTGCGGATCATCGCCGTTGTGCGCTGCATCATGATGCGTGCGATCACATTGTTCGACGCTGATTCGGTGATATAGCGATAGCCCTTGAACGACGCATCGAGCGCCGCCAAAGTCGCCGTAAGCAGCGTGGCCGTGATCACCAGGGCGACCATGATTTCAACCAGACTGAAGCCGCGACGATGTGTGACAGGTAAGTTCAATTTCATGGTCTGCCCTCGCGATAACTACCCGCGATGACATCAGCGTGCATCGGGAGCATGATGCCGTTTGGCAGCGTCATGTTGGGATTGAATCGAAGTTGAATGCGGCCGTATCCATAGAACGGAACTGCGGTTGAACCGCCTGGCTGAGGCGAAGTTGCCGCCACATCGGCGAGGCCATCACCATTGGTGTCCCAGCCGACGATGCGAACGCCGCCAACCACGGGCAACGTCGCCGGGTCGAGCGATTCAGAGTCGCCGTCACTAGGACCAAAGTAACCGATGGTCGTGTTGTAGTTCGCGGTGTTCCCGACGGGGTTTCCCAAGACATCGATCATCGGGGCAGTGCCACGAACCGGGTTGAATGTCAGCAGCAAAGCGCCATCAAGTGAGACGTTGCCACGCATATCAAGCACGCCCGCAACCACAGCGCCTGAAAGTTGCACGTTCTGGCTCGGTGGCGAGTTGAACGTTCCGATGTCTACCGAGTAGTTCGGGAGCATCATCGAACTCTTCGCGATTTCGGGCATGTCCGCGGCGTCAGGATTCTTGCTCGCATCTGACGGATAGTCAGGGTGCGTCTGTGTAAAGCGAGTGCTGCCCGTAAACTGCAGCTTGTTGCGAACCTGGGTGTAGATTCCCGGCTTGTCAGACACGATCGAGCCGACAACCAGGCAATCATGGAATCGTACATTATTTGAAACGGTCTTCGTATCGATCACACGACGTCCCGCAATCACCAGCGGATCGGGTAACTGGCTGAAGTTGGTAATCGAGCCGGCGGAACTTGCGGGAACGTCCGCCTTATCCATCGGAGTACTCTGCGCCATGATGATCATCTGCGTCGGAGGAACGGCTGTCGATGGAAGCATCGTGGGATAACTGGTTTCGCCCCCGTTATCGCCATAGACCATGCGCACCACGTTCGGAGCTGGCGTGCTTGAGCCGCTTGGAATCGTCAGTTTACCGTACTCGTTCCAGAGGACGTGGGTATTACCCGATGCGGTCTCAACGTGCGTTACACCGATGAACTGACAGTTGCGGAACAGTGCATTTGTTCCCATCGGGATCTTCACATTGCGGAAGACCATGTTCTCGTAAACCGGCCGGTAGTACACATCTGTATACGCCGGACCGTTGTATGGCATTCTTTCCCAGTACGCCGTCGAATAGTTGTCCGGAAGCCCATCATAATTCGCATCGCCATCAACTCGCAGATATCGCGGCAGCGTCGAGCCTGCAGGCCTTGTTTCCACATACGTCGGCAACGCAGTGCTGGCGACACCGAGATTTGTCGCGACCTGGTTCGCAAACGAGGCGCCATCGGCCATCGCCTTAAGCGCTGTTTCGCTTGAAGCAAATGTGTTCGAATCAAGCACCGGCAGATCGGTATCGTTTGCGCTGAAGGTTCGAGGAACATCGCCATCAGAAGCGCGGATCGGCCCGCGCAGTTTGGTTGCCAGGTTACCCTGAGCTGCAACCCAGCTGCCGCTGCTGGTCTTGAACACCAGCTTGCCGCGAACCTTGCCATACAGGTCTTTGCGATCGATCACACCATCGCGATATCCAAGAATCTGGTCTCGATTGACAGCACGCGCAGTGTCATAATCGGTGAACGCTTCGCCGCTGTTCCACAGACCATTCTGATTGGTATCGGTGAAGCCCCAGATGTTGTTTCGATTACGGTCCGGGTTGCACATCTCAATCAGGAGCGCAAGATCGCTGTCAAGCGAATTGCCGCCGGAATCGAGGAATTCACCCGCCAAGGTCGAGTTAGGTGTACCCGCCGAGAGGCTTGTGTGCAAGGCCACTTTGCCGTCACGATTCGCATCAAAGTGATTGATGAACACATCGAACTCGTCGACAAAGCCATCGCCGGTCACATCCGCAAACGCCCCGTCGGGCTGGCCATCGCCGTTGTAGTCGTTGCTGTTTGATGGCACCGCGCTGCCTTCGCTCGGGTGCGATACACGCAGGCGATTGTCGCCATCAACATCGCCAGTCTGCACAGCTGTGAAGAACGCGTTGAGCTTCAAGTCAAGCGTTGAATTCAATCCCAGGAAGTCCGAGCGAAGTACGAGCGGATCACCGTTCGTGCTGGTTACATCGGTGTAACGAGCGCCAAGATCGCCGGTCACCAGAACGTTCTTACCGATCTGAATGCGCGTCGGGCTCACGATCGCCTGCTTCACGCGCTTGCCCATGCGGAAGTCCTGCATCACCGTTCGAGTGATCGGTCCCGTCGTGCGCGAATAGTCAAAGTCATAGCCGGTCGCGATAATCCGCACATCGGTGCCGTTGGCGAGTGGTGCATAGATAATCGAGTACGATGGCGGCCGCGCTGAGCCGGTCTGTGCCTCAAGCCCCACCGCCGGTGAATACACCCAGTTGCTGCTGGCATATTCAGTGCCCACGCCCGTCAATGCGCTGCCGATGGTTGCCACATCCACCGTTGCCACACCAGTCTGAACGTTGGCATCCGCCGCGTGCGCAAGCTGCAGAACCTCGGCCACTCCATCTGGCGAAGGAGATTCCATTGCCGCGTACTTGGGCGCACTCACCGTAAAAACTTCGCCGCTGGGAATATTGCCTGCCCACACCTGTGTGGCAAAAGTACCACTAATGTCAGAGTTCGAAACGATAAACCTTGAAGTTGCCTGCTGCAGCCGCTTTGCTGCCACCGCAAGCCCGGTCTCGGCCGCACCCTGGGCACGCATCACGTGCAAGTGTGTTGCCGCAGTTCTCAAATTTCCTCGACTTGCAATCGCCATCGCCGCCGCCAGCGAGCTGAACAATACCAGGAACATCATTGCAAGTATGGTCGCGACACCGCGATCCTGCTTTTTGCCCTTGCGTGCGCCCCTGAGTGCGTGACCACGCCCTTGTGCACAGCCAGCCCGCGATAACAGGTCATCGCGCTTTGACAACGTGCGACATGAGTTGTGATTCAATTGCATTTCCGGCATTCCTTCCGCCTGATTACTCAGGCACAATCCACGAAACGTGGGTCATTTCGCTGGGAGTCGAATCCAGCGGACCCTGATAGAACACTGTCACCGTCACACGCAAGGGAAATTTGTCCATGGCGCGACCCGGGTTGCCGCCGCTTGCGGCCACCGAATACGCTGGCGTGCGCACCGTGGTGTTATTGGTCGCGTCAACCTTTTCAACCGTGACTTCCTGCGACCAGCCGCGGAGGGCAATCGAAACGCCATCCACAAGCAACGGCGCACCAGTTGAATCAAGCTCAGGGATCACTTCCCCAAACGCGTTCACCGGTCCATCCATATTGCCGCTTGCGCCAAACCTCAGCCCGTCGTAATCGTCAACATCATCAAGGTCCCAGATCACTGACTCACCCGAGTCCCGGCCCCAGCCCACAACCGTGCTGCCGCTCAACACCAACCCGTTCACCGGATCGTGCCTCGACAACTTACTCATGCGCTCGCGCACTTCATTGGCAAGGAACGTCGCCGTTGCTGCCTGGCTCGACCAGCCGTTACTCTTCATGAACGACTGCTGTGCTTCAACAAACGCAAGCACGCCAACGCCCAGAATCACCAACGTCATCGCTGATTCAAGCAGCGTAAATCCGCGGCGTGTGCGCCCGCGCTTTCGCTGCAATTTCAACTTCGCGCCAACCATGGAGACTCCTCGTCTCCCCACTGCTGGGGATTCCATCGACTCTTTTCGACTACTTCACAAGCGAGCTCATCTTGAAGATTGGCAGAATGATGGCCATGGCGATAAAACCGACCACGGTACCCATCAGAATGATCATGATGGGTTCGATCATCGATGTCACTGCTTTAATCGCGTCCCGTAACTGCTTCGAGTAGTAGTTCGAAACTTCGTCCAGCACTTCGCCCAGCTTACCGGACTCTTCACCCGCGGCGATCATCTGTGACACACTCTTGGGGAGCAACGGGTCCTTCGTCAGGACCGTCGCGATCTTCTTACCCGTCTTCACGGCATTGTGCACGCGCATCCACATGCCCTTGTACATCTGATTGCCGGAAATCTCACCCGTGATTCGCAGCGTGTCGAGCATCGGCACGCCGGCGTTGATCAACTGTCCAAACGTCTGCAGTGAACGGCTGATATACAGAGCGCGGAACATGGTCCGCAGTACCGGCACCATCAGCTTCAACTTGTCGGCCCAGAAGGCGCCAACTTCGGTCTTCAAGATCGCAAACAAACCGCCAGCCATCAGCACAAGCCCGCCCAGCAGAAAGTACCAGTTCGCAACCACGAACTTTGAAATTCCCATCAGGAACTTCGTCGCCCATGGCAGAATATCTTCCTTGCCTTCGAAAACCGTGTAGAACCGCGGCAACACGAACGTCAACAGGAACACCGTCACGCCGATCGCCATCGTTCCGATGATCCCGGGATAGATCGCCGCACCCACAACCATCTTGCGAGTCTCGATCTGCTGACCGATATAGCCGGCGATTCGATCCAGCATCTTGCTGAACGAGCCAGACATTTCTGACGCGCGCACCATGTTGATGTACAACGGATTGAAGAGCTTTGGGTGCTTCGCAAGCGCTTCAGAGAACTGCTTGCCGCCTTCCACATCTTCTTTCAGTCCAGCGATGATCTTGCGAAATCCCGGGTGAACCGTCTGCTCAGCAATACCATCGAGTGCTGAACGCAGATTGATACCAGCTCGCACCATAACTGCCAGCTGACTCGTGAAATCCAGCACGTGCTTCTGGCCAATGCTGCCAGCGTTCATCTCCGCCATCTTTGCCATGAGCCCGCTGCTGTTCGCCATAAGGCCCGCGCCCGACAACGACATCACATGCAAGCCCTGGTTGCGCAATACCGTCGCGGCGGAAGTGACGTTTTCAGCGGCGACCACGCCGCTGGATACGACTCCCGAACTGTTTCTTGCTGAATACTTGTAACTAGGCATGTCCTGTCTCCAGTCTTAATGTCCACACTCTTACGCCGCGAGTTGACGTTCCAGCTTGTCAGGATGAGCCGCCGCTGCGATAGCGTCGTCTCGGCTGATCATGCCGTTGAAGTACAACTCTGCGATCGAGCTGTCCATTGACTGCATGCCGATTGCTCGACTGGTCTCGATAACGTTTGGAATTTCAAAGGTGCGTGCTTCACGAACCAGGTTTCGTACTGCTGGAGTACACAGCAGAATTTCAACACCAGGAACCATGCCCTTGCGATCTACACGGCTGAACAACGTCTGCGAGATAACCGCCTGCAGAGTGTTCGAAAGCATGGCGCGAATCTGATTCTGCTGATTCGCTGGATACATGTCGATGATTCGTTCCACCGTCTGCGAGGCGTTGACTGTGTGCAACGTCGAAAGCACCAAGTGGCCCGTTTCCGCGGCGGAGATAGCCAGCGCGGTCGTTTCCGGATCGCGCATTTCGCCGACGAGAATAATGTCCGGGTCCTGACGCAATGCGTGCTTCAAACCTGATGCAAAGCTGGGCATGTCAGCGCCAAGTTCGCGCTGCTCAATCAGACACTTATCACTCTTGAATGCGTATTCGATTGGATCTTCCAGCGTCAAGATGTGCTTGCGATACCGCTGATTCATACCTTCGATCATCGCCGCCAGCGTGGTTGATTTACCCGAACCGGTGTCACCTGTCACTAGCACCAGCCCGCGCGGCAGATACGTCAAGCGCTCAATCACCTTGGGCAAACTCAGCTTTTCCAGCGGCGGGACTTTCGTCTTGATCGCACGCATCGCCATCGCCAGGCCGCCGCGCTGCACGTGTGCATTCACACGATAACGAGACAGGCCATCTACGGCAAATGAGAAGTCGAGATCCTTCTGGCGATCAAACTGCGGCCACATTTCCTTGGGTGCCATCATCTCAAAGAAAGTTCTCGCGTGTTCACGCGTGATCAGCGGATAGTCCATCGGAGTAACAACCTGGTGCACACGCATCGTCGGCGCGTGGCCAGCAACAAGGTGAACGTCGGAGGCATCGGCATCGAACGCTGATTTGAGAATCTGTAGCAAGTCCATGAACGTTCCCTTCTCTTTGAATTCGTGTGAATTCAGGCGTGCGCAATCACTCACCGCGCTCAATCGCCGGCAAGTTCCACCCTTTGAATCGGACTATTTCGGACCAGCGTTTATCTGCCCCATCGCACATCCATGCCGGTCATACCGACTGCGCCGACTGGAGCACTCCGTCCTGATAACTCAAACTCCAGACGTCCAAATAAAAACCGGGCAATCAATTTGCCCGGCTCATTCAATCCCAGGTTATTTCGAGCGGATTAGAACCCGTCGTTCATGCCAACATTTGACCCATTCGGGTTATTGTGCGGCATCATCGGAACCGGTCCAGTCGGGCGGCTCTCTACCCACTTCTTGAGGTTCTCCCCAAAGATGGTCTTCCAGCCATTGAGCAGGTTTTCTTCAAACCCTTCGCTACCTGCGCCCATGACAGCATCCACAACTTTGAACAGCGTTCCGTTGCCCTGTGGCTCGAGTGTAATTTCCAAAGTGCTCATGCTCGGTCCGCCAAAGGTTGGCGTCAGGTGTCCAAGCAGTGTCAGGCTCGTGGGTGCACACACGCCGATGACTGAGTACCAGATCACGCCGCCGCCACGTCCGAAGTCTTCGCCAACCAGCCCGCCCAGCTTCGCCATGATCACGAACCGCTGCGTGCGTTCGCTGGTGTAGAAACTCTTGGGCCACCAGTTGCTGGTCTCGCGGGTCAAACAGAACCACACGCGATCAGGAGCTGCATTAATCGGAGTTTCAAATTCGACACGTGTGATGGTCACGCCGGTCACAGCAGCAGTGCTTGTTGTCGCTGAGGCCACTTCAACATCATCCGCTTCAACTTCAACAGCCTTCGCCACTTTCTTTGTCGTCGCCTTCGATTTCGGTTCCGCCTTCTTGGTTTTCGTCGCCACTAGTCAACCTTTCGGTGCATCCCCGGTTCCCGCACGTTTATCAACGCACAATCGACACCCCGTGCGGCAATCTCTGGGGGACTAGACAATAGCCCATCGCCCGACCCTTTGCCACCGCTGCTGTGCCGCCTTATTTGCGGTTTTCGCATATAAACTCCCAGTTTCCGATATCCTCTGGAACACAATGAAACCACTCCTCGCCATTCTCACCGTGTGCTCCCAGGTCCTTGCCGCCCAATCGCTCCTCGCCCAGGGCACCAGGGCCGACTATGAACGCGCTGCGAAAATCGAACGCCTATGGAACAGCGCCTACACCGCCCGCGACCTCAAGCCACAGTGGCTCAGCGGCAGTTCTCTCTGGTATACGTCCATAGTAAATGGTCACCCGCAATACACTTTCATAGATTGTGCAACCGGGATCTCGCGTCCCCTGTTTAATCACCAGACTGCAGCGCAGTCGCTCAATCTCGACCCAGGTTCTCTCACTTTCGATCGACTCGAAGTGATCGCTGACCGTGCGCTCGCACTTTCGACATCCGGCGGAATCATCTGGTCTATCTCGCTCGATACCAGCGCGGCAACACTCGCGGCAGAAGCCGATGCCCGCCGATTCCATCTGTCGCCACTCCGCGAACCAGTTCCAAGTCGCGTGAGTACGCTCTCGACCGCCATCATCCTCAAGAACTCACTTCCCACCAAGCTCTCCATATTCTGGATTGATGCTGAAGGACGCCGCCATCCATATGCCGCGCTCCCCGCAGGCGAAGTTCGTCGCCAGCACACGTTCGCTGGCCACACATGGATCGCAATTGATGACGATGGCAAGACCCAGGGCATCTATCAAGGCGGCCCGCTTCCCGCGATCGCCCTCTTCCCCGCACTCGCTTCCGATCCAGAGCCTTCCAAAGCCGAGCCGACTCCAAACCAGCCCGCGCCGCTGCCCGGCAACGCGGCGCCCGACAACTCCTGCTCCATCATTCAATCTAATCACAACCTCGAACTTTTCCTCGCGTCAACAGGCGCGAAATCAGCTATTACCACTGACGGCACAGCCACCGACACATTCGATGGCCGCCCGATCTTTTCACCAGACTCAAAGCACGCGATCGTGATGCGCACACGCCCCGCGCAGCGTCACCCGGTTCACACTGTCGAATCCTCGCCGCGAGACCAGCTCCAACCGCGGCTTCACACGCAAGACTACCTCAAGCCCGGCGATCAGATCGCCGTCTCAAAGCCCTGGTTCATTTCCCTCCCCGATGGCGCAGTATCCAAAGTCGATGATTCACTCTTCCTCTCGCCCTGGGACCTTTCCCACGAGCACTGGCTTCCCGATTCTTCCGAGTTCCTCTTCATCTACAACCAACGCGGCCACCAACTCATGCGACTGCTCGCCACCAATCCGAACACCGGCGCGGTCCGCACAATCATCGATGAACCCTGCACAACGTTCTTCAATTACTCCAGCAAACTCTTGATTCATTACCTCGACACAACCAGTGAAGTCATCTGGGCCAGCGAACGCGATGGCTTCAATCACCTCTACCTCTACGACCTCAAGACCGGCTCGCTCAAAAACCAGATCACCAAGGGAAACTGGGTATTTCGCTCTGTCGACTTTCTCGATGAACCTCGCCGCCAGATCACATTCCGCGCCAGCGGCATCATCCCGGGCCAGGACCCCTACTACATCCATCTCGCCCGCATCAACTTCGATGGCACGGGCCTGACTGTTCTGACCCAAGGCGATGGAACTCACCAAGTCGAATGGTCACCCGATCGCTCCCATTTCCTCGATCGCTACTCGCGCGTAGACATGGCGCCAGTCCTGGAACTTCGCTCCATTGAAGGCAAACTGATCTCCGAGCTCAGCCGCGCTGACACCGCCCCACTTTCAAGCGCGGGCTGGAATCCGCCCGAGCGCTTCGTCGCCAAAGGTCGCGACAATACCACCGACATCTACGGAATCATCCACCGACCATCAAACTTCGACCCTGCAAAAAAATATCCAATCATCGAAAATATCTACGCCGGCCCGCACGACTCCTTCGTCCCAAAGTCTTTCGACCCCGCATACGGGCATCAACAGGAAATCGCCGAACTCGGTTTCATTGTCGTACAAATAGATGGCATGGGCACCAACAACCGCGGCAAAGTTTTCCACGACTTCTGCTTCAAAAACCTCGCAGATAGCGGCTTCCCCGACCGCATCGCCTGGATCAAAGCCGCCGCCGCCAAACACCCCGAAATGGACATTTCCCGCGTCGGCATCTACGGCGGCTCCGCCGGCGGCCAAAGCGCCATGCGTGCCCTCATCGACCATCACGATTTCTACAAAGCCGCGGCGGCAGACTGCGGCTGCCACGACAACCGCATGGACAAAATCTGGTGGAACGAAGCGTGGATGAGCTACCCAGTCGATGCCAGCTACGAAGCCTGTTCTAACGTCACCCAAGCCCACAAACTCCAAGGCAAGCTCCTGCTCACAGTCGGCGAACTCGACACCAACGTCGATCCGGCTTCAACAATGCAAGTAGTAGATGCCCTCATCCGCGCCAACAAAGACTTCGATTTCCTGATCATCCCCGGCGCGGGACACGGCGCGGGCGAATCAAATTACGGTCGCCGCCGCCGTCAGGACTTCTTCGTTCGCAATCTACTCAACGTCGAACCAAGAGCAAATTGACACACTGTGTCCATGCAACCATCAACGCCAACATGCAACGCCCCATCCCCGCTAAAAGAACCGGAAGCGTGAGCGCCCGGTTGAGCACCCAACTCAATCCAGACCCTCAAGTGAAAGCGCGGGCGCAGCTTTCGCCTCCTGGCCCACTCTGTTAAACTATGTCCGTCGCATCATATTACGTTATTACGTCTGCAGAGTATTCTTCACCAACCGCTCCACACTGTGCACATCCGCAATTCCAAGAAACCCGCGCGGCCGATACACCCGCCGCTTGTTCTGCGAATACCCCGCATATACCTCTTCAAAAACCAGATCCCCGCCGCCATCAGGTCGCTCGGTCTTGCTCATTGAATCAAGCTGTGCTGCCTTGTACGAATACACACTTCGCACAGCACTATTCCAGTTCCCCTCAATAACAATCGCCCGCCGCGGCGTGAGTCCATACACCGACCGCGCAGCCCGCCTCCTCGCCGCCCACCCTGTTCCAAATGTCATGACACAACCGATGATCAAAAACGGCAATCCAAACAACGGAAAGAACGATGGCGGCCCAGACTTGTTCGATGCCGCGATCATCGCAAAAGCCCCACCCATCCAGAATAACGCAAAGCCTCCAAAGATCAAACCGAAAACGCGCAACCCCTTGAGCCCGCGCGAAAACGCCTTTGAATCCGGGGCTGCCGTCCACACCAGCTTTTCTCCCTGCTCCAACTCGCGCTTGAGTGCATCAAGCAACTGCTGTGAGGGCTCACCCGGCATTCTCAATTCATCCATGGGATAAGTCTACCGGAAACTACAGCGTTCCGCCATCGAATCGAGCGATTGCTCAACCCACACCAGATAGGTCACCGATCTGGCACGACATAGTGATGTTCAAATGGACAGCATTCTATCGATACACGCCATTGCTCATACTCGACAATACCTTTGCGGTTTCAACTGCTTTACCAATCTTCCTTCTGCGGTCAGACGCTCCAACCACTCTTTCGCCTGCGTGTTGGAAACCTGCAGTTCTGCACCCACTCGAGCAACCGTCAGAGGTGGCTGTATTCGATCAACAATCGCGCGAACTGTTGCCCAAAGTTCCGCGGCAGGGGCCGGCGTACTGGCTGTCACTTCTGAATGTGCCTGAGATTTTGACGCAACCTCGCCATTCCTGAGATTCACGGGCTCGGACTCGATCGCGCCGAAGAGATCCTCTGCTTTTTCTAGCTTCCCAATCGATTTCGGTGGGTGGCTCGATAGTGCCTCCATGAACATTGCTGGCGTCCTGGGTTCCGGCCAGTCAATCGCACCGCGATTCCGAAGCGACACAAGGCCTTTTCCAAGCTCTCCGGTGGCGCGTACGAAAACGGGAACAAAATGCCACTTCTGCAGTTGCTCTATCGCGCCAGCCCATGTACCACCCTTCTGATATTCTGCATTCACAACGAGCGCGGCATCCGATATCGCATAAATGATCTTGTTGCGCTGCATGGCATTTCCGACGTTGAAACCCGCTAACGGATCAAATGGAGAAATGAAGGTGAGCATATCATGCATTAGGTATTCCCTGTGCTCACCATTCAGCGCGGCTCGTTCCAAAGAGTCCGCTAACACGCCAACAGATTTTCCCTCACCATCAGCTGCCCCGCGCATTGCTGCCTGATCGATTCCGCGAGCGCCGCCTGAGACCAGTGTGCAAGACGATCTGGCAGCTAGACGACCCACTTCATGGGAGTACCTAAGTAGCTCATCGCTAACATCACGAGAACCAACAACTGCGAGCCCCCCAGATTCGAGTAGTGACCGGTTTCCGCAACCATAAAGCACGGGTGGCGCATGTTCCTTCAGCCGCTCGCGGAGCCGTTGGGGGTAAGTGGAATCTGCGCGACTTGTGACCCAAATAGAACGTGCCTGCCATCGGTCCAACGCTTGGCTGAGGAGGAATCCTCGCTCTAGAAGTCTCGCCAATCGAGCACCGGCAATTCCTGCAGGGTCATTCCGGAAAGAGCTGTGAGATTCTTTCCCAAGAAGATCTGAAGGCTGCTTTCCGCTCTCTTGTAAAACTTTTTCGAGTCGATTGTACTCGCCGAATGATAATAGCTCGGACGAACTTGCTTCGCGACCAACGATCAGTGGCGCTGTTAGAAGCAAAATAGCCTGAGCGTTTGATGAATTCCGTCCACTCATGATTCATGCCCGCTCACGGCAAGAGCATAAGGGAAGACCTCTCCGCTGCCGTGTTTACGAAGAAGCCATGCACCAATAGTAAGCGTCCAGCGCGAATCTACCATATCATCCACCAGTAACACAGGTCCACCGGGTACCGCTGTAGAGCAAATTGCTAATGCCCCGTCGACGTTCCGAGCCTGCTGGACGCTATTTTCCATTGTCTTTTGCTCAGGGCGACCTTCGGTTCTCTGCAATACCTCCATGAATGGAAGCCTGAGTGTCAGTGCGAGTCGCTTCGCGAAATCCGGGACCAGATTCCTGTGTCTGAGGGAGGGAATACACGTAACCCAGGTAGGTCTGGGGTGTGGCCCCCATTTGTCCATCAAGTTTGCGCTGGCCACAACCAACTGATCATCGAAGCGACCGTCCTTGTACTTGCCGCGTTTCACAAGACCACCCCATCCTGCGTCACCCCATACGCAAAGCGCTCTCCCGGGTCGTGCCTGTAGCGCAATGTCAATCCTTGAACTCTTGAGTCCAAACTGGGGTAATCCTCCAGAAGGCCATTGCCGGCGTAGCTCGATTTGGATATCTGAGCGACGAAGAAACGAAATGGCTTCTTCAACGATTTTCATATCAATCTTTGTTGCAAGCGGCAACGAATCGATAGAACCCACAACATCTGATTCCCCATCGAGCGCTTTGATCAGAAACTCCATATGCCCAGATGTAAGATCGACGTATCTCTGCATCTGTGCTTGCTCAGCGCGCCTCAATTCGGTGAGCCTCGCAGCCCGCTCCCAGAAGGACTCGCACAGCTCTGAAGACGTAAGTTGCCACTTTGCCCCCTGCTTGACCACAGGCGAAGGAGATTCCAGCGACAGCAATACCAAGGCCTTTTCGATTCGACCTTTGCTGAGGTATATTCGACCAAGCAGTTCCGGAACGGAGAGCCCGTCCCCCTCGACTCCGAGAGCGCTTAAAACGACCTGCACGTCTTCTCGCGTCGGAAATGCGCTCTCTAGAAAGTAGTTGTTGATGTCGCTCTCTTCTTCTCCACTCAAGAGTACTCCTCGCGCCGACGCAATCGCTCTTCCCGCGCGACCGACCTGTTGGTAATACGCCACCACTGAACCAGGCGTCTGGAAGTGGATCACAAAGGCAAGGTCTGGCTTGTCGAACCCCATGCCCAGCGCAGTTGTTGCGGCTAGAGCCTTTACTCGGTTTGCGAGCAACGCATCTTCCAACTCTGGGCGTCGCTCGCCAGTTTCGCCGGTGTAAGCCTCAACATTTAGGTTCCGCGACTTCAGCCAATCGGCAATCTGTACAGCATCGCGAACCGTTAAAGCATAGATAATTCCGCTTCCCGGCAACAGCGGAAGCTGCTCGGCAAGCCACGCGAGCCGCTCGGCCTGACCTGGCATGCGAATTGTTTGCAGCCTGAGAGATGACCGATTTAGGTTGCCGCGACTGACTTCAAGACTTGGGCCAAGTACTTCTTCAAGGTCAGCCATAACACGGTGGTTTGCGGTGGCGGTTGTTGCGAGCATCCGCATGTTGACTGGCAATTGCCGAATAATCCGCTCGATCAATCGGTAATGTGGTCGAAAGTCGTGGCCCCAATCAGAAATGCAGTGGGCTTCGTCAACAACCAACAAGGAAATCCGGGCCGCAACGTGCCCAAGTACATCAGCAATGAATCGTTCGTTGGCAAGGCGTTCTGGCGAGATAAGTAAGATATCCACTTTGTTCTGCCTGACCTCAGCTTCGATCGTCGCCCAACCTTCATGATTGTCTGAGTTGATCGTGACCGCACGCAATCCCATTCTTTCTGCCGCCGCAATCTGATTACGCATTAGTGCAAGGAGAGGAGAGATGAGCAGTGCTGGCCCCGAACCCTGCTCGCGCAGCAGCTTTGTCGCAATGAAATATACAAAACTCTTTCCCCATCCGGTCCTCTGCACAACGAGCAGCCGCCCTCTTCCCTCAACAATGTGGCGAATAGCGTGCTCTTGCTCGTCGCGAAACTGACTGTCGCCAAGACCTGTGCCGACTCGTAGGAGGTTTAGTGCTCGTTGGCTATCGTAATTCATCGTTGAATCCCTATTAACTTGGTACAATGCAACCGACCGATCCACCGTTCAACACGGTCGTACATATTAGACACATTATTAAATCTCCCGCGGAATGCCCATCGCCTCAAGCACCCGCTCTGCCCACTGCTCCTTCGGCATCGCCTCCACGTCAATCCACACCCTCTGTGGTGTCAGTCTCAAACCCGTCAACCTCCAGCGATGCTGGTAGAATCGAAAAACAGAAGAGCGTGGGTCAGCCGCGATCAGACCAGCGACTGAAATCTGCTGCAAATGCAAGAATCGCCCCCATCACCCAGAGGAACGCCTGAACAATCAGGGCACTTGCCAGCGCGTGCCACATCGTGCACCGAACCGCCGTGCGCCCAACAAGCGAGTAAACCACGACTCCGAAGATCACAAACGGCCACCCCATCGAGATTGCCGCGGAATATTCCTTCAAATCAGTCGGAAGGCCCAGCACGGCGATGCGGGGCACGGTGTAGGCAGAGTAGCCAATTCCCAAAATGCCGATAAAGAGCGCGCCGAGCAGAGCTGGCGGCCAGAAAATCGGTCTCTTTGCTCCCCATCCGGCAAGACCCAGAATCAATGACAACCCAATCCCAAAGTGTGCGGCGCCCAGCACACCAATTGCGAACATTTTCATCCAAGCCGCCGACTCCCGTGTGTAGAACGCCACATCAGCCGCGATTGGTCCGGCAATCGCGCAGAGCGGCATAAGCATTGCCACCACGACCCATCTCCGGCGTATGAGTTCCAGCCCCAATCTGTACCAGATCGAATCTGGCCCCGCCTTAAGAGGCTGTCCGCACAGGTAACGCTGCACATCGTCGCCGAGTTCTGCTGCAGAACGGTAGCGATCTGCACGATCCTTCCGCAGCGCCTTGAGCGGAATCCACTCAAGTTCGCGGCGGAGTTGCGAGGCCAGTTCGTCCAACGCGATGTTCCTGGCTGCGGCAATGGCAGTGTTGGCGTCCCCCAATCTGGAGAGCTTGGTGCTGGGGCGTGGCGGGTCGTCCTCACGAATCATCTTCCTGATCGCAGCATCGCCCGCGGCACGAAGCGTTTTGGAGTCAAAGGGCAATGCGCCAGTAAGCAACTCGTACAGAATCACGCCGAGCGAGTAGACATCCGAGCGTGTATCGATGTCCGTCTCAGCCATCTCGGCCTGCTCCGGGCTCATGTATTCTGGGGTACCGATGAGTTGCCCCTGCGCCGTGTAGATCGTCTGCTCGCTGAGCCGGCCTGCCAGCGCCTTGGCCACACCGAAATCAATGATCACCGGACGAGCCTCGGAACCATCGGCAATCGCTACCAGAATGTTGCCGGGCTTGAGATCGCGGTGGATGATCCCTCTCATATGCGCGTGCTGAACCGCCTCGCACACAGTCGCAAACAGCCTCAATCGTTGATCGATGCTCAACCGATGCGTGTCACAGTATTCCGTGATAGGTGGACCTTTGATGAGTTCCATGACGAAATAAGGACGACCTCCGCCGGGAGAATCCAGCGGTATGGTGCCCGCATCAAGCACTTGAGCAATGTTAGGATTGTTCATCATCGCCAGAGCCTGCCGCTCTGCCTCAAATCGCGCGACAACGGCTTTGGAATCCATTCCCGGTTTAATAACCTTGAGCGCGACCCGCCGCCGCACTGGCTCCATCTGTTCAGCAAGATACACCACGCCGAAACCGCCTTCGCCCAGCAATGAAATCAGACGATACTGGCCAATCATCTCTCCAGGCTGGTGGTTGGCGTCTGAGGTAGTTTGTCTGAGAGTCACAGCCTTCGGTTCACCATCAGGGCTCGGGCCAAGCGAGGCAGTTGGTGAATCGTCGTGCACGGGTGATTCCTCGAATATTCTGCCAGTGATATTACGCCATGATCGCCTTCGCTGGCTGGCGATACTCCACGCGCCGACATCGAACTGCCAGGTGCGGGCCGCGTCACAGGATGTTCGCGGTGGTGCGACCGGTGACTCGCTTGTTCAGCACACCGTCCATGTTGGTTCCTCAGGGTGCGGACACAATCCAGAACCACGATTGAACTGGCAGCTTGTACCGACACATCGCAGAAGAGTGGCAGAAAATCACGGGTCGAATAGGGGAAATTTCCCCCATCGCCCCTTTCCAAGAACCAGGTAGTTTTTCAATTCTGTGCAATTAAGACTGGTCACCGGAACTTGTTGGCACTCCCCAATAACTGACCCGCACTGCGTAACTCCATGACTTACTAATAAGGAATGTATTATGATGTACTTCTTTGACTCCCTCGAATCACGGCGTTACTTGAGCGTTCAGATAATCGATGTAATTACAGAGTCTGAAGCGGACAACGATGGAGATGGTGCGATCCGGGGAGCCATTGTCAGCGCGTACCTCCAATCAACAACGCAGACTACGGTGTATCTGAAAGGATTCGAAGATGATGGCGGATCTGGCGATGACCTGATATTCAGAAGTCCTCTGATAGCCGTAGGCCCTTCAGGAGCCTCATACACTGCACCCACCTTCGCTGACCTCTACAGTCTTCCAGGAGACGATTCCGATGGGTGGGTTGAATTCCGAGTCGAGGTGTACGATGCGGTCACCAACGCACTGCTTGCGTCTCGCAGTTGGAACATTGATGACGATCTCGGTCCGGTCCCATATGAACATTCCAGTAACGATGGCGGCACATTTGGCATCGCTCCAACGATCCTGACCCCGGCGATTTCACCCGGCGCCAATCTGAGTCTTGGCGATACATTCGAAGTGACCTCACGGGTCATCGACAGTTCCCCGACCGGCCACGATATCGAAGGCGCCTACTTCTGGGTCGACCTGAATCGCAACAGCACTTTTGATCCAGTCTCCGAAGGTCCGACATTGCGGCGCATGTCGCTCCAGAGCGGCACGTCACAGAACGGAACCTGGCGAGTCCTCACACAGGCGACGATGGAGTTTGGAATCGGCTCGCTCCGCGGCATGGTGACCTCCTGGGACTTCGATGCGAATCCGCGAAATTCTCCGGGTATTGAATTCACTGTCGCCGCCGTCGACACCCCGCCAGTCGTGAATTCGGCTTTGGTCAACGTCCCATTCGTCAACAACGGCGATCCATTCTCGATTACCGTCACCGCAACCGATAACAATGCGGTAACCTCCATTGAGTCTTTTGTGGACTACAACCGCAACAGCACTTTTGACGCCGCCGATTATGCGGGACCAACAGACTTAGACTCTTCCAACGGTTGGATCCTGAATTTTGTTGATTCTCCACAGTACGTAAATCAATCCAATATCCGGGTTGGAGTCAGGGCGCTTGATGCGCTTGGCCAGTCATCTCCCTGGACATTTGCGGAAGTACGCCATAACGCGCCCCCCTCCATCTCGATCGTGACAATCGATGGAGTCAGCGCCGATGGAACTCCGCGCCTGTTTGGAACTAACCTTACCGTGCGAGCCACCGCGACCGACGACACGGGATTGCCTTTGGCTGTGACTTTCTTCGTCGACAAGAACAATGACTCGCTCTGGACACCTGGAGTTGATGTTGATCTTGGCGCAGACTTTGTTGGCGCAGACGGTTTCTCCAGAACCGTCCCTGTGACCACTGCCTGGGGTACTCCTCAACAGGTCGTGCGCGTTGCCGCGGCCGCAGTTGACGTCGACAATGCATGGTCAACCATCACACGGACACCCTTCATTCGCTTGAATGAACGTCCGGCTATCACGAATCTCGTTGCCAGTTCCACCAATGTGCTTGCCAACGCGCTGCTCACCATCACCGCAACGCTGCAGGACTCCAACCCCAGGGCTGTTACATTTTTCAGAGATGTTAATTTGAACGGTGCCTGGGACGCTTTTATCGATCAGGATCTTGGTGCCGACCAAAGCAGTGTCGGAGGCTGGACCCGCCAAATCACTGTTTACCCCAGCTGGATCGCTGCCGCAACAATTCGAATCGTCGCCGATGTTGTCGATATCGATGGCGTCTGGGGTACCACCCCAAGAGCCTTTGTTACCGTGAACGTCTTGGGACCCGCCGTTCTCGGCGTCGTTGCCCCGGCAATGGCGAGTTTCGGACAAACGGTGAGTGTTTCCGCAACTGCTTCCGGTCTCAACGCCATCCGGGCGGTCACTTTCTTCTTGGATCAGAACAACAACGGCATCTGGAATTCGGGCGTCGATGTAGATCTTGGCGCAGACTTTGACTCTTCCGGTGGCTGGACCAAGTCCTTCACCGTCAACTCCACATGGGGAACAGGTAATCAGAAAGTGATCCGTGCCGCAGCAGTTGACGTGCTCGGCAACTGGAGCGTACCGGTCGCCGCAACTCCGATGAGTTTCGTCGATAAACCGGTCGTCACGAACGTTACTCCCTCGTCTCAAAATGTCACAGCTGGCACGACTTTTAGCTATCAGGCAGTTGCCCAATACGAGCGAGGAGTTCGTGCGGTAACCTCATTCATCGATACCAATGGCGATGGGCGCTGGACCTCCGGTGTCGATATCGATCTCGGAGTTTCAACACTGACACAGGGATCTGCAACCTCCGGGACGTGGACGCGCTCATTCACCTGGACATACGGACCAGGGATATTCAGGATCGTAATTGATGCTGTAGGCCTCAATGGAAACTGGAGCGGTCGACCTTATTCGATTCAGATTTCGGTGCGGCTACCGTGACATTGCTTCAACCACCCTTTCGGCCCATGTGATCGGCGCCACCGCCGATTCACATTCAATCCACACACTCTTCGGCGTCATCCGAAGCCGCTTCAACCACGTCCGCTGATTCTTCCCAAACCGCCGCGTTTCGATCTTGATCTCTTCAATTGCTTCATCCAGCGTGCATCGCCCTTCCAGATGCTCAAGCAATTGCTTGTAGCCTAGAGCCTCGCCCGCCTGCGGCCCAAGTTTCCCTGCGCGATGCAGGTCTGTGACTTCCCGCAAGAAACCCGCTTCCATCATCGCTTTCACACGCGCATTGATCCGCTTGTTAATTTCCTCAACTGGCCAAAGCAAACCGACCAGCACGCGATCCTCTTTCCGCGGCAGTTCTTCCCACTGTTTCTGCAACTGCGAAATCGGTGTTCCTGTCTGGCGAAACACCTCAAGAGCACGAATCGTCCGACGTTCATCATTTGGATGAATCCGCCCCGCCGCAACCGGATCAACTCGCTCAAGCTCTGCACGCAACTCAGCAATCGGAATCTGTCGCAGCGTTTCCCTCAGCGAAGCATCTGGCTCAGGACCCTCAAACAACCCATTGAGCAGCGCCATCACATACAAGTTCGTTCCGCCAACAACTATCGGAGTCCCGCCGCGAGACCCGATGTCTGCAATCACTTGCTCAGCGCGAGTCAGCCAGTCATGCACCGTGAAAGGCTCGGTACTTGCTGGATCCACAATGTCCATCATGTGGTGCGGCAGTTGGTCGCGCTCCGCGCGCGATGGCTTGGCTGTCCCGATATCCATCCCTCGATAAATCGTGAACGCGTCCGCGCTCACAATCTCCGGGCCCGGCACTTTCGTTGCGATCGCCATCGCCAATGCGCTCTTGCCGCCTGCGGTTGGACCAACGATGATGGGGAATCTCTTAACCACTTGGGTTCATAGTAAAGGCATCGCTTCCGGCCTCTGAAACAAATACACAGAGCCAACCCGCCGCCGCACAAGTTCCGACCATACAAACGAAATCACAACGCATACACTTGTCACCTCATTATGCCTATTCCTCGCGTCGCTATCGTCGGTCGCCCCAATGTGGGCAAAAGCTCGCTGCTCAACATGCTCGCGGGTTCCAAAGTCTCCATCGTGGACCCGACTCCGGGTGTCACGCGCGATCGCGTTGTTGCCATCGTCGAACTCCAGCACCCAAAGGGTAAGAACTCCGGCGAAGCCACCAAGCCCGTCGAATTCATCGATACCGGCGGCTTCGGTGTCTATGTCGCCCAGGGTGAACGCTATGACGATGTCGGCGAAGACTTGGCAACATTGACCGAAGACATCGAATCACAGATCGAAGCTGCGATTGCGACCTCGGACTTGGTCCTCTTTGCAGTCGATACTCAGGCCGGAATCACGCCGCACGACTTGGAGATTGCCAAGCTCTTGCGTGAGGGCAAGCTCGGCCCATCTTCCAAAAAAGCACAAGGCAAGAAGCCTGGCAAAGAAGCCCGCGTCAAAGCGAAGAAGCTCAACGTGCAAGTCGTGGCAACCAAGGTCGATGGACCGCGCTGGGAAAGTCACGCGCAGGAACTCGCTGGTCTTGGCTTTGGTCAACCCTGGCTCTGTTCCGCCAAGAACAACTACATGCGCCGCGAACTTCAGGATTTCCTGTTCGCAGCGCTTCCTGATAACACCGATGAAAAAGCCCGCCGCGCAGATCTGCAAGTCGCCATCATCGGCAAGCGCAACGCCGGCAAGAGCACACTGGTCAACACGCTCGCAGGCGAGCCGCGCATGATCGTGAGCGAAATCGCAGGCACCACCCGCGATGCCGTCGACGTTCGCTTTGAACTTGATGGCCGCTCGATCGTCGCGATTGATACAGCAGGTCTACGCCGCAAAAAGAGCTTCCAGAGCATGGTTGAGGTCTACGCCCTCGATCGCGCCAAGCGTGCCATCGATCGCTCCGATGTCGTCATGCTCCTGATCGATGCGACTGTGAAGCTCAGCCAGGTCGATGAACAACTCGCCATGATGTGCCAGAAGGCGTTCAAGCCGGTCATCATCGTTGTAAATAAATGGGACAGAGATCCAGGCGGCGCACGCGGCAAGAAAGGCCGCAAGGGCACCGAAGTTACCCCCGAGGATTACGAGCAATATCTCCGCCGCGAACTGGGCGGATTGTCACACGCTCCGATTGCATTCATGAGCGCGAAAAAAGGACTGAATGTCAAAGAGACATTGGACCTGGCCTTCGACATGCAGAAGCAGTCCGAGACCCGCGTCACTACAGGCGTCCTTAATCGCCTGATCCGCAAGCTCATTGAGCTTCGCCCACCCAGCGATAAGCAGGGTGTGCACGCCAAGATCTACTACGTTGCACAGGTCGGAACCAACCCGCCGGAAATCGCGCTGGTTGTCAATCGGCCCGCGATGTTCACGCAGACGTACCAGCGCTACCTGGTCAATCGCTTCCGCGAAGAACTCCCGTTCTCTGAAGTCCCCATCAAGCTCAACGTGCGTGCACGCAAGACTGATGCGGATAAGGATGAACGTCCATTGGCTGAGGCTGGGTCATTCACCGAAGGGTTCGCGGCCCGCCGCGGAGCCAAGGTCAAGACCAAGACTCCCAAGGACACGACGCCAGAAGATGTCTCCGAGTATTTCGAGGATGACGATTGAGCCTGCCCACGTCCCGCCAACTTGGGACAGCCAAAGGCGATCCGTTCTGGGAATTCTCAAAGCGGATGTTCCGCTACAAAAAGCTCATGCTGGCGGCAATGATCTGCGCGATCATTTCTGGCGGCAGTCTCACAGGCGGATTGGTCGGGGCAACGCCCGTGATCAGTGCGGTCTTTGGCACCAAGCGGGCAGTCTTGCCACCGCTCAAAACCCAGGCCAGCGAATGGAACAAGAATCCGGATCATGCAGTCAATCAGATCCCCGTGGACGTGATTGAAAAACTTCCGGAAACTTCAGATGAGAGCGGGGCCAAGGCGCAGGCATTGGCGACGATGGCCGCGACATGGAATGCCAAACCTGAGCACGCAAACTCACAGATTCCCCGGTGGCTTATCAACCGATTGCCAACGACATTGTGGTCCAGCATCTTCCTGATAGTGATGGGCCTGGGCGTTCTCACGATTGTCGGATCAACGGCCAACTTCCTGCACGCTTTCCTGTCGCTGACACTGGTCAACAAGACTACGACATCAATTCGGCGCGAAGCATTTCACCGGGTGCTTCGTTTGCCGCTGGGGCTGGTGGTAAAGAGTTCAAAAGGTGATTCACAGGGTGGCGCTACAGATGTGATCAGCCGAATTGTGAACGACACCAATTCGCTGTCGCAGGGAATGACCGCGCTGGTGAGCAAGGCAGTTTCGCAGGCCGTAAAAGGAATCGGAGCACTGGTCGCAGCCTTCCTGATTGACTGGCAGATGACTTTGGGAACCATGATCGCTGGCCCAATCGTTTTTCTGGTCATCAACAAACTTGGAAAACGCATTCGGCGGTATAGCAAGAGAGCACTGGTTTCGCAATCAGAAATGCAACTCGCCGCGACTGAAAGTTTGCAAGGATTGCGGGTTGTAAAGGTCCATTCAGCGGAACGCTTTGAGGCGGGACGCTTTCACCGCATCAACAAGAAGGTGATGGCGGAACTGAACAAGGTGCGGACAGCGCGGGCGCTATCGAGCCCTGTCGTCGAAACGCTCTCGATCTTTGTACTGGGTACGCTGATCCTGGTTGCAGCCAAAGCTGTCTTTGATGGACACCTGACAAGCGAGACGTTGATCGCGGTGCTGATATCACTGGGCGCAGCGGGTGCGAGTTTCAAACCCATCTCTGGTTTAGTGAACGACATTCAGGCTTCCAGCGGCGGCGCAGAGCGGTTGCGGGAATTGATGGAATCGACTCCTGAGCCGGGGCATGATTCACGACTTCCGAAGTTGCCGCGCCATGCGCGCGATATTGAGTTCCGGAATGTGAGCTTTCACTATCCAGGCTCCCCGCGCGAGTCGCTGGTTGATATCAATCTTGCAATTCGTCATGGCGAAAAAGTCGCGATTGTGGGGCCCAACGGCTGTGGCAAAACCACGCTGCTTTCGCTGGTTCCGCGGCTGTTTGAGCCCGATCCAAATGGCGGCAGCGTCTTGATTGATGGAAACGCCATCCGCGATTTCAATATCCGAAGTCTGCGGCGGCAGATTGGTGTGGTGACTCAAGAGACTGTGCTGTTCAAACGGTCAGTGCGCGGAAACATAACCTATGGCGCGGCGACCGGATTGAGCGAAGAGCAGATCGTTGCGGCAGCGAAACGGGCGCGGGCACACGACTTTATTTCCAGGCTTCCGCATGGATACGACACAGAAGTTGCCGAGCAAGGGGCGAGCTTGTCTGGTGGGCAGCGCCAGCGGATTGCTATCGCGCGGGCGATTCTCCGCGATCCTGCAATCCTGATCCTGGACGAAGCGACGAGCATGATCGATGCGGATTCTGAAGCGCAGATCAACGCCGCGATTAATGAGTTTTCGCAGGGGCGGACGACTCTGATTGTCGCCCACCGTCTCAGCACCATGCTTTCGGCAGACCGGATCGTGGTAATGGATCAGGGACGGATTGTGGATGTTGGCCGCCACGACGAATTACAGAAACGATGCGAGGTCTATCAATTGCTGACGCGCCATCAACGCGGGATTAATTGATACAGGCGATGAGAGATTCACATGCATGACACTGATGCCGATGGCAATGACTACTTCAAATGTGATTTCTGCATGCGCGCCTGGGCAGAAGATCGACCGATGGTTGAAGGACACAAAGGGTCATTAATTTGCGGCAGTTGCCTGTCGCTGGCATATCGCATGGCGGTGCTCGCCGATCCGCCGAGCGGGCCGATGGCAGATTTGGGAAGCTGCGTGATGTGCTTGCAGCACAAAGATCGCGGAGCCTGGGAAAGTCCGATGACCACCGGAACCTGGATCTGCGAAGAGTGTGTTCGCAATTCGGCGAAGATGCTGGAGAAGGATAAAGAGATTACTTGGACTAGGCCCGTCTAACGCGTGCTTGCGGGGAACTGTGTCTTTCAACGCAGAGTCCGCAGAGACGCCGAGGCGCAGAGGTCGGAAGAGAAAACACTAGAGTTATTAATTCAATAAAGAATCAAGACCAAGACTGCATGGCATGGACGAGTGCGGCGGTTGGTGGACTGAAGTCGTTCATGAGTTTGGCGCCATCTTTTTCGAGATCGACCCAGCGGAGCTGCGAGTATTCCCAATTGCCGCCTTTGCGGATGGAGTCCTGGATCTGGTCGTAGCCGTTCTTGTCAACTGCGGCGACGCAGACGACATCGAGGCTGCGGGCGTGTGGGTCGAGGACGAGCGCGAATGGTGTGATTGATGCGGGCGAAAGCTGGACGCCGATTTCTTCTTTACATTCCTGGAGCAGTTGTGTTTCAAGTGTGTGGCGCGAGACCTGGACACCCAGGGGCGGCGGCGAGACTGTGCCGCGGGGGGCGGTTTCCCATGTGCCGCCGTAGATACGGGTTTGATTGCCTCGGTGGCCGATGAGCGTGAGGAATGTGTCATCGGGAGTTTTGTAGCGGATGAGGCCGGATACGCCCAGCGCAATTGTGAAGTGGCCGGCGATTTCGGCGGTGACGAATTCCTGATATGTCCCCGGGCGGCAGCGAATGGTGTTATTTTCGTGATCGGAAACGAAGACCATGGGGCCGTCGTAGACGCGCGGGTTGTCGAGCAGCACGCGTTCCCATTCGGTTTTAGCTGGTTCAGAATGTGGGCGCGGGGCGGCGTGTTCCCAGATGTACTTGGGCGGCTGTTCGAGCCTGCGCACTTCGATGGCGATGTGCGATGGGGTTGCCATTTCACCCTTTCAGCTTACAAGACCCTTGAAGTTGCCGACGAGATCGCCCAGACCCAGTCCATCGGCTTCTGCCTGTACGCTTTCGGCGATGACGGCTTGGGCTTTTTGGAGCGCGGCGTTGGTTGCTTCAACGATGAGGTTGGAGGCGAGGTCGCGGGTCTTGTCATCGGCGGCCATGCCGCGGAGAAGCGCGGGGGCGAGGACGACTGAAATGACTTTGAGTTCGCCGCTGACGGTGACTTTGCACGCGCCGGAGCCGGCTTCAGCCGTGAGGCGAGCGGCGGCGAGTTTGGTCTTGACGCGATCGGTGGCGTTGCGAATGCCTTCCTGATTTTTCATTACGCCGGCGAGGGCGGTCATCGCTCTGAGTTTGTCGAGCATTAGTCGTCTCCTTGGGTTTCGGTTTCCAGGTCTGTGGTTGGGGCAGTTGGTGAGGATACTGGTATCGGTGCGGCGGTCGGAGCTGGTGCAGAAACCGCGGGTTTCCGCGGCTGGACACTGACGATACGGGCCCCGAAGAGTTCAGTTGCACGCTTGATGAGCGGATTGGATTCAACCTGGCTCATTGATTGGGCGGCGGCGGTTTCGGCAGTTGATGCGGTAGATGTAGCGGCGGGCGTGCTGACGCCGGAATCGACGATCTCAATTTTCAGGCGGCGGCCGATGATGTTTATGAGTGCCGATTCGATGTCCGCTTCGCTGGCCTGGGCGAGTTCGAAACATTCGTGGGGCGCGGAGATTGTCACCGTGGTTTGTGTGACCAGGTCGAGCGTGAGTTTTGAGAGCAGCGATTTTTGTGAGCGGCCCGAAGTCATTGCGATGAGGCGAGCCCAGATTTCAGCAGTGTTCGCGGCGGGTGCTGCCGGTGCCGCGGGCGTCACAGGTTTTGGCGCGTGAACCGGAGCGACAACTGGCGCGGGGGTCGGTGCGTTCTGGCGAACGTGCTCGATAAGTTTGGCCGCAGGCGCAGCGATAGCTGGTTCTTTGAGCGTGAATGATGGGGGCTTTTCGGCGGGTGCGATGGTCTCTGGTTCAGCGCCCGCCGTTATGCTTTTTTTGAGGCGGAACCTGCGAGAGCGGGTTTGCCACCAGAAAGTTCTCGCGTCAGAGCTGTGACATCAGCGATTTTTTCGCTCATGGACATGCGGGCGATGACAGCATCGAGAAGTGCACGCGGGGCGGCGGATTGTTTGGCGTTGCGCTGGGCGTTTTCGCAAAGGGCAATCATGTGAACCAGGCCAGCTCCATCGAATCGCGAGGCCAGTTTGATTTCGGCATCGCGATTTTCATCGGAGAGTTCGACCACAGTCGTATTTGGTCCGCACGCGGCGATGACAAGCAGATCGCGGAAGCGCGAGAGGAGGGCTTCAAAGAGTTGATCGATGGATATGCCGCGGGAGAGGAAGTTGTCGGTGTTTTCGAGGGCGGTTTTGGTGTTGCCGTCAGCAAATGAGGCGATGAGCTGGGAGAGAAGTGTGCGGTTGGGGAGGCCCAGGAGTTCTTCGAGAAGTTTGAGCGTCAGCTTTTTCTCGCCGGCGGCCATGAGGCGGTCCAGGAGCGAGAGACCATCGCGCATGGAACCATCGGCGAGGCGGGCGACCTGGTGGATGAGCTCGGGCTCAGCGCTGAGGCCTTCCTTCTTAATAACGGCGGCGAGGTGTTTACCGATTTCACTGGTGGGAATATTGCGGAAATCGAACCGCTGGCAGCGTGACTGGATGGTGGCCGGGACTTTGTGGATTTCGGTGGTGCAGAGGATGAACTTGACGTGCTCGGGCGGCTCTTCCATTGTCTTGAGCAGTGCGTTGAACGCGGCGTTCGAGAGCATGTGAACTTCGTCGATGATGTAGATTTTGTATGGGCCGCGGAGTGGGCGGTAGGCGGCGTTGGCGATGAGTTCGCGGGTGTTGTCTACGCCGCTGTTGGATGCGGCGTCGATTTCGATGACATCGGTGTCGCGGCCCTGCATGATCATTTCATCAACTTCGGGATTGCCGCCGTTGAGGGCTTTTGCGAAGATGCGGGCGGTAGAAGTTTTTCCTACGCCGCGGGTTCCGGTGAAGATGTAGCCGTGTGCGACGCGATTGGACTCGATGGCGTTTTTGAGCGTGCGCGCGATGGGTTCTTGCCCAATGAGGTCGTCAAAGGAGCGGGAGCGGTATCGGCGTGCGAGAGCGACGTAGGCCATAGGGGAGGAGGGTAAGGGGTGGGAGAGAGCGAGGAACCTGCAAAACTTAGCTCAGGAATTGCAAAAAGCAAGATCGAACAATCGACGGAAGTCTTTATTTTACAATGCGTTACGACTTATGGTCATAAAAATGGTCATAATTTCCACATGGTTTTCCGGTTTGTGGTATCATCTTGGCTTATGCAAGCACTTAGAACCATCGTATCCCGTGAGCAAGCCAGGGTGGCACTTCAGCCGTATGCCAATCTCCTTGAAGAAAAGATGGCGGAGGCCTTTCAGACTGTTCAGGATATGCTGAGCAGTGATCCGGAATATCGCCTCTTGGTCGATTCGAGCATTCAGGCCGCGATGGTCTACAGGAAGTTCGTCACACTGCTTGAAAGCTCGCTAATTGGCGATCCCAAAGTAACGATCAAACGAGTTGGACGAATGGTCATGTTTTACTTTGGATCGAAGATCAGATTGCGATTTAAGAAATTTGACCCCAATCTGCGCAGTGCAAATGTTCGTACTAAGCATCAGGAAGGAATCTATCACCAGCTAGTTATTCCTGGCCTTGATAATGATCTCACAGATTTGACGTTTGGCTATCTTCCAGACAGAGTTGGCAAATCGATTATTGGAATTTATGTCACTTGCCCAAGAGATTGGAAACTCAACCATTGGAGAATTGAGTTCAGGGACCCCATGATGGGCCAGAATCTGTTTACCACTTCCACGCCACCCGCAAATCCAATACCTGTTGTCGATCTTCCGATCATTCGCCCCAAGACTGCTGGCAGAAGGAAAGTTGTTGGCGAATGAGTAAATTTAACTCTGAAATGCTGCGTCTCGCATGTGATTTGCGGGATATCACGCAGACACAACTGGCAGAATTGTGTGAGATAAATCAAAGCCATATTTCGAGGATTATGCACGGAGAGAAGGAACCAGCGGGTAGTGTCCTGGAAAAGTTTTCTGAGACTCTGCGTTTCCCCATTTCCTTCTTCTTTCAAGACGGAAACTATTCTGGACTGGGTGTAAGCGTCGTTTACTTTCGCAAGAGAGCTGGTAGTTTGGTGAAACATCTTCGTCGAGTGCAGGCGGAGGTGACGGTTCGCCGTTTACAAATTCAACGTCTTTTGCGTGAGCTCGAGATTGTCCCCGGAGCGAGAACGTTTCGATTCATGGACATAGATGATTATCACGGAAAGGCCGATCATGTTGCGGGACTACTGCGTGCAAGTTGGTCACTCCCACTGGGCCCGATTCCAAATCTGATAGGAACAATTGAGAGCGCGGGAGGGATTGTTTTCGTGTTCCCGTTTGGAACTACAGACATAGATGCCATCGCACAGTGGCCCGACGATTTGGGCAGGCCGCTTTTCTTTGTGAACAAGGAAGCCCCAGCCGACCGCGCACGGTTTTCTCTCGCACACGAACTGGGACATATGACAATGCACAGATCGGCCACGGCAGAAATGGAAGGGGAAGCAGACCGATTCGCCGCAGAATTCCTAATGCCTGCAAGAGAAATCGCTCCACAACTATCCGGACTTACATTGGATAAAGCCGCCGCGCTGAAGTCCTACTGGCGCGTGTCGATGGCTGCCATCATCCGACGGGCGAAAGACTTGGGGCGTATTACTCCAAACGAATATCTCCGGCTTGTAAAGCGCATGAGCGCCCTGGGGTATTCCAAGCAAGAGCCAGTACGAATCGAAGGCGAATCCCCAAGACTTGTTACGAGCATTCTCGATTCATACCAAATGACGAACGGCTATAGCATTTCTGATCTTGCTCGGTTGAACGCAGTTTTTGAGGATGATTTCCGATCTCGCTACATATCCGCTGATACCGGCCTTCGTTTAGCAACTTAGGAACGCTTTGGAACAACTCATTTCAGGGATGAGCAATGACACAATACGGCAATCTCGGCGGAACTTCCGGTGTCGCTGCGTTTGACATCGGTCCAGCCCACATTACGGTTCTCTTCCGTTGCGGCAAGGAATATCTCTACGACTACTCCTCAAACGGCAAAACCAACGTGGAAAGCATGAAATCGCTTGCGCAGTCCGGCAAGGGTCTAAACACCTTCATGAACAAGTCGCTCAATGGAAAATTTGCCCGCAGGCTTCGGTAACTGGAACCTCTTCTAGCTCACTAGCGTCAATTGACAGTGCGCCCTGAAACCTGAGTCTCAGGTTACCCAACAATGGTCTCATGGACCCCTCTGACTCATTAGTAGTTTGTGGTACCGCCGCTGGTGCCGGACCTACCGCAACAATTCTCGCAAAGCAGGCAAGCGAACTAATGGGCTTGCTTTTGGGCCCCATCGCTACTGAGCTCGGTCTCGCGGGTCAAGACGCGATACGTATGTGGCGACTTAAAAACCAAGTTGGGATGCTCGAACGCGCGCGAGCAATTTGCCACAAGGCGGGAATTCCGTTTTCCAACGGCACAATGGCCCTCGTGTTTCCGTTAATTGACGCAGTGGGAAATGTTGATGATCCCACACTTCAGGAACTCTGGGCACAGCTTCTCGCGCGGGGTCTGCACTCGCCGAACAGCATACATCCAGCGTTTGTCGAAGTATTGAAGCAACTTTCGGCAAAGGATGCCGAGTTGCTTCGACACGCGTCTCGGTTTTCTGGCACATTTCCGCCACCGATAAATGAAACCATGCAAAGCGTGGAGATAAACGCCAACTCGCTTAGCAGACTAGGAATATTTACATTTTCAACGACAGGCTGTAGTGATGCAGAGGATTGGGATTCACTCCATGGGGGGCCGCGAGTAATGCTAAACGGAATCACAATGGAATTGAGTCCGTTTGGGAGAGCCCTATGTACTGCACTTGATCTTACTACCGCTCGTTGAAACAAAGAGGCTTTCGGCGCAGCTGAGTGTCCCTTCATCAGGTCACGGGGCTGGAGTGGCGGCTCTAACAACAGCGATCTCGTTTTCACTTAGCCCGTAAAGTTCGTAGACAAGTTCGTCAATTTGTCTATCTATCGCATCAATCTCGCGCCGGATTTGCTCTTGCCTTTGCGGCAACGTTTCAGAACTGGCTTTCGACTGCAAGAGAAGCATTGCGTCCACCAGTCCGATCACGCGCGCGGTGGGCTTTGGTTTTTCAGTCCATTTAGGAAGCGGCATCGATCGGAGCTCCGCAACGCGAATCTCAGGAAACGTTTTCTCGGTTCGGTTGTATCGCTTGCGAAAGTAATACGCAGTTAATGAACTTCCCAGACACGCAGCCAAGAAACGATAATCACAATTACTGTCTGGCCTGGGTTTCACTGTGTGCAGCAGTTGATCTGCGATAGCGGTTTCTCGCGTCGGACACAAAATCAAGCGTGTACCGACAATTCGACGAACCAAAATCCGCTCACCCTCAAACAGATCAAAGGTCCTCGGTTCAGCGAGATGGGGACCCCAGAAAAGCAGCGTTCTAGGGGTTCCAACCAAATATCTATTAACTGTCTCGCCTCGAAGGTACGGATAGTCGTCTTTGGAATGGGACTTCTGCCGCTCGAACAGTTTCTGAGCGGCTTCCGGTCCCTTCTGTGGTGGCCGGCCCTTTCCTCGCTGATAGACTTTAACACCGAATCTAACATCGGCGATATCTTCCACCGCGATCCCGGGCTTCTCAATTCGTTCAAGAGCTTTGACATCCTCCGTAGCAAGGGACAGATTGAATGCAAAATTCTCAAACCGGCGCCACAGTGAGGGTGAGGTGCGATGTATCGAGCTTGACGTGGCGCTCTCAAATGTTTCTACAATGACCTCCGATTCAGCGCCTACTTCTCGGTCTGCAATTATCACAATCGGCAATACCGTCGCTTCCTCGAATACATTGACGTTTCTGAAGTCGCCCAGTTGGCGGATTGTTACAGTGGACGCAACCCACTCGCGTAAAGGTAGATAGTGCTCATTATTTAGCCACGTGTTGGGAGTAATGAACGAGAACGAACCATGATTCTTCAATAGACTAACTGCACGCTGGATGAAAAGGGCATATAGGTCGTATTGATCTGTCATGCATGAGAATCGACTTAAGAAGTACTGTCGATTCGACCACAACTCTTCACTCCACTCGCGCCCCGCGAGATAGGGTGGATTACCAATCACTGCATCGAAGCCGCCTCCTTTGCCCTTAAAGATATTTGGGAAAGCCCGTTCATAGTCAAATGGATTAGTGCGGCTGCGGTCTTCTTCCGACAGCCTGGTCCAGGCCTCTGTTCCGATGATGTCAGTGCCAATGAGGCTGTTGCCACACAGAATATTCTTACCGAGGTCAGGCAAAGCGCGTTCACGAAACAAGCGTTGCTCAAATCCGAGGGACTGACTGGTTTCTCCCTCGAGGCACTTAAGTAAGAGGTTTAGTTTCGTAACTTCGACTGCTGCGCCGTCGAGATCGACGCCGTGAATGTGGTCTAGTAGAATGCGCTTGCGTTCAGAAATCGTCAGGCACCATCCGCCCCCAGGTGATTGTCGCAGCAGGGGACGTTTGCCTGTCGCAAGCGCTGCGGGATCGGCCGCGATGTACTGTTTAAAATACCAGTCGAGTAAAAACTGATACGCTCCGATTAGAAACGATCCTGAACCGCACGCTGGGTCCAGAATAGTGAGTTTCGCCGCTTCCTTTGGTGACTTTCCCACAAACAACTTGCCGACAGTGTTCTCAACGATGTAATCGACGATGTAAATTGGTGTGTAGTAAACGCCGCCGGCTTTGCGAACTTCTGGCTTGTCATCGATCTTCGCTCGATGTCCCGCAGTAAGCGTGATGACCTTTCCTAGGAATCGCTCGTAAACGCTGCCCAAGATGTCCGCCGAAACCATTGAGAATTCGTACGGGCTTTGCGGGTAATAGAGTGCTTTTATGATGCTCTTGAGCGTCTTGTTGTCAACATCGAGCTTTGGCGTGAGCGTGTCCGGAGATTCGTCGCGGTCTCTTTCCTTTGCAAAATGAAACAGCCCTGAGTTGTATCGTTCGTCGGCACGTCGGAAGAGCGAGACAAGCCGCGGGTAAATCTCGTCCGCTTCTAGCAATTCTTTAAGCTGATCAACAGTCTCCGTGCCGCGGTCCTCAGCAATTCGCAGGAAGATAATTCGATCGATGATTCTTTGAACGGCAAAGTTAAGCGAGGGCTCATCGAGTGTGTCATTGCGAAGTGCGAGATTCGAGGCCAGATTTTTCCGCCACTCCTCGATCTCGTTAAGGAAGACATCATCAAAAGACTCTGCCCCGCGTCCTTTCTTCGCTTCGCAGTAGCGATCAAACTCGCCGCGAAGCACCGCATCTTTCGAAAAGGTTCCGGAGATGAAGTCCCACTTCGACTCGTAATCGGTATAAGAAATGAACTCTCGCCGTGCGATAGATGCCTTGTCGAACATCTTGGGCTGGATGCGTGCGTCATAAACCGCAAACTCTTCGAAATCGGTCAAGACACTGCACGCGAGTTTGGCACTCCACGCATAGCGGCGCAGCTGATACGCGGGCTCCCAATTTCCTTTGATGTTGATCGCTGGCTTCTTGGCCTCTAGAAAGAACTTTCGATGGCCGCCAATTCGAAAGCTGTAATCCGGTGCTTTCGTCTGGCCCGCCACTTTGACGCGGTCTTCGTGAACGACTTCGCGATATTGCTCCGCGTAACCGGCAGCGTTCGACATGTCCCAACCAAGTTCGGCAAACATCGGATTCACAAAATCGATGCGCAGCTGCGTCTCGTTGTAATCTGGCGAAAGCACTTGGTCGGACTGCTTCTGAAAGCGCTCAACTAGTTTCAGGATTGCATCTGGGCATTTTGGCATAGGGTCCGCAAGCATAACCCAAAGTGCTGCAACATGTACAAATCTCGTTTGCCGTGTGATCGTCTTGCCTGGATTTAGACTCCGGCCGAATCCACTTCCTCAGAAAAAGAGTCGCGCGGAGCGACTGAAAACAGCTTCCAAAAGAAAGGAGGTGCCGGAGGAAATCCCTTTCCTCTGGCATTGCATGCTCAGGCTTACCCAGTATTGAAACGGTTATAGGATCATAAGAACCCGCGTTTTTGCTGCCGCAACCACAATTTATACCAAACGCTATTTCTCGTCTTGACAAAGTTTCGTTAGGCTGTTACCTTGCTCGCTATGACAAACACACACCCCACAAACCAAACTCCCGAAACCCCCAACTATCTCTGCAAAATCATCGCAGCGGTCATGGATTCCATCGATTCTGTTCAACCGCCGCCTCTCTCCACAGAGCCCGGATTCGAAGAATACCTTGATAATCAGGCTCTTTTGCAGCAACTCCTCCTCGCCCGGCATCACCAAGTCGGCCTCGAAGTCAACCCCGACGACCAGGCCGCCGCCTCCGGTCTTCAAAAAGCCCTCTCCCTCATCGAGCGGTCCCGCACCCGCCACACACGCCCAACAAAGAACGACCCGTTAGCAGGCTCGAAACCCCGTGAACACCCCTTACACGACGAGGCCTGCGAGTTCCTCAAAGCCGAACTCCTCCCCGGTCCGCGGCCTGTCGACGACCTCCTTTCCCGCGCTCGCATCCTCGGCATCACGCCCATCACGCTCCGCAGAGCCAAAGTCGCACTCAACATCGCCTCCAACCTCCACGTCATGCCCGACAGAGAACGCTACTGGTCCTGGTCCCTCCCCGAACACGCCCACTTCGCAGACCACAACCCACCCAAGCCGCGCCCCGAATGCACTATGACCGATGACCAGTACGCCGCACTGAAAGCTGAAAACGATGCCTACTACGCGGCTCAACCTCCGGTCTGCGACGACCTCGGCCGCCCTATTGACTCTGCCCTCACCACTCAGAACTCAGCACTCAGTACTTCCTCCAGCACCCAGAACTCAGCACTCAGCACTTCTTCCCCTTCCGAACCCGCGTTTTTAGCCCAAAATCAAAAGGTGATCAGGTGATCATCACTTTTGATGATCACCTTTGAAATGAAATGATCACCTTTCGTTT